>NZ_JAKJSR010000021.1:0-170519 GCF_050337155.1 Vibrio cionasavignyae
TTACCTCTGGGTACGACACTTAAACCAGCTACTGGACCTTTTCCTGAGACATAAAGTAAATTGCCTGTTCGAACGCAATTACAATAACTACCTTGCGGATCACTGGCTTGAGGTAACTCCAAGCCAAGTTCTGCTAATCTTCTTTCTATGTTCATCTATCCTCCGTGATTGAATGGAAACATAACGCCTGCTTAAGTGGTGAGTGACGCACCACCAAACTTAAATTGACCACCGTAAACACATAAGCCGACAGTTACACCAAAATTGCCAAGCGTTACGAATCCACTTGAAGCATTTGTTATGTGTAATTTTCTATGTACTTCCTTAATGACTCAGTCGATTCAAACAAGGGACTAATTGGAAGGTTAAGATTTAGCTTTTCAATTTCGACTGCCGAAGAGCCATGGTATTTCTCAAAGTCACTCCAACTGCACTCGTGAACGCGCTTTACGACTCGAGAGTCGAGTAGCAATTGAGAAAATGCTTCGGGGCTATACCCCTTAGTCTCAGCAATAAAGTGTTGTGTAGCCGGACGTTTACCTTGAACCAGTGCCAAATAAAATCGAGCGATGTCATTAACATGGATATATTGGTTGTAACCTTGAGATGGTATCGCTACTTGGAGAGTTTGGTCAGATAAGGAGTCTACAATCCGCTTTAGCTGACAGTTTTCACCACCATAAACCAAACTAGGACAGTAAACGACATGCCACTTCTTTTTGATAGCACAACCTATTGTAACTGTGTCCGGTTTCACCACCTCTAGAGGCTTAAGCCTAAATTCTTTCAGGTCATTGTGAGAAGCATTGCCAAATAACCAAACGCCCGATGTGTGGATTTTTGTTGCTCCATCAGCCGCTAGTCTATCCAGCTGCGTGAGCAGCTTGGACTCTATATCAGCTATTTCCTCCGGTGAAAATTCTGACCAATGTGGGCGAGCACAATTTATAACGATATCAAAGTAACCAGAGAAATCTGATAGCACATCGGTAAGCTTCCGAGCAAGAGGTAAGACACCATTAGACCTGCTGTAAGTTGAAACTTCAAAGCCACTCTCGACAAACATCTTAGTCACGTGGCTACCAATATACCCATTAGATCCTGATATAAGTACTTTCATTCTTTCCCTGAACTCTCGATTACACATAACGCCTTGTTAAGTAGCAGCTAACTACCACTACACTCAAACAAGAGCAACGTAATCACTAATCTCAATTCAAACCAAAATCGCCAACTGTTAGCTGTCTGCTTGAACAATTTGTTATGCATACGTCTCCACGAAACGTACCTCGTTGATCGCTCACAGGGGCATCTTCTCGAATTTAGGGATATTGTCACTTAAGAAACCCTTATCCCAATCAGCTCTTGAGCTAACAAAAACATGTGCCGTTACACTTGTATTAGTAGCATCTGTTATTAAGCCCGCTGGTACCCAATATGAGTCACTACTGGTAGTTAAATTAGGAACTGGACTACCACATTGAGTACAGAACTCCGACTTGAAGCCTGATTTGGTGGAATAGGATTTAATTAAATGCTCACCCGAGCACCATCTAAAATTAGACGCTTTTACTATCAGAGCTGAATTAGACGAAGAGCCCGAAACTTTTCGGCATAGGGAACAATGGCATTGATAGATGGACGGTAGTTCGCTCAACAGTTCAAACGTAACATCACCGCACAAACAGCTTCCTTTCAATTTGGTTCTCCAAAACTAAATAGTATGCATAACATGTATTAGACTGCACCACGCTCGTATAGTCACCCCATGCTACCGCCCCTACTTGACAGCAGTACTCGTTCAATTTAACACGAACTTTCAATGTAATCAGTGCATTACGCGTGGAATTAATGTGAAGCGACTCACGGTATGCATCATTATGCTCATATAGTTCGGCGAATAGGCTAAAATCAATACTACTGTTTATTTATACATCACTTAAAAGACAATGAAATCACTCTACCTCTTGTATATCTCGGACTACATGTATGCTCGGCATTACGCTAAACGCACGATCGAGACCTATCTATATTGGATAAAAAATTTCATTATTTTTAATGGAAAAAAGCACCCTCGGGATATGGGATCACATGAAGTGGAAGAGTACCTTACTTTCCTTGCAGTAAAGCAGCATGTCGCCCCCAAGACACAGGCACTCGCGCTAAATGCACTGCACTTTTTGTACAAGGAAATCCAAAAAACACCCATTAGTTCTGAGCTGAAGTTCAAGCGTTCACATCAAGAGACAAAACTCCCTGTTGTGCTAACAAAACCTGAAATCACTCGGCTCATTGAGTGTGTGAATCCGAATTTCATGCTACCAGTACAGCTTATGTACGGTTCGGGACTGCGAGTTATGGAATGTGTTCGGCTTAGGGTCAATGACATTGACTCAGATTACAAAGCAATAAGGGTTTGGCAAGGGAAAGGGGCTAAAAATAGAATCGTGACACTGGCAGAGAAGTTGATGAGCTCACTGGAAGAACAAAAGAATCGGGCTCAACATTACTACCAAATGGATTATCAAACCAAAGGCTATTCAGGGGTGTATTTACCACATGCACTAAAGCGAAAATACCCAGATGCTAACCTAGATTTTGGTTGGCATTATTTGTTTCCATCAGTCAAACTTAGTATCGACCCGAAAAATCAACTTCTTCGTCGACAACACGTCCACCCTTCTAGTATTCAAAGAGCAGTGCGAAGCGCTGCTACAAAAGCAAACCTGCAAAAACCAGTGACCTGCCACACATTAAGACACTCTTTTGCTACACATCTATTAGAAAGCGGTGCCGATATACGCACGGTACAAGAACAATTAGGGCATACTGATGTGAAAACCACTCAAATATACACACATGTCATTAATCGTGGTGCTAGTGGGGTAACCAGCCCACTGTCTTCTATCTTATAGATATAAAAAAGGAGAGCAAATGCTCTCCTTTATCAAAGATCTAAACTGCTAATTAAAGAGCAGCTTTCGCTTTTTCAACTAGAACTGCGAATGCAGCTTTGTCGAATACAGCGATATCAGCAAGGATCTTACGATCGATCTCGATAGATGCTTTCTTAAGACCGTTGATGAAACGGCTGTAAGATAGACCATTTTGACGAGAAGCCGCGTTGATACGTGCAATCCACAGTTGACGGAATTGACGTTTCTTGTTGCGACGGTCACGGTAAGCGTATTGACCTGCTTTAGTAACAGCTTGGAAAGCTACGCGGTAAACACGTGAACGTGCTCCGTAGTAACCTTTAGCTTGTTTTAGAACTTTCTTATGACGTGCACGAGCTTGTACACCACGTTTTACGCGAGGCATTATGTCTCTCCTAAACTAAACGATTGATAAACTAAAAAGAATTAAGCGTATGGCAACATACGTAGAACTGCAGCAACTTCACATTTAGGAAGAATTGCATTCGGACGTAGTTGACGCTTGTTCTTAGTAGTACGCTTAGTCAAGATGTGACGTTTACCAGCGTGCTTAAATTTGATACCACCAGCTGTTTTCTTGAAACGCTTAGCTGCACCTTTGTTGGATTTCATCTTAGGCATGATGAAGAACTCCGCATTGTTGAGTTAATTAAACAATAGTAATTAGGCGAATAAAACCCTACCGCGTCCCTCTTTGAGAAGGAACGGCAAGGTTATATTACTTGCAAGCCGTAAATTACTTCTTCTTAGGGGCCAACACCATGATCATCTGGCGACCTTCTATTCTCGTTGGGAAAGATTCGACTACTGCAAATTCTTCAGTATCCGCTTTCAAACGATGTAGAACGTCAACACCGATGTCTTGGTGAGCCATTTCGCGGCCACGGAAGCGAATTGTTACCTTCACTTTGTTGCCGTCTTCAAGGAAACCAGTCAGGTTGCGTAGTTTTACCTGATAGTCTCCAATATCAGTTCCAGGACGGAATTTTATTTCCTTAATCTGAACCTGTTTTTGCTTTTTCTTCTGCTCTTTAGCAGCTTTGCTCTTTTCAAAGAGGAACTTACCATAGTCCATCACACGACAGACCGGTGGCTCGGCGTTAGGGCTGATCTCTACAAGATCCATACCAGCTTCTACAGCTGCATCTAGCGCTTCTTGAATCAGAACGATACCAACAGGTTCACCATCTGCGCCTGTTAGACGAACTTCACGAATGCCACGAATTTCACCGTTTAAACGGTGCTGGTTTTGTTTGGCCGGTTGTTGGCCACGTCTTCCGCCTTTAATAGGTTATTCCTCCAGATTGAGCTTACGGCTTGCGATTTCGGCTTGGATGTATGCGATAAAGTCATCCACTTTAAACTTACCTAAATCGTTGCCCTTACGAGTACGTACTGCAATTTCGCCAGCTTCCATTTCTTGGTCGCCACAAACGAGCATATACGGTACACGTTTCAAAGTATGTTCGCGGATTTTAAAGCCAATCTTCTCATTTCTCAAGTCCGCTTTGGCTCTAATTCCACTTTTTTGCAGTTTTTTCGTAATTTCTTGAACATATTCAGACTGTTTGTCAGTAATTCCCATAACAACAGCTTGCTCTGGAGCTAACCATGTTGGGAAGAAGCCTGCATATTCTTCAATTAGAATACCAATAAAGCGCTCTAGTGAACCTAAAATCGCGCGGTGAATCATAACTGGCGTGTGACGCTCGTTATCTTCGCCTACGTAAGTTGCTCCTAAACGCTCTGGTAGTGCAAAATCGAGCTGCACTGTACCACATTGCCAAGCTCGGTCCAAACAATCATGCAAAGTAAATTCAATTTTAGGTCCATAGAATGCACCCTCACCTTCTTGAATCTCATATGCGATGTCCATAGATTTAAGCGCAAGCTCTAAATCCGACTCTGCACGGTCCCACATTTCATCAGAACCAACACGTTTTTCAGGACGCGTAGATAGTTTAACAACGATATTGTCAAAACCAAAAGTCTGATATGTATCGTAAACCATCTCAATACAAGATTTTACTTCTTGCTGAACTTGTTGCTCGGTACAGAATACGTGAGCATCATCTTGAGTAAAGCCACGAACACGCATAATGCCGTGCAATGCGCCAGACGGCTCATTACGGTGACAAGAGCCAAACTCAGCCATGCGCAATGGCAGATCGCGGTAAGACTTAAGACCTTGGTTAAAGATCTGTACGTGACCAGGACAGTTCATTGGTTTGATAGCGTATTCACGGTTCTCTGAAGAGGTTGTGAACATGGCTTCTGCGTATTTGTCCCAGTGACCAGAACGTTCCCAAAGTACGCGGTCCATCATCAATGGGCCTTTTACTTCTTGGTAATCGTATTCTGTCAGTTTCTCACGAACAAAGACTTCTAAATCACGGAAGATAGACCAACCGTTGTGGTGCCAGAACACCATACCAGGCGCTTCTTGCTGCATATGGAACAAGTCCAGATGTTTACCAATTTTACGGTGGTCACGCTTAGCAGCTTCTTCTAGACGTGTTAGATGCGCCTTCAGTGCTTTCTTGTCGTGGAATGCCGTGCCATAGATACGCTGCAACATCTTGTTGTCGCTGTTACCACGCCAGTATGCGCCTGCTACGTTCAGCAGTTTAAAGTGCTGGCAGAAGCTCATGTTTGGCACATGTGGACCACGACACATGTCGATGTATTCTTCGTGATGGTATAGACCTGGACGATCATCTTTAGAGACGTTCTCATCCAAGATTTCAATTTTGTAAGTTTCGCCGCGGCTTTCAAATGCGTCGCGCGCTTCTTGCCAGCTTACTTTTTTCTTAACCACTTGATATTTGGTTTTAGCAAGCTCTTTCATGCGCTTTTCGATCTTCTCTATATCATCTTGTGTTAGAGATTCTTCTAGATCGATATCGTAATAAAAGCCATTGTCGATCGTAGGACCAATCGCCATTTTTACGTCTGGGTACAATTGCTTAATCGCATGTCCCAATAAGTGAGCACAAGAGTGACGAACGATCTCTAGACCGTCTTCGTCTTTTGCCGTGATGATTTCTAGGCTTGCATCATTTTCGATAAGATCACAAGCATCTACACGTTCGCCATCTACACGGCCAGCAATGGTTGCTTTCGCTAAACCAGGACCAATAGAAAGGGCAACATCTAGAGTAGAAACAGGGGCATCAAATGAACGCTGACTGCCGTCAGGAAGAGTAATTACAGGCATGTATAATCCTATTACAGTGGTCTTGCACACCAAGCAAGACTTGCATTAATGATTAACAACCTTACGCAGGGTAAGACTGTCACTATTTATAGAGAAAATTGCGCTATTGAGTACAAATACAGATGCACCCTTTAACGCAATGCGACATTGTAACTAATGAGTGTTAAATAACAATCGAATTCTATCGCTCATCACAGTTTTACTTACTGAGTTTGTCTATGCCTCTTCCATGGTCACTGAATCAATATTGAATTAACAAACAAGTTTCCTAATATTTATAGTGTAAGGCGGTCAATTTCTTCGGCGAGCCCTTCGTTTGAATAAAAGTTATTTAGTTAACGAATATGGATAGGTGAACAGTATGGATACTTTAGATTATTACGTCAGACTCAATAAAAACGGCCACGCCAATGTCTATCGCGATGGACACCTTCTGCTAGGAAGTGAAGTGATTGAAATTGATAACATGCACGATGAAAACAACCATTTAAACTCAGAAGCAACGGCTATTATTCAACTGGCGAATGGACAGCGAATCGATGATATTAAGGTGCGTGGCGAATAAGGTGCATGGCGAATAAAAAAGAAGGAAGCACTAGGCTTCCTTCTTCGATTTTGTACTAGCTAATTCGCTATTTATAGGTCGATAACGTCGAACTCTACGAGTGGAGAGATATCCGCTTCGTAGTCCACGCCTTCAACACCAAAGCCAAATAGCTTCAAGAACTCTTCTTTATACTCAACGTAATCCGTTAGCTCTTTCAAGTTTTCAGAAGTGATCTGTGGCCATAGTGCTTCACAGTGCTTCTGAATGTCTTCACGCAGTTCCCAGTCATCAAGACGCAGACGGTTTTTGTCGTCTACTTCAGGTGCTGTACCATCTTCTTTATATAGGCGCTGCGAGAACATACGGTGAATCTGTTCCATACAACCTTCATGAATGCCTTCTTCGCGCATCTTCTTAAAGACCATCGCGATATATAATGGCATAACAGGGATAGCTGAACTTGCTTGAGTCACAACAGATTTAAGCACAGCAACGTTTGCACTGCCGCCCTTTTCTGCAAGCTTAGCGTTTAGCTCAGACGCAGCACGGTCTAAGTCCATTTTCGCTTTACCCAATGCGCCTTCCCAGTAAATTGGCCACGTTAGCTCTGTACCAATGTATGAGTAAGCAACAGTCTTACAACCATCAGCCAAGACACCAGCATCAGAAAGTGCGTTAACCCACAATTCCCAATCCTCGCCACCCATAACGGTAACAGTATCTTTGATCTCTTCTTCTGTTGCAGGCTCAACGCTTGCTTCAATAATCGTGTCAGAGTTAGTGTCAACTGCGGTAGACGTGTATGTCTCACCAATTGGTTTTAGCGATGAACGAATCAGCTCACCGGTATCTGGCAACTTACGTACAGGTGACGCTAGTGAGTAAACAACCATGTCGATTTGACCAAGGTCTTCTTTAATCAGATCGATAACTTTTTGTTTTGCTTCATGAGAGAAGGCATCACCGTTAATGCTTTTCGCATAAAGGCCTTCTTCTTTCGCCAACTTTTCAAATGCCGCTGAGTTGTAGTAACCCGCAGTACCTGGCTTGCGCTCAGTCGCTGGTTTTTCGAAAAATACGCCGATTGTTGACGCACCACCACCAAATGCCGCAGCGATACGAGAAGAAAGGCCGTAACCACTAGAAGAACCAACAACAAGCACACGCTTTGGTGCATTCGCGATTGGGCCTTGCGCTTTGGTATAAGCAATTTGTTCTTTTACGTTAGCTTCACAACCTACTGGGTGAGTAGTAGTACAGATAAATCCACGAATTCGGGGTTTGATGATCATATTCAGTTCCTCAAAAAATCCTTGTTAGGATAAAAGGTTCAAAGACAAATCGCATCTTATTTCTGTCAAAACCCCTTAATTTCCTAAGTGGTTGGAGCACTTTCAGAGCAAAATCGTCTTTTCTTGAGAGCAAAAGAAGAGCGCATAAGCGCCCTTCTTGGATTTACTGGTTACGTTTCTCGCACCGAACGGAGTTATCCTCGGCAGGATTCAGTGATTAGGCCACACTATTTAACTTAGGCTTATTTTCACTGTGTGTTCTGACCTCTCTCAAATCATGGCTAAAGTGATCCACCTGAATCGCTTTATAACGCAATGCGTCCGCTGCGTTGATTTTGTCGACTTCTTCTTGTGTCAACACACCCGCTTCCAGAGCTTGAGCCAAGCGCTCGTTGAGCAAACCTTTTTTCGCTACCTTGCCCTCTTTTACACCTTTGAATAGTTTCTTCTCCAGATCTTGAATGTCGAACATCGCAATGAAAGCGCTCTCCATTAAGCCGATTTTGTCATCCTCTTGAGGCCCGATATAACAAAGTTGGGTTAATCGGTCACGTTGCGCACCTGGTACCATCATTGCTTTAGCGATATTAAGGCCAATTTCATCCGATGGTTTTTCAAAGTGATTACCAATTGGGAACAACAAGCCTTTTAAGGTTCGTCCTGCCCAACGTGCTGGGAAGTTACGATACGCTTCATTCAAAGACGTCGCAGCATGGTGCATACAGTGCTGAACTGCGTAATGAACAAAGTCTAGATCCGCACGCTGACGACCATCATCTTCATACTTTTTCAGTGCCGCCGACGCCATAAACAAGTACGCCAATCCATCACCTAAGCGAGCTGAAATCGTCTCTTTTCGTTTTAGGTCACCACCAAGCGTTAGCATGGCAAAATCCGCACTTACCGCTAAGGCTTTGCTAAGCCTTGTCAGATCTTTATAGTAGCGCTTTGTTGGACCACTCATGTACGCCCCAACAAAAGCGGAGCCTGTTAATGCCGCACCAAATGCGCCAAAGGTATTTTTCGTCGCGTGACCAATGTGCTTGAATAGTAACTTATCAAAGTCCGCTAATGCCTGCTTTTCATCTGGGTTTGCTGCCGCTTCCATCTCTTTTAGCACGTAAGGATGACAACGCGTGGCACCTTGACCAAAGATCATTAAGTTACGGGTTAAAATGTTCGCCCCTTCCACCGTAATGGCTACAGGGATCCCAAGATAGCTGGAGGCTAAATAGTTCATCGGACCATCTTGAATCGCTCGCCCTGCATGAATATCCATGGAGTCATTTAGAATGGTACGCGCCATCTCCGTCATGTGGTATTTCGCGATAGCGGTAACAATGCCTGGTTTTTCGCCCATATCAAGAGACGTTGTCGTCATGGTACGCGTGGCTTCAAGCAGATACGTCAAACCGCCAATGCGGCCCATGGCCTCTGCCACCCCTTCAAACTTACCAATCGACATGCCAAATTGCTTACGTACATAGGCATACGCCCCGGTAGTTCGTGTTGTGAGATGCCCGATTGCCGTGCCCAGTGCTGGTAATGAAATACCACGCCCTGCTGACAAACATTCCACCAGCATACGCCAGCCGCGACCTGCGTAATCAGCGCCGCCAATTAACCAATCCATAGGAATGAATACATCGTTACCACGTGTTGGACCGTTCATAAATGCAAGGTGAATTGGGTCATGACGCTCACCAATTTCCACACCTTTATGGTTTGCCGGAATCAATGCACAGGTAATACCTAAATCTTCTTTCTCACCCATCAGTTGGTCAGGATCATGAAGCTTAAAGGCTAAGCCTAATACCGTCGCAACAGGGGCAAGGGTGATGTAACGTTTGTTCCAGTTAAGGCGGATACCAAGCACTTCTTTACCTTCATGCTCGCCATAACACACAATACCTTTATCTGGGATACCACCAGCATCGGAGCCTGCTTCAGGGCCCGTCAGTGCGAAACACGGAATATCCGTTCCGTCTGCAAGACGTGGTAGCCAGTAGTCTTTTTGCTCTTGTGTTCCGTAGTGGGATAATAGCTCACCAGGGCCCAACGAGTTTGGAACCATAACCGATACAGCCGCACTAATACTTCGCGTTGCAATTTTGGTCACTATCGTTGAGTTCGCCAATGAAGAAAATTCACGACCGCCATATTCTTTGGAAATAATCAGTGAGAAGAAACGTTCTTTGCGTAAAAAGTCCCACACTTCTTTCGGGAGATCACGATCTTCA
Organism: Vibrio cionasavignyae; assembly: GCF_050337155.1. Lineage (NCBI taxonomy): Bacteria > Pseudomonadati > Pseudomonadota > Gammaproteobacteria > Vibrionales > Vibrionaceae > Vibrio > Vibrio cionasavignyae. The sequence goes on from NZ_JAKJSR010000021.1 coordinate 10,233, forward strand.
GTCACAATTTTATAGTCATCAAGCATCGCCAGTAGCGTTTCAAGCTCGTTGTCCATAAACGACTGCTCTTCCGCCGTCAGGGTAGGTTTGGGATATTGGTGTAATGTTTTAAAATTAGGTGTTCCAGAGAACAACTCCCCATCCCACCAAACACTGCCCGCTTCCATGGCCTCACGCTCTGTTGCGGATAGTGGTGGCAGTACTTTTTTAAACATTTTAAACGCTGGGTCACTTACCCATTTTCTTCTTAGAGAGCTCATGTTACCTATCCTTTTGTTCACAATTTGTCTTGTTTTTTAAAATAATTATTTAGGGTACAAACTTTGAGGTACAGCCCTATCAACCATGGTTGAAAGGGGGAAACACGTAAACAATTGTCGAGTTAAATATAAAAACTCGAGTTAACCATCTTGGCTAATCAGCGGCGACGCCGGCAGCCAAATACGGAATAATTTGGTCGATGATCATTTCCGCATCAACATTTCTTTCAAATGAACTGTATGCAATTTCTGAAAGGGCTTGGCTTGACGCCATGGTAAAAACACACGTTCCTAGGGTGAAATGCAACCGCCAAAACAGCGTTTCGGGGGTTAACTGAGTATTCGCCTTTAATATCGATTGAGTAAACATCGCCAAAGTTTCGGTGTAGCGCGTGGTAATAAACCAGCGTAAATGACCTTGTACATCGGTATAGCCACGCCCCACTAACAACATGAAACGACTGGCGCCATTAGGCTTCACTTTATTCAAGCTCAACAGCGGCTGTTTCAATGCCACAAACACTTCTTCCATCGTGTAGGTATCGCGATCGTTTAACTCATACAGAGCTTTCTCCACCGCTGGCATAAAGGCTTCTAAATAGCGATTCAATACCGCTCGCACTAAGGTTTTTTTATCACCAAAATGATAATTGACCGATGCCAAGTTGACATTCGCTTTGCTGGTAATCGTACGCAGGGAAGTGTCATTAAAGCCCTGTTCGGCAAACAATACCTCGGCTACATCTAAGATTTTGTCTTTGGTGGTTATCTTTGCCATTTCAATCATCCGTATAAAACATATGTTTGAATATACCCCCGCAACAGCAATATAACAAGTGATTAACATCAAAGATTTCAAAACTGGTTAGACCAGAGACCCAAAAGGTCACAGAACATCAAACGGTTACAAAAAGAAATTTGTTTGAATTTTTTGAAAAGAAAACGGAACTAACGCAAAAGAAGGGGGTCTATTATTATGCAGTCAGTAATAAACCGATGAACACATTTCCACTGATTTTTCATTACTGGCGGCAATGCTGCTTTTTTCTTATAAACTCCTATATTTGTATGTGCCCAAACCACCATTGGTTTGGGCTTTTTTTTTGTTTGAGCTTTTTCTTCGAAAGTGGTTACTTAGATGTTTAAATACCTAACTTTCCCACAGCGACTTGGTATCTGAAAACAACGACTTAAACCAAAGCACCACAGTATCAATAATACGAGTAATAATAGATCCTTGTTCAACACTCGACTTAGCGACCAAAGGTTCCGTCATGATCTCTTCTGCGCCAACTCGCCATGTCACGCTACCTACAATATCGCCTTGTTTCACTGGTGCAATGAGCGGCGCATAAATTTCGACTTCTTTGGACAACTGTCTGCCATTTCCTCGCACATAAGTGGCATAGACATCCTGCTCAAAACCCACTGAGACGTTCTTACCCTCACCTTTCCAAATACGAACCGAACGTTCATCCTTATCCGCTACTGCCAGTTGGTCTGTTTCATAGAAACGGAAACCATAATTGAGTAACTGCCTAGAAGCCTCTACTCGAGTTTGTTTACTTGGCGTCCCCATCACAACAGAAATCAATCGCATCTGCCCTTCCGTCGCAGAGCTGACCAAACTGTAACCTGCCTCTGATGTATAACCCGTTTTCCCACCGTCCACGTTGAGTGAGTTGTCCCACAATAAACGGTTTCGGTTATATTGCTTAATATCAGCCCAAACAAAACGTTTTTCCGAGTACAGCTCGTAAACCTCTGGTACGTCTTCAATGATACGTTGCATCAAGATTGCCATATTTTGCGGCGTAGTATGAATCCCTTCACCATCAAGTCCATGGGCGTTGATGAACTCTGTACTGCTCATTCCCAGCGACAATGCCCATTGGTTCATTAATGCGACAAAACCACTCTCTGTGCCCGCCACATGTTCCGCTAACGCTACTGCAGCGTCATTGCCAGACTGTATGATTAAACCACGCATCAAATCTGCCACTGTGACGCTGTCACCTGGTTTGATAAACATTTTTGATGAATCTGGGAATTTTACCGACCATGCATTTTCACTCACGGCCACTTTACTGTCCCAACTAGTACGGCCCGATTCAATTTCTTTGCCCACAACATAAGCCGTCATCAACTTTGTCAGGCTGGCTGGTGCTAACGCCCCGTCTTGATTCTTGCCCACTAAAATTGCACCAGATTGGTAATCCATCAACACATAGCCTTTCGCATTTAATGTTGGTGGGTTTGGTGTCACCAACGCAAAAGCGGTAGCGGACGAACACAAAGTCATCGATGCAAATAGCAGTGACAATGATCTATTCATCTCACTTACTCCTTAAATAATGGTTGCTCCATTCGTTTTCGATAGAGGAAATGCGGCATCGCTTGATGTTATAAATTCATCGAGTTCTGAACAGAGCGGATAAATGGATCCCCTCTCATCAAACTAGTTGAAAATCAGTTATTTCACATGGTTTTTTTGTAAGATTTATTGCAGGGATAGATCGCATGTAGACCCGATAAGGGATACACGTCAATCTATCAATTTGAAAAGGTAGCCAACGCCACTCGCTAGCATGGCGGGCTTATTGGCAATCTAGAAAGGCAATCGCCGAACCAGCGTGTTTCTTTGCTTGATACATGGCTTTATCGGCAATCGCAATCGCGTCTGTTGTACACCATTGCGATTCTTTACAAAGCGTAACACCAATACTCAAGCTAACCGCAATTTCTTCTCCATCATGAGTGATAAACTGATGCGAAAAGACTTGTAACAAATGTTCGGCAATACTTTGTGCATGCGGTTGGTTTTTAATTCCACTCATCACGATCAAAAACTCGTCGCCTCCTAAGCGTGCAATGATATCGGACTGGCGAGTGAAGTCGTTTATTCGCCGCGCAAGTTCTATTAACACTTCATCGCCTATCGTATGGCCATAGTGATCATTGATGAGCTTGAAATTGTCGACATCTAAATAAAGGAAGGCAATGGATTGTGTAAAGCTCTGGCTATCGTGGATTAAGGCTTTCAATCGGCGTTCCAATAGTCGACGGTTAGGTAGGTTGGTTAATGGATCAAGGTTTTGCTCTTCAATAACTTTAATTTCTCTCGCTTTTCGTTCCGAGATATCACGAACAATGGCCAACAGGTAGGAACAACCGTTGTGTTCAACCAAGTTCACGCTCGCTTCAACGGGTAATTCTGTGCCATCTTTCCTTCTGTGCGTCGCTTCAATATATTTACTGCGCTCAACTTTCATGATAGAGACATGCTTGCCCCATGAGACTGGAGGCTTAAACAACGGATTAATATCTGGCACGCTTAAGCGTAACATCTCCGCTTTAGTATACCCTAAGCGCTTATACGCTAATTCATTGCAGTTAAGAATTTGCCCTGATGGAGGATCGACTACATAAATGGCATCATTAGACTTCAATACCAATTGCTCTAGTAACAACTCTCCAGCTTGAGATTGGCGTTCAATCGATAGATCACGGATTTGCGAAACAAAATGAGTCACAGAGCTCTCATCGTCCCGCTGGGCGACAATGCAAAGCAAAGCATAAATGGTATGCCCATCTTTATGTTGATAACGTTTTTGAATTTCTACTGGTTCATCCGGGGTTTGCTCGAGCTTACTACGAATAACCTTGTTGAGACTTCTATCGTCTGGATGTGTAATCACCACATGATCCGACATAATTTCATCTTTCGTGTAACCCAATAAACTCAGCATTGCCTGATTGACATAGTCAAGCTTACCGGACGAATCTGTGATTATCGTCGGTACAGACGTTACATCAAATAGTTTCAATATCGCACTATTCAAATTAGCGGCACTCTTTTCAGTCACTTCCCTGTCACCTCTTACGGCATCCATTCCGCATCCATCAACTTAACTGTCTATTTAGTGGTCTCAGTTGCACTCTCGTCTCAATTGCACTTGCGTCTAAATGTTTAGACCATTATCGACATTAGAAACTATCGACATGAATAGCTCCTCTCATCACATTGAAGCGTGTAATCAGGGAAAATCGAATCACTGGCCTACCGTTATTTACAAAATGCTCAAAATTGAGACAGATCAAACTCCTGTTTGATTACTCATTTCGAGGCATATATTCCAGGTTCTTTATGCAATAGCATCGCGCCTTTCCTATTCTTGGCGCTCGCTATGCATACTCAAACAGATCACAAAATCAGCATTGTTAATCAGCAACTTAACGACAAAGCCCATCATGTAGCCGCCACTAGTACGCTTATTTCTCGCAAGCCCAGTATTTGTCGCAAGCCCAACTTAAACGAGGCAACTAAAACACTCATTACTCAAGTCAAAGCTGAACTGCCGCTATACGATGAGTCCACATTCAAATGTGGCCCTGATAATTCATGCATAGGCTGTCCAAAAAAACTATTGGAATTGGTTGAAACGGAAGTGAGCTACTGGGAGTCAGCGCTAGATCGCGGCATCACACCCAATTTTGAAGAACTGCGTCGTTTTGGAAAACTATGCCACAGCGTCAGACGCGGTCTCATGCGTAATGGACTGGTTAAAAATAACAATTAGCCTAACCATTATAATGCCGTGAAATGATCACGGCATTATCGTCTACCCAATCTCATCTCCCACCGTACAAACCTGCTTTCGCTCATCTCTGCTATAAATAAACAAAATCATTGAAATTTATTTTAATTTTGTCCGGTCGAGTGTCATAAGCTTCATGATTATTAAGAATTTTGCGGGTGTATTGACCTGAAAGCAAACTCACTATTGATTCTGACACACTAACCTTTAGTATCTTTTATTAACAACTCGGCATGGTTTGCCACACTATTCACAATGGATGATAAAATGAATAAAAAAACATTCAGCCGCGTCGCGCTGACCACCATCGTCAGTCTTTCGCCTTTTCAACTCTACGCACAAAACAGCCATGCTTTAGATAGCAATACGTCAGCCAACAGTCCGTCAGAAAAAAGCTGGGGCTCGATTGTAAAAGAGGCTAACGGTCAGACTGTCTACTTTCATGCTTGGGGTGGCAGCCAAGAAATTAACCGTTATTTACAATGGGCGGGTGAACAAATCCAGCAACAATATGGCGTCACGTTAAAGCATGTCAAAGTGACCGACATTGCTGAAACCAGTGCTCGATTATTGGCAGAAAAAGCGGCTGGTAAGACCAAAAATGGCAGCGTTGACATGGTCTGGATTAATGGCGAGAACTTCAAATCCATGAAAGAAAATGCACTTCTTCATGGCCCTTTTGTCACTTCTCTACCAAGTTGGCAATACGTAGATAAATCCTTGCCTATCGATGTTGATTTCTCGGTACCAACCGACGGACTTGAAGCTCCTTGGGGGGTCGGACAGCTCGTCTATATCCATGATACTCAAACACTTAATAACCCTCCTACGTCATACTCAGAAATGCTCAACTACGCGCAGGCGTATCCCGGTAAACTCAGCTACCCAAAACCGCCTGAGTTCCATGGCACCAGCTTCTTAAAATCATTACTAATTGAGTTAACTGAAAATGATCCGTCTTTAGCAAAACCTGTTGCGGAGGCGGACTTTGCCGGCGTCACTCAACCACTATGGGCGTATCTCGACGCATTTCATAAGGTCGCATGGCGTGGCGGCAAACAATTCCCGGCAGGTACCGCTGAAACGCTACAGTTGCTTGATGATGGGCAACTTGATTTAGCGATTACGTTTAACCCCAATGCGGTTTTTTCTGCTCAAGAAAGCGGCACATTAAGCGAAACCACCGCCGCCTACGCTTTCGATAATGGTGCACTATCTAACATTCACTTTCTTGCAATTCCATGGAATGCAAAGGCACAAGCAGGCGCACAGGTTGCCATCAACTTCCTACTCAGCCCAGAAGCACAGTCTCGCAAGGGTGACATTACCGTCTGGGGCGACCCTTCAGTGCTAGAAACGCAGTATTTACAAGGCTCCGCTGCCAAAAGTCAGCAATTCAAGTCGGTAGCAGAACCGCATCCAAGTTGGCAAGCCGCTCTCGAACAAGAGTGGCTAAAGCGTTATGGTAGCTAGTTCACGATGCTAAGACTGTTGTACGGCCTATTAGTCGTTGTCTGCATACTACCAACCATACCTGGATTACTGGGTGTGGTGGTGGCATCACTTGGCTACATTCCACCATTGAACCTGTATGCATTTTCTTTGGATGGATTTAGCCAAGTATTAGCCTGGCAAGGCGTTGAAACGTCACTGATACTGACCCTGTTTACGACACTCGCCAGCAGCTACCTTGCCTGCGTAGTGACCTTTTTTATCTTAGAGTCCTGCTGGAATCGGCCAATCTGGAACAAGATCGAACTGGCGCTGTCGCCGTTGCTTGCGATGCCCCATGTAGCTTTCGCCATCGGGTTCGCGTTTTTATTTGCGCCAACTGGATTTGGTATTCGCATGCTCCTCGAGTTTTTCGACATCCACCTGCACTCCGGCGCAGAGGCGCGAGCTTGGCTTATTAAAGATCCTTATGGCGTGGGTCTAACACTCATGCTGGCCTTAAAAGAAGTACCTTTTCTACTTCTAATGAGTATTCCAATCGTTAAACAGCTTAAAGTTCAGGAAACGATAAAAGTAGCATCAGCGTTAGGCTATCGTCACCATGTGACATGGTGGAAGGTCATCATGCCTCAATGGTTTAACAAAATGCGTTTTCCCATACTTGCCGTCATCGCATACAGCTTATCCGTCGTTGATGTGGCGTTAGTACTTGGCCCAACTAACCCGCCTACCTTTGCCGTACTCGTTTGGCAATGGTTCAATGACCCTGACCTACAGCTATTACCTCGCGCTTCAGCAGGCGCCGTCATGTTATTTATTATCGCGTCACTGTTAATCCTGCTAGCCAGACTCATCGAATCCATAATCTGCAGCTATGCAAAGCAATGGCAATATTCTGGGCGCTGGGCGCCTCGCCTCCCGGGCAAAATCATTATTCTCGCCATCATCACGCTTTCGCTTACCATTGTTCCGCTTTTAATCACTTGGAGCTTTGCCCAGCGGTGGCGCTTTCCGGATATTTTTCCAAGCCGTTTTACCTTACGATTTTGGCAATATGAATGGCACGGTGTACTCGACGTTTTGTCGCAAAGTTTATCCATCGCTTTAGTCTCTGCCACTATTGCCCTTTTCTTTGCGATTATTGGCCACGAATATCGACTCCGCTATCGATGGCAAATCCCGGGGTATGTCATTGCCATCCCCATGCTTATTCCACAGTTAAGCATTTTGTTCGGCTTACAAATTATGACGCTGGTTGTCAGCGATGGAAATTACGCATTCTGGGTCTGTTGGTCTCATGTATTTTTTGCCTTTCCCTTTGTGTATCTTTCATTAGATGGCCCCTGGAGAAGTTACAATGAAAAATTAACTCAAGTGTCATTAAGCCTTGGCAAGGGCCCGGTTTACACCTGGATCCACGTAAAGCTTCCACAACTACTGCCTGCCATTGTCTTTGCTTGGGCGGTCGGAATGAGTGTCAGCCTAGCCCAATACCTGCCAACACTGGTTCTCGGGGCGGGGCGAATTTCTACCGTCACCACCGAAGCAGTTGCGCTGTCGAGCGGTTTTGACCGCCGTGTCACCGCCATTTATGCGCTTTTCCAAGCGCTGCTTCCACTGTTATTTTTTACTCTGGCCGTACTGGTCAGTCGGTTAAATACTCGTTATCGAAGGGTACGAGTGAAAGGATTACGACTCAATGACGCTTTCTCTAGAAAACCTCACCATCCGTAAGAGTGATGGCGAGGTGCTGTTTTCTAATTGCAACATCTCGATTCAACCGGGAGAAATTGTGACCTTAATGGGCCCTAGTGGTTGTGGGAAATCAACGCTGCTCGATGCTGTCGCTGGGCACCTAAGTGCTGAATTCACATACACTGGACGCGTTATTCTAAACGATCAGGCTATGGATGCTCTCGCTCCCCATGAAAGGCGCGTCGGCATATTATTTCAAGATGATCTGCTATTCCCTCACCTTAATGTTTGGGAAAACTTGGCATTTGCACTTCCCAATTCCATAAAGGGCAAAAATCGCAAGGAAGAAGCATTCAGCGCACTTAACGCCATTACGCTGACACAACTTGCCCACCATTTCCCTGAACAGTTATCAGGCGGACAACGCGCACGGATCAGCTTAACAAGAATGTTGCTGGCAAAGCCAAAAGTTGCGCTATTAGACGAGCCTTTTAGCAAACTTGATAAGGCATTACGCAGCCAGTTTCGTGACTGGGTGGTCACGCAATTACATGACGCCAATATTCCCGCGTTAATGGTTACTCACGACAAGGACGACATCCCATTAAATAGTCGAGTCTATACTTGGCCATGGGAGGCACACACACATGCTTGATAGACTCAGTATTAAGGTTATTCGTTGGCCGTTGTCAAAAAGCGCCGAAGCACTAAATCAATTCGATATCACGGCAAATCAGATCACCCTGTTCGGCTTTGCTCTCGGCTGTCTAGCCTTCCCCGCCTTGGTATTGGAACAGTATACTGTGGCACTGATGTTCATCTTACTCAATCGGATCTGTGACGGGTTGGACGGCGCACTAGCACGTATTCAAGGTATCTCGGATGCGGGTGGTTTTCTCGATATCAGCCTCGATTTTTTGTTTTATTCTCTCATCCCTTTCGGATTTGTTATTGCCAACCCTGAAAGCAATGCTATCGCTGGCGCCTTCCTTATTTTTTCTTTTATCGGTACCGGTTCAAGCTTTTTGGCGTTTGCTGTAATGGCAGGAAAACAGGGCATAGAAAACCCAGTTTATCAGCACAAATCCTTATACTATATGAGTGGACTAACCGAAGGCACTGAAACCATTGCTTGCTTCGTGCTGTTTTGTTTATTCCCGCAACATTTTGCCATTATTGCCTATGTTTTCGGCTGCGCTTGCTGGTTTACCACATTCACTCGTATTTACTCCGGCTTTCACACACTCAAAGCAGCTAAAAATAATCAGCAATAATGAGATGGGGCTAACGGTGACATCGTCTCAATCCTGCATTAATATGATAAAATTAACGTTAGTATTAAAATTGAAAAAACGAAGGATTTACTATGTCTTCTGATTACACGGGTTCTAGCTCGGCGTATGCACGCCAAGAAAGCGGCTACCGCGAGAAAGCACTAAAGCTCTACCCATGGGTATGTGGTAACTGTGCTCGTGAGTTTGTTTATTCAAACCTTCGTGAACTTACGGTTCACCATAAAGATCACGACCATACGAACAATCCCAACGACGGCAGTAACTGGGAACTCTTGTGTCTGTATTGCCACGATCATGAGCACTCAAAGTACACCGACCACGACCGTTACGGCAGTGAAGTCAAACCGGGTCAAGATGAGCATGAAGGTGCCACTCATAACCCGTTCGCTGATTTAGCGAAAATGATGAAGAAATGACGATCATTCAGAGTCATTTTTGGCTCTGAATATCCCCCTACCTGTTCATAAACATCATTGCAGTCCTTAAGAATTAACAACGACAATTATTCCTTACTTGCAAAGCCTCGTAGCACGGTTCCAACAATCAATTCCACTTTTATACGCAATGCCTCTCCTTCAGGAGTAGGTGCGAGATCAAGCACCTGCGGCCAAAACAATTGACCTTGAAACAAACTTAAGTAAACACTTGTAATCGTTGTTGCATTAGCAGCGTGTAACTTGCCATCAGCAAGGGCTTGCTCAAACCATTGCGTAACCGCACGGGTGTGGTGAATACGCTGGCTGACACTTTTTGCTAGTTCAGGCTGTCTAAAGAACTCCATAATGATCGTTCTAGAAAACGCAATCCCATAGGTGCGATAAGACACTTCTACTTCTCGCAACGTAATGTCAACTAACTGTTGATATAAATCACCTTCAGGGTCATACGGGTAGCAACCTTCTGTTTCTACACTCTCTTGTACAATGGTCAGAACCGCTTCAAACAGCAGCTCTTTACTTTCAAAGTACCGATATAACGTACGCTTAGACACTTCTGCAGCACTACAAATATTATTCATGTTCGCAGCAGAGAAGCCATTTTCAATAAACTCTTCTCGTGCAGCCTCTAAAATGGCGCGTTTTTTTTGCTCAGAACGAGTCATTGCTGCCTCTCCTCTATGTTCGCTCAGCAGTCTATCAAAATGACAACTAAAGGTAAACTTCGGGGTTTACTTTTGCAAAGATCTACCATAACATCCAAAAATAAACTCATGAGTTTACTTTTGGCCTCTAATCTAAGGCCGCAACTTGTGCTTTGGAGAACAGCGTGGAAAACACACATACTTTTGCGACAACAAATACCCTTAAAACACAGGCATTGGTTATTGGCCTCTCTCTCTCTGGCTTATTGTTAACTGGCTGCCAGCCTGAATCTAAGCCTCACGCTTTAGAGCCTGCCATTCGTCCCGCATTAATTGAAACTGTAACTCGCCAAAGTAATGAGCATTTAAGTTTCAATGGCGTGGTGAGAGCGGCTGAACGCGCCGACCTTTCGTTTCGCGTTGGTGGCCGTCTTACCGAAATACTGGCTCAAGAGGGGGATCGCGTAGTTAAAGGGCAACTTCTCGCGAAACTTGATTCAAGAGATGCCGAAATCGCGTTAGCATCCGCTCAATTAGAGCTAAACAATGTCGAAGCAGAATATCGCCGAGCTCGTACCATTTATGACAAAAGCCAAGCAATATCAAAAAGCAGTTTAGATGAACTAACAACTCGCTTTAATCTCGCAACCAACCGTCGAGATGAAGCGAAACGTCAACTTGACTATACCCGTGTCGAAGCACCCTTTAGCGGTGTTATTGGCCAGAAACTTGTCGACAACCATATACAGGTGCAAGCCAATGCGGCCATTTTTACGCTGCATGATCTGCAAGATATGGAGGTGGTGATCCACATACCCGACAGCGTCATGCTATCTGGCTTACGGAGTACAACCGCTATCGGCGAAGTGACCGCGATACCAAATAAGCCGTTTAATTTACATTTACGCACCCACGCGACCCAAGCTGACGCAATCAGTCAAACATACGCTGTTGTACTGGGTTTTGACTCGTTAGAGGGCTACCGCGTGCTGCCTGGTATGACGGTAAAAGTTAGGCCAACCGATGAGAACAACGCACTGGTTGATCAGCTCATTACATTACCCATCACGGCGCTCGTCCCTGACAATCAAGGCAAGCAGTTCGTCTGGTTGGTAACCGAAGAAAACCAAGTTATTCGACGCTACGTTGGGGTTGGGGCATTGAGCCAAAAACGTGTCGAAATCAGTGATGGACTAACACAGGGTGACAATGTTGTGATCGCCGGTGTATCAAGTCTAAAGGACGGGATGAACATTCGTCCGGTTAAGTCCGTGGGAAATAATGCTAGTAAGGCGCAACAATGAATATCGTTCGTTATACCATAGCCAAACGCACCAGCGTTTGGGTTCTTATCGCCCTTATTTTGATTGGTGGCTATATCAGCTACTTAAAGCTAGGGCGTTTTGAAGATCCAGAATTTGTTATTCGCCAAGCCGTCATTCACACCTCCTATTCAGGTGCAACTGCGCAAGAGGTGTCTGACGAAGTGACCGATGTCATCGAAGGTGCCGTGCAAAGCCTTCAAGAATTAAAAGAGGTGAAGTCCGTCTCCAAACAAGGAATGTCGGAAGTCACTGTTGAAATTAAACTGGAATTTGCCAACAGTACTGCTGAACTGCAGCAAGTGTGGGATAAGCTAAGACGCAAGATCAATGATGTACAACGACAGCTTCCTCCTGGTGCAGGGCCTTCCATCGTTAATGACGATTTTTCAGATGTATACGCCCTATTCTTTGCCGTCACTGGTGAAGGGTTTAGCGACAAACAATTACAAGATTATGTGGATCAACTCCGTCGTGAAATCGTCCTCGTTCCGGGGGTGGCAAAAACCGCTACGCTGGCAGAGCAACAAGAGACTATTTTTGTTGAAGTCTCGAGCGAGCGCTTAGCGAGATTTGGCTTATCCGCAGAACAAGTGTTCCAAGTCCTGCAAAAACAAAACTTAGTCACCGTTGCTGGTGCGATTGAAACGAAAGCCATGCGTATCCCTGTGATACCCAGCTCTAACATTCGTACATTTGACGATTTACGTAACTTACAAGTTGGTGTTGGGCAAAGTAACACGGTCATGCGTCTGGGTGATATCGCAACCGTAACGCGGGGATATCAAGAGCCAGCAAGCATGTTGATGCGCTACAACGGCCAACGTGCTATCGGCTTTGGTATCTCAAATGTCAATGGGGGCAACGTTGTTGAAATGGGCGACGCCGTTAAAGCACGGCTCCTAGAGTTACAGCCACAGCGCCCTATTGGCATGGAGCTGCATACTATTTCGATGCAGTCTGATTCTGTTAAAGCATCGGTTGCCAATTTTATCGACAACCTCATAGCAGCCGTGTTGATTGTGTTCATCGTATTGCTGGTCTTTATGGGGGTTCGATCAGGGATCATTATTGGATTTGTTCTGCTGTTAACGGTCGCTGGTACCCTTTGCATCATGCTTATTGATGATATTGCAATGCAGAGGATCTCTCTTGGCGCGCTTATTATTGCCTTAGGCATGTTGGTCGATAACGCCATTGTGGTTACCGATGGCATTTTAGTGCGTTTACAGCAAGATCCTGTTCAAGACAAAGAAACCATCGTGTCAGACGTTGTTAAAGCCGCGCAATGGCCGCTATTAGGCGGAACTGTGGTAGGCATTTGTGCATTTAGTGCTATTGGTCTATCACCTTCAGATATGGGCGAGTATGCAGGTTCGCTGTTTTGGGTCATCCTCTACTCCATGTTTTTAAGTTGGATCTTTGCGGTTACGGTGACTCCGTTACTGTGTTTTGACTTGCTAAAGGTGAAAGCGAAAAAACAAGAGGAAAAGGTCAGTCGTACAATGGCAATGTACAAGCGCTTATTGGCGTGGGTATTACATCATCGATTGCTGAGTCTTACGATGCTACTGCTACTGATGGTCAGTGCAGTATTTAGCTTACGCTTTGTTCCGCCGGGCTTTATGCCGGACTCACAGCGCGCGCAATTTGTGGTGGATGTTTATTTACCGCAAGGCTCCGATATCCGTCGCACAGAACAGGTGATTGCTGAAATAGAACAGGATATTCGAGCTCAAGATGGGGTAACCAACATCACGAGCTTTATTGGCGGTGGCGGTTTGCGTTTTATGCTGACCTACTCCCCTGAAGCCCGTAACAGCAGCTACGGTCAATTGCTGATTGATATTGACGACTATAAAAAAATCGCTCCGCTACTGGTGCAACTACAAAGCGAACTGTCGCTCAAGTATTCTGATGCCTCCATTAAAGTCTGGAAGTTCATGCTAGGCCGAGGGGGAGGCAAAAAAATAGAAGCTGGTTTTAGAGGCCCAAATAGCGAAGTGTTACGCTCGTTAGCTGAACAAGCCAAAGCAGCCATGTTAGCGAATAACAATCTGATTGCTGTCCAAGATGATTGGCGACAACAGGTGCCAGTGCTTCGCCCGGTTTATTCAGCAGAAAAAGCGCAGCGCTTTGGGCTAACCACACAAGAAATTAATCAAGCCATCGCGCAAACGCTGGCAGGTCGGCATGTGGGTATTTTTAGAGAGGGCAATGACTTGATCCCAATTGTGGTTCGGGCGCCTGAAGCTGAGCGAAACCACCACCGAGCGGTAGAAAACACCGAAGTTTACGCCGCTAATGTGGATGGTTTTATCACAGTAAGTCAGCTGGTAGACTCGGTTGATGTTGTTTGGCAAGATGCAATTTTAAGACGTATTGATCGTGTTCCAACCATCTTGGTGCAAGCTGATCCTGCGCCGGGGGTAATGACATCCGATGCCTTTAATAGCATACAAAAAAATATTGAAGATATAGAGCTCCCACCCGGATATGAACTGATTTGGTATGGGGAATATAAGGCGTCCAAGGACGCTAATGAAGGGCTTGCTATTTCAGCCCCCTATGGCTTTGCAGCCATGATTCTGTCGGTTATTTTTATGTTCAATGCGATTCGTCAACCGCTTGTCATCTGGCTCACCGCGCCGCTGGCTGTGGTAGGGGTAACCGTTGGATTGATTCTATTCCAAACCCCGTTTGAGTTTATGGCGATCCTTGGGTTTCTAAGCTTAATCGGTATGATGGTGAAAAATGCTATCGTGTTAGTGGACCAAGCTGATGTGGAAATAGGACAAGGCAAGCAGGCCTATCAGGCAATTATCGACGCTGCGACAAGCCGCGCCCGACCTGTAATGCTTGGTGCGCTGACCACTATACTCGGTGTCGCACCGCTACTGGTAGATCCGTTTTTCAAAAGTATGGCGGTCACCATTATGTTTGGTTTGTTATTTGCCACCATCTTAACGTTAGTGGTTATCCCACTATTTTATGCGCTATTTTTTGGCATTCGTTCAGAGCCGTAACCGGTAGTACCACACAAATAAGTAGTACCACACAAAAAAATGGAGCCATAAGGCTCCATTTTTTAATTAGCATTCATTGATTATTAATCAATTAAACGTCGTAGGTAGTTGACGCTGTATCGCCACCAGTACCGGTCCAGTTTGTGTGGAAGAATTCACCACGTGGACGATCAGTACGCTCGTAAGTGTGAGCACCGAAGTAGTCACGTTGAGCTTGTAGCAGGTTAGCTGGCAAGCGAGCTGTTGTGTAACCGTCTAGGAACGAAAGTGCAGAGATAGTACATGGCATTGGGATACCAGACTCTAGTGACTTCGCAGAAACCTTACGCCACGCTGCTAGGCTGCTTTGTAGGATGTTCTTGAAGTACTCATCAGAACCTAGGAATGCGATGTCTGGGTTCGCTTCGTACGCGTCACGGATGTTACCTAGGAATGCGCTGCGAATGATACAACCACCACGCCACATAAGCGCTACGTTACCGTAGTTTAGGTCCCAACCATTTTCGTTTGACGCTTCACGCATTAGCATGAAACCTTGAGCGTAAGAGATGATTTTAGAAGCAAGTAGTGCTTGGCGAAGTGCATCAACCCACTCTTGCTTATCACCTTCAACTGGAGTGATTGTCTTCTCGAACAATGCTTCAGCTTCAACACGTTGGTCTTTCAGCGCAGATAGGCAACGAGAGAATACAGACTCAGAGATAAGCGTTAAAGGAATACCTAGGTCTAGTGCGTTAATGCCTGTCCACTTACCAGTACCTTTTTGGCCTGCCGTGTCTAGGATCTTCTCAACTAAAGCTTCACCGTCTTCATCTTTGTAGCCAAGGATGTCAGCCGTGATTTCTACTAGGTAGCTGTCTAGCTCAGTCTTATTCCAGTCCGCGAATACAGCTTGCATCTCGTCAGCAGACATACCTAGGCCATCTTTCATGAACTGGTATGCTTCCGTGATAAGCTGCATGTCACCATATTCGATGCCATTGTGAACCATTTTCACGAAGTGACCTGCACCGTCGTTACCAACCCAGTCACAACAAGGCTCGCCAGCATCTGTTTTTGCAGAGATGCCTTGGAAGATTGGCTTAACGGCTTCCCAAGCTTCAGCCGCACCACCTGGCATGATTGAAGGACCAAAACGTGCACCTTCTTCACCACCAGATACACCAGTACCGATAAAGTGAATGCCTTTCTCACGACAATGCGCGACGCGGCGGTTGGTATCTGGGTAGTTAGTGTTACCACCGTCAATGATGATGTCGCCTTTGTCTAGAAGCGGGATTAGGTTTTCGATGAACGTATCTACAACGTCACCAGCACGGACCATAAGCATCACTTTACGTGGGGCTTCTAGCTTCTCAACTAGCTCTTCTAGAGAGTAAGCACCAACAATGTTCGTCCCTTTCGCAGGACCTTGCAAAAATTCATCAACTTTGGCAGCAGTACGGTTATGCGCCACAACTTTAAAGCCGTGATCGTTCATGTTTAGGATAAGGTTCTGACCCATTACGGCCAAACCAATAACACCAATATCACCTTTCATCGTTCTCTCCATCAATTCGGCAACTTAACTTGCTGCGATTAAGTTTTATTTAACTTCATACAACCAAAGCAAACGGCTCTGATCGTTAATTTTATTTAAGTTTACAGCTCACAATAGTCTGTGTCTGTGAGGTTTTTACATGGGAAGCGCCAAGCTCGGCCGTCGTCATGCAATAACTTGTCGCACTCTTTTGGTCCCCAAGTGCCACATGCATAGCCATACAACGCTTGCGGTCCCTGCTTATAATCTAAGATTGGCTGAACAAACTCCCAGCATGCTTCTACGGCATCGCTGCGGGCAAATAGCGTGGCATCACCATTCAGCGCATCCAACAATAAACGTTCGTATGCGGTTAGCATCTGAGTCTCTTGCAATGAAGCGTAGTGGAAATTCATCTTCACTTCTTTGGCGTTAAACCCAGCACCGGGCTCTTTCAAGCCAAAACTCATTTGAATGCCTTCATCTGGCTGAATACGAATGATGAGCTTATTCTCCGGCGCATTTTTTCCAAAAACAGGGTGTGGCGTCTGTTTAAAGTGAATCACCACCTCTGTCACACGTGTAGGCAAACGCTTACCAGAACGAACGTAGAATGGCACACCATTCCAACGCCAGTTGTCGATAAACATTTTAAGGCCCACATACGTTTCCGTTCTTGAGTCGTCGGCCACGCCATGTTCATCTCGGTAACTAGGCAGGAACTGTCCGCGAACATTAGACTCGGTATACTGACCTAATACGAGGTTGTCACGTAGATCATCGTCGGATAATGGACGAAGACACTGAAGTACCTTAACCACCTCATTTCGGATAGCATCCGCGTTAATTTGTGCTGGTGACTCCATGCCCACCATTGCCAAGACCTGCAACAAGTGGTTTTGGAACATATCACGAACCGCGCCAGAGCCGTCGTAATAACCGCCACGCTCTTCTACACCAAGGAATTCTGCGCCAGTGATCTCAACATAGTCCACATACTGATGGTTCCACAGCGGCTCAAACATCGCATTTGAAAAACGCAATACCAACAAGTTCTGAACCGTTTCTTTACCTAAATAGTGGTCAATACGGTAAATTTGATGCTCTTGAAAATGCTCATGAATCTCTTTATCCAATTGACGAGCAGAAGCCAGATCGTAACCAAATGGTTTTTCAATAATAAGACGCTTCCAGCCATCTGCTTCACTGTTAAGACCGTGAGCTGCGAGACTTGCAGGAATAATGCTGTAAAGGCTTGGCGGAGTCGCCAAATAGAAAAGCGTATTACGTTGTTCAAAACCATATTGATTGGCTACGTCATCAAGACGAGTTGCCAGCTTTGCGTAATCTTGAGTATCAGACGTATCTATCGCTTGGTAATGAAGGTGGTCACAGAACGCGTCTAGTGTTTCGGGTTCCGTTTTCTCCATTTCTTGTAGCGATTTTTTAAGCTTTTCTCGATAAGACTCATCACTGTATTTTGTGCGGCTTACACCAAGAATAGCGAACGATTTTGGCAGCTGTTTGCTGGCAAACAAATGGTAAAGTGCAGGGATCAGCTTACGATAAGTCAGATCACCCGAAGCACCAAAAATAACGATGCTGCTGTTTTCAGGGATTACCATCTTTTTTCCTTAGACAATGGGGGCAGTTGTTTAGCGGACGCAATGTTAACAGCGTGCTAGACAAAAAGAAAATAACTTTTACCTATCCAAATAATAGGCAAATTCACTCAATTTATGACATCCGACCACCATAACGCAAACGTTTTACTGACCATATAAAACTAGGCTCATTAAAAACAGCATATTCCATACGACTTCATTCGCCATGACAGTGGAAAATCAAACCATTGCCAAAATTTACAAACAAATAATAATAAAATAGAAAATTTAACAATATAATAGAAAGGTCAATCGACGAATAGCTATAAGAAACAGTGAGACAGTCAATATGCTTTCAATTTTCGAAATCTACAAAATCGGTGTCGGCCCCTCAAGCTCTCATACTAATGGGCCGATGATCGCCGGGTACGAATTCACTCAACTCCTCGCAACTGACCTCGACAGAGTGAGTCGAATTCAAGTTGATTTGTATGGGTCACTTTCACTCACTGGTATTGGCCACCACACTGACCGTGCAACTATCCTCGGATTATTGGGTAACAAACCAGACACCATTAAAATCACCAGTGCTAATGAGGCCATGCGCGCCGCGATTAAAGAAGGCACATTATCCCTTTCCGGTCAGCATGATATTGGCTTCAACTTCAAAAAAGACATTCTTTTTCATGAAGAGAACCTTCCGTTACATGAAAATGGTATGACGATATCCGCCTTTAATGAGCAAGGTGATCGCCTCGCTTTTGAGACCTACTATTCTATTGGTGGCGGTTTCATCGCAACAGAAGATGAACTTAAGCATGGTAAAAAGACCAAAACCATTGAGGTAGAATTTCCATTCTCTAGTGCAGACGAAATGCTGGAACAAGCCGAAAAAAATGGTTTAAGTCTTGGCGGAATGATACTCCGCAACGAAGTATCGTTCACGGATATGGAGGCTATTAACGCCAAAACGGAACAAATTTGGCGTGTTATGACTCGCTGTATGGAGCGAGGCTTTGAAACCGAAGGCATCTTGGATGGTGGATTAAACGTTACTCGTCGTGCGCCTAATTTACTGAAAAAGCTCGAAGCCAATGCCGCAGTTGAAAATGACCCGATGGAAATACTTGATTGGGTTAACCTATTCGCTTTCGCCGTTAGCGAAGAAAACGCCGCCGGCGGGCAAGTTGTCACATCACCAACCAATGGTGCGGCTGGTGTCATTCCTTCGGTCTTGATGTACTACCATCGTTTCATCAAGGAGCTTGATACGAAACAGCTTAAAGACTTCCTTGCGGTATCTGGCGCCATCGGTATTCTTTATAAGACAAACGCTTCTATTTCTGGCGCAGAAGTAGGATGCCAAGGCGAAGTTGGCGTATCCTCATCAATGGCGGCAGCAGGATTGACCGCACTTCGAGGCGGCAGCAACGAACAAATTTGTATCGCGGCAGAAATTGCGATGGAGCATTCTCTAGGTATGACTTGTGACCCTATTGGGGGGTTGGTTCAAGTACCGTGTATTGAACGAAATGCTATGGGCGCAATGAAAGCCATTAATGCTTCTCGCATGGCGTTAAAACGCACCAGTAAATGCCTCATCTCTTTGGATAAAGTTATCGAGACTATGTACCAAACGGGCAAAGACATGCATAAGAAATACCGTGAGACATCGCAAGGAGGGCTGGCTCTCATTCATCTTGCACCGCCTTGCGAGTAATGTTGTCCAGAACGCCTAAACAATGAAAAAGCCAGCTAGATTAAAGCCTAGCTGGCTTTTTTAAATGACACTTAAGACTGTAAACGACCTGGTTTCGGTAGACGTTTAGCCACATCGGCCACGAGAACAGAAAATGGTTAACTTAGCTTGTTTTTTAGACTCGCCATCACTGACTTGCGAATTGATCCAAGCTTGGGCTTCTCTTCCACCGGAAACGGTATCGGGCGCATTAAACTGATGGTTTTAAGCCCTAATCGAGCAGTAATCAAACCAACACCCAGCCCCTGTCCCGCCCTTGCCGATAACTTTTCCGCTAAATTTAGTGACAAAATATCAGCGCTCGATTCAATGGCTAGCTCCGTTGCCCCCGCTAGCGCAATGTTTACTAACACTAACTTGAAGAGTTTTAAACGAGACCAGTATCCAAGTTCAACACCATACACTTCTGACAGTTTGTCGATCATCTTGAAATTTCGCCATGCTATTAACAGCATATCAGCGATTGCCAACGGGCTTAAAGCCACAAGCAGCGCGGCTTCTCCGGACAACTTCGACACCGTCGTGAGTGCTTGTTTATCTTGCTCTTTAAGCACCATAGATTGATACATATTCAGTACTTCAGCATCGCTATGGGCACTATGAACACTGTTTTTCCAGCGATCATACGAGGGATGCTCGGCTTGTATTCCCGCTTCCTCTGCTAATTGTTGACAGAACTTTTCTCCCTGCCCAACTCCATCACTATCAATTAACTTTTCCGCTTGTTCTTGAACCGAGAAATGATCTTTCAGCTTCCTCAGTTTGTAGAGTTCTTTCCCTAAAGCACCAATACCTAGAGTAGCAATAGCCGTGATTAAACCAGACCACCCCAATGACAGCCAATCACCTGTGTTCGCAGCAGTTATTACATTGTCAACCGCTTGCCAACCCACTAGCCCAGCAAAAGCCACGAGCAAGGTTGTGGCGACCCAGCCTTTTTTACTACTGCCTTTAATAACTCGCTCTAACTCTTTATCTTCGCTCTCACAAGACTCACTTGACACTATCGGTACAAATGTCTCTTGAGGTTCAAACAGTGTTTGACTGGTAACGTCAGAATCAACATCAACTTTCTTGTCATCTTCTGTAAATACTTGTCGCCCTTTTAGGTCATTCATCGAAGTTTATCTCCAATTAAATACTGCAGTGCTTTATCAATACGAATGTGTCCACATGGCTCATCCGCAGAAGTTTCCAGCGGCCTAAATGACGTAAACTCAAATTGCTTCGTTTGCCAGTAGTCTGGCTTTGGCAACTTAGCTGGTACGTCCCCTGGATAAAGCGTCATCGGCTCGCCATCGAGATTCGTTCCTCTCAACGCTGGTACACTCTCACCACTCTTTCCTACGAATCCCGCTTGAGTCGCCCGAATCGATGCGACACTCATACAGTTCATATCAATATTTTCGAACGCGGTTTCTTGCCACGCAGGGTGAACCATTTGTTGCAGTAGGCTCACTAAATTATTGTGTTGTTCGGGTGTAACGTGATCCGCCTTAGTCGCGGCAAATAGAATCTTGTCAATTCGAGACGAAAACATGCGACGCAGTAAGTTAGTTTGCCCATAACGGAAACTTTTCATAATTTGCTGTAATGCGTCTTTCATATCATGAAAGGCTTCATCTCCGGCCATTAAGGGCTGTAAACAATCCACCAGCACAATCTGACGATCAAAGGTTGCGAAGTGATTTTTATAGAACTGCTTCACGACCTTATTTTGGTACTCTTCGTATCGGCGTTGAAGCATGTCATAGCTACTATTTTTCACCACTTTTCCATCTGGATGTTTACATGGGAAAAACTGCAGTACTGGCGCGCCTTGCAGCTCACCTGGTAAAACAAACCGCCCAGGTTGTACCCAATGAAGGCCGCGACTTTTACAATCAAATAGATAGTCAGTAAACACGTGTGCGACTTCAGCAATGTTTTTTTCATTGGCTGGTGCGTTCAAATCAAAGTCTTCTAACGTGGCTAACCATGCTTGTGCACATTCCAAGCGAACGCCTTTCAAGTGTTCAAATTGCAAATCACTCCATTGCTCAAATGTCATATCCAATAAAGGTAAATCGAGCAACCACTCTCCCGGATAATCAATCACATCTATGTGCAGTGTTGAAGTTTTACTCAATAACCGTTTCGCGCCTTTTGCTGGCTTGTATTTTAACGCTAAACGTATTTCGCTTACGTCTCTTGTCGGCTTTGGCCAATCTGGTGGCGTACCATGCAGTTGAACCATCGCTTCATCGTAAGCAAAACGCGGAACCATCAGATTTGATTGCGGCATTCGCTTAGCCCCAATCAAGCGTTTATCGCGTGCGCACTCTAATAAAGGCAAGTTGTCATGAGTCGATGTGTGAAGTAATTGATTAACTAACGAAGTAATGAACGCGGTTTTCCCCGCGCGAGACAAACCGGTGACCGCTATTCTCACATGAGAGTCCATGCTGCGATGTAAAAGATCTGATACTTCCTGACCAATTCGGTTCATTCAACGAACTCCAAATAATTAACGAGATTGCAGTATGCACTATACGAGATTAATGAAACATGAACAAAAAACCCCTGAAACTATTCAGGGGCTTTAGTAATAATCAGGAGTACAATAAACGCATGACGGGGCTAATCGTCTTCGATGAGCTTGTAAATAACGAACAGGGCAATTTCAAGCAGTGCGGTGAGTACGCATACCATGGTCACGTATTTTTCATTAAAAATACTTACCCCATGAAGAATCAGATCGTAGCCGACAAAAAAACCGACGATGAGCAGTACTGCAATTTGTAATATTTGTATAAATCGAGGCATTCGCGCACTCTCCTTCATTGTTTTTTTCAGTATACTGCTGAATTATAGATAAAAAAGAGAGTATGTCTGCACATACTCTCTTATTATTTTTCTTCTATGACGCTCTTTCAGCCTCAGCAATTTTGACTTTCCACGTATCTGGTCCGATCTGGTGAGCATTTGCACCCGTCGAATCAACCGCTACCGTAACCGGCATATCCTCAACTTCAAATTCATAAATGGCTTCCATACCGAGATCTTCAAAAGCCACAACACGCGCTTTCTTAATAGCTTTAGCCACCAAATAAGCCGCCCCACCGACCGCCATCAAGTACACGGCTTTGTGCGCTTTAATGGACTGAACCGTTGCAGGCCCTCGCTCCGCTTTACCAATCATACCCATGATGCCAGTTTCATTGAGCATCATATCGGTAAACTTATCCATTCGCGTCGATGTTGTCGGTCCCGCAGGGCCAACGGCTTCATCACCTACCGCGTCAACAGGGCCAACGTAATAAATAAATTTGCCTTTAAAGTCCACACCAGCAGGTAAGCCTTCACCACTTTCTAACATTCCTTGAATACGCTTATGTGCGGCATCACGACCCGTCAGAATTTTCCCAGAAAGCAGAACCGTCTCCCCTGTCTTCCATTCTTGGACGTCTTCTTGGGTGACTTCATCTAAGTTAACGCGACGCGTATTTGCGCCCGCTTCCCAAGTAATATCAGGCCACTCTTCCAGTTTCGGTGGTGTTAGTTCAGCAGGACCACTTCCATCAAGAGTAAAATGAACATGACGCGTTGCTGCACAGTTAGGAATAAGACAAACGGGTTTAGATGCCGCATGCGTCGGCGCGGTTTTGATCTTAACATCAACAACTGTCGTCAATCCGCCCAGACCTTGCGCACCAATGCCAAGCTTATTCACACGGTTAAAAATATCGAGACGAAGTTCTTCTTCAGCGTTCTCGGCACCTTTATCAATAAGGTCTTGAATGTCGATGTGCTCCATCAACGATTCTTTGGCTAGTACCGCGGCTTTCTCGGCAGTACCACCAATACCTATTCCGAGCATACCCGGTGGACACCAACCTGCGCCCATTGTCGGCAGCGTCTTCTCTACCCACTCAGCGACATCATCCGATGGGTTTAGCATTACCATTTTCGTTTTATTCTCGGAACCGCCGCCTTTCGCCGCAATCTGAATTTCAACTTTATCACCCGGCACCATATTTATGTGTACTACTGCGGGTGTGTTGTCTTTAGTATTAATTCGCTTACCCGCAGGATCTGCGAGAACTGAAGCGCGCAACGGGTTATCTGGATTCGTATAAGCTTGTCGCACCCCTTCATCGACCATCTGTTGAACAGTAAGATCCGACTCCCATTGGACATTCATACCAATGTTAACAAAACACGTCACAATACCCGTATCTTGGCAAATTGGTCGATGGCCTTCCGCAGACATTCGAGAGTTAATCAAAATCTGTGCAATCGCATCTTTTGCCGCTTGGCTCTCTTCTTTTTGATACGCTTTGTCCAGCGCTTGAACAAAATCGAGAGGGTGATAGTACGAGATGTACTGCAATGCATCAGCGACGCTACTGATTACGTCTTCTTTACGAATAATCGCCATTGAATACCTCTTTATTCTAATTGCTTCCTATAGGACGGACTTCTAGTGCGCGATTTCCTTGTTGGTAACCAGGCTAAACCCCAATAAATTCAAGGATAATTGTCCGACTTTTTATTGTGAAATTATGATACTCTTGCTTTCCTCTATGCGCCATGTGTGCGACAACGTTTCTGTCACAATTTACACAAATGAATACAAAACAAGTACAACCTATTCAATTCCTTGACGTTCCTTATCAAGAAGATCTTGCGAAGCACTACTTTGCTAAGATTGAATCTCAGCCTTGGTCTATGTTACTCAAATCTTCATCATTGACCCATGAAAACGGCCGATTTGATATTCTCGTCAGCAATCCAATCGCCACATTAGTGACTCACGGTTTAACCACCACGTTAACACATGGCACAGTGGCACACGCTGGCACCGTAAGACAGGAAACATCTAGTACTCACAGTCAACAAGACCCTTTTGTATTAGTTGACAAGGCAATCCAAGATCATATCGGTCATATTGAATACCAGTCAAAATGGCCATTTCTAGGCGGGGCGCTAGGCTACTTTGCCTATGACCTAGGGCGACGAGTTGAAAACCTTCCCGAGTTATCGCTTCATGATATTCATGCGCCCGATATGGCGGTAGGCATTTATGAGTGGGCTCTGATTGTCGATCATCAAGACAAAGAAGCAGCGATCATTGGCCGTAACGTCAACGACCATTTTCAATGGCTGCAAGCGCAGCAGCCCGCATCAGTGGAGCCGTTTGTGCGAACGTCAGATTGGCAGACCAATATGTGCCAAGTGGATTACTCCACAAAGTTTTCCGCGGTTCAGCAGTACCTTCAAGCCGGAGACTGCTACCAGATTAACCTCGCCCAACGCTGGCAAGCCGACTACCAAGGTAATGAGTGGCACGCTTTTCTACAACTAGACCAGCAAAACAAAGCCCCTTTCAGCGCGTTTATTCGTCTAGAGGACATTGCAGTATTGAGTGTTTCACCAGAACGATTCCTTCTGGTCAATGACAAGCAAATTGAAACCAAACCAATCAAAGGGACGCGTCCACGTAGCCTTAATCCACAACTAGACCAAGCGAATGCCATTGAACTGGCGAGTGCGGAAAAAGATCAAGCAGAAAACTTGATGATCGTGGACTTGCTGCGTAATGATATTGGTCGCGTCGCCCAACCTGGTAGCGTTAAAGTACCCAAGCTGTTTGCCATAGAGAGCTTCCCTGCCGTTCATCACTTGGTGAGCACAATTACTGCTACGCTAGATGACAAATTCAACGCCATTGACCTATTAAGAGCGAGCTTTCCCGGGGGGTCAATTACCGGTGCGCCTAAAATTCGGGCGATGGAAATAATTGAAGAATTGGAACCTCACCGTCGGCATATATACTGCGGCAGTATTGGCTATATCAGCGCTCATGGCGTGATGGATACGAGTATTACCATTAGAACGTTAGCCGCTTATAACGGTAAACTTCATGCTTGGGCGGGTGGTGGTATTGTCGCCGATAGCCAATGCGAAGCCGAGTATCAAGAAACCTTTGATAAGCTCGCTAAAATTCTGCCTATTTTGTAGCCGACGAAATTAATTTAAACTAGGTTGTTCTAGACTAAGTTGTTCTAAACTAGTTTTTCTAAATAAGGTTAAGCCAAGTTTGAGCTCCATTTCGTCAGCGTTTTCACGAGGTCCTTTGCGGTGTAGGGTTTGGACAAAATATCGTCCATACCCACATCAAAACAGGTCTGTCGTTCTTCTCGGGTAGTACCCGCGGTCAATGCAACAATAGGTTTTTGATAGTGTTTTGAACGCAATATTCGCGTTGCTTCAAACCCATCCATAACTGGCATCCGGCAGTCCATAAAGATAAGGTCGTACTGTTGCTCCTTTACGTAGTCAAGCGCTTCAACGCCATTGACTGCAACGTCAGGGGAAATGTCAAATTTACTTAACATCTTAGTGATGATGACCTGATTAAGCTTAATATCATCAACGACCAGTACTTTCATGGTAGATAAATCAACGGGCGCTGCCGCACTGTTTTCCGACCTTTTCGAATGTGTTTCCGTCGCCTCAACCTTTAATGGCAAGCTAACGTTAAAGACAGTTCCAACACCTAACTCACTATGAAGTGAGATACTGCCACCCATTAATTCGACTAAGCGCTTGCAAATCGCCAAACCTAACCCAGTGCCTTCATAATTTCTTGAACTTGACCGGTCAGCTTGAGTAAATGGCTGAAATAGCTTTTTTTGCGCGGCTTCACTAATACCAATGCCAGTATCAGCAACACGGAATACGTAATTCCCTTTCTCTTCCTCAATGCTCAAACGCACTTGTCCGCGATCAGTAAACTTGACAGCATTGCCCAATAAATTGACCAGTACTTGAGTCATACGTTCTTGATCGGCACAAATGATTTTGTCATCTAAGCATTGTGCGTCGATACTAAACTTCAGTTGTTTCTCGGCCGTTTTATGTTCAAAGATGCTTTGCAACATTGTATTGATACTATGCCAACGAAACTCTGAATCAATGAGCTCTAACATCCCCGCATTAATCTTACTGAAATCGAGGAGATCATTAATAATCGTTCGCAGCATTAACCCAGATTGACTTAAATTTTGATGAAGGTCTCGTTGAGAATCTGTCAGCGCGGTATCGGCTAATAGCTCCACACTACCTAACAACCCATTAAGTGGCGTTCTAAGCTCATGGTTGATCATTGCTAAAAACTCTCGAGTTGCCCGCTCAGATGCTTCTGCACGCTCTTTTGATTCAACTAAACGAAGGTTAATCAAATTTCGATAAATTGAACTAGAAAGTAGTTCTCCAACCAACGACATTTGGCTATGAACAAAGCCCATATCGACTGAGGATTGCGACACAAGCAGGTTAATTGACCCTATTTTCTTTTGTTCGATCTCAATGGGGATACTTGCGTTAATGTTCGCATCCCCTTCAGGTATGACTTTAGGAGTACCAGAAACATAGGCGCTTAACTTTAGCGACGGTAAAATGCCGGGGGTTAATGTTATAGAGCATTTTATACTCTCAGATATTTCATCAAGTTGCCCTACCACATCAAGCAGTAACACGTCGTCGATATTGGTTCGTAAAAACAACCGACCAAAATAAATTAATATTTTTTCAACACGCTGTTGTATCTCCAAGCGTTTGAAGCTCGCTTCCGAGCGCTGCTCGACTTGCTTAAGCGCTACCTCAAGTTTTTGATTCGCATGAAACAATTCAAGACTTTTTTCTTCTAATAACTTCTCGGCTGCCTGACGGGCGGCCTTCTCGCGTTTTAGTTTTCTTTCGATTGCTGCTTGGCTAGGCATAACATATACGCCTTAAACTAAGGTCAAATGAAACCGAACCACACTGTTGTCGTCTGTTTGTGGCGCCATATTGACCTCGATTTTCTCTCCAAAATGATTCGCACACCCTTCGATTAAGCCCAAACAAACATGCGACATACAACGTGCACTCTCATAATCCATGACCATTTCTGATTCGTTTTCGCTAACAAAGTGGAACTTGGGTGGCTGAGCATCGGCATACAGCTTTTTTACTTCAACATGAATATAATTTTCTACATGGCGAATAAATTGAAACGTAGAGTTACTGTTATTGATCCCTGCATTATCCGGTAATGAGCGCAACAAAGCATTAAAGACCGTTTGTCCGAAAACTTGTTGTAGTGTGGCAGGATCGATATTGGTTTTTTTACTGAGATTAACAATCAATTTGACCAAGTCTCGATGGTCATAGCTACCGACTGAGGTATATACCCCCTCATCTCCTGACATTTCAAGAACCTCGTCCAGAACATCTAGGCCAAATTTCTCTTCGACTAACTCCATAAATTCAGTAAAAATAATTCCCTTCATCTACGTTCTCCTTGCCTACAATAGAAATAAGTCGTTTATCTTTCTTTGTTATAAAAGTAATAGAAGATTATCACCATAAATCAATACTTGTGGTACCAATAGCATGGCTAAAACCGTGTCACTATTAAATTGTAATGGAAGAAAAACCTACGGTTCCATCATCAAAACTAAGTGTTAAATTCAACATCATTTGCTCTTTAGACTCAGCAGTCCACAACGAACACAGATTAAGGTCATTTGCGGTAATAAAAGCTTGTCGGCAGCTCACACCAACATGCTGTATGCGTTTACGAGTCCTCTGGCTAACTAATTGTTCAATTTCGCGTCGACTCACCTGCCAATGATTGTCTGTTTTATTTGTTACACAATTTTCATAAACCAGATTGGGCATAAAAATCAATTCAAACGATGATAAGCCCGCAGTACCACAAGAATCGTCTGGGTATATTGATACTTTCTCTATCCCTCGACTATTATCAGACGTTGTCAGCCGCAATAAGTGACTACTTTGTCTCTTCATTGCTACCATATCGGAATAATCAAACTGAATAGTGCTTATTGTGCCAGCGATATCAGGTTGAGAAATGACGTGCAGAAGATCTGACTGATTCAGCTCTATCGCACACCACTTCATTTTTTCCTTCTGCGCGAGCCTATTGTCCCAGGCATCCCTTAACGGCTTCACAACGCCTAAACCGACCACGGCAACCGCGTCTGAAATATTGTAAAAAAGCAGCTCTTTATGCTTATCACCTAAACTTCCGTAATCTATATCAAAAGAGCCATTGGGCTTCGGTGAGTAAATTGCTTGCGTGGCGGTCGAATACAACGCATCGACAAGCAAAATCGGACTGGATAATTGGCCGGTGTTCTCCAGCAATTGCTGCTGTTCAAACGTATACTGGTTAGATAGTGAGGATGACAAAAACCACTGTGGAATAACGCTAGAAAACAATGCACCATCGATCATTAGTGTCTGCTTTCTAGCGGTCTGCTGTGTTACATCAAGCACGGTTACGTCTAAAGAACAACGCTGCGGCCTGCTGCTCTGCGGATTTTCTTGGAAGACAACGCAATACTGGTCAGTTTGCTTAACGACATAACCTAAAGAGTTTGTCGATATAGAAATAATACGCAAAACATTGTTAGCTGAGGGTACTATTCCTAACGCATCGGTAAGCTGCTGTTTAGAAATAAATACTGAATTATCACTTAATATTGAATAAGAAAAGGTGGGGCGCTGTGCATGGGTACGACTAAATTGTTCAGGAATAGTGATATTTGTCTGATGACTGAGACGGCACTTAACTCTTATTGGTATGCCCTCCACCATACAGCGTAGATAAACGCTGCCATTAAAGCTCGCCGAAGGAATAAAGCCGTAAATTCCGCAACCGAAATCCTTAACTACGCCATCTAAATTATCGCTCAATACTAACTCTGGAGACAATCCATTTAACGCAGGGCATTGAGCACAAAGATAAGTGTCTGAAAAAATCAATAAGCCACACGCGAGTTTAGCCACGGGGCTGAAAACCGTTGTGTTAAGTGACTGAGGAGGTGATGCGTGTCTATTCATATCAGCACATCGCCTCCTCTGTCGGCCGTGCGAGTAACTTCGCCACCTGCTGCGGTGTCATTGGTCGATAAAACAAGTAGCCTTGAATATAATCAATACCAATATTTTTTAGAACTTCCAGTTCAGCCTCTGTCTCTACCCCCTCGGCAACAACCTTAATGTCTAAGTCATGTGAAAGCTGCCCTAACATTTTAACAGCAAAGTACTTTTGTTTGGTATTTTGAATATTTGAAATGAATTTTTTATCAATTTTCAACTCATCAAAATCAAAATCACTAAAATATGAAAATGACGCATTCCCTGTTCCAAAGTCATCGACAGCAATTTTCACCCCTGAAGAGCGAATAGTTTCAATCAAAGTCGCGTTTTTACTATTATTGGTAAAATAGGACGTCTCTGTAATTTCAATCGTGACATGATCATTACTAATCAACGACGAATTGATTAAATCAAAAAGGTCATGAAGATGATCAGAGTACTCACCTGATTCTGCAAGTGAGCAATTTAGTGAGATCGACAACGGTTCTGTTCTTGCCACTTGTATCTGTAACATTTCAGTAATCGCTCGTTCAGCCACGATCAAATCAAGCTCAGAGATAAGCTTCAGGTCTTCGG
This sequence comes from Vibrio cionasavignyae, assembly GCF_050337155.1. Classification (NCBI taxonomy): domain Bacteria; kingdom Pseudomonadati; phylum Pseudomonadota; class Gammaproteobacteria; order Vibrionales; family Vibrionaceae; genus Vibrio; species Vibrio cionasavignyae. The sequence continues at coordinate 40,356 of NZ_JAKJSR010000021.1, forward strand.
CTAAATGAATGAGCTCCTGAACAGAATATTCTATTCCTTCGAATCTAAAACGGCATAAGGCTTCCAATTTAGCCACTTTGCCTGTGGCCAAGTCGACAATTGGTTGAAAGTAGACATCTATTTCCTTATTTTGGATTGCGCTGATTAACAAGCGTTCCAAGTTTTTTCTTCTAATGTTTGCTTTAACGAGTGCTTCATCATAAAAGTTAACATTACTCGCTCCCACATCATGAACATACATAGCTTGCAGTGACTGAGAAATGACTTCGTCAACGCTAAATTCATTCCCTCCATACAAAGCAACACCAATTTTCCCTTCAGAGATATCATTAATTAAATGATCTTCTAGATAAGCTCTTAGACCTGCAAGAAATTGTCCGACGCTGGTGTTTATCGTCTGTAAGCTTTGCCCATCGGTGCTTCTGATTCGAATCAGCACTAGAAACGTATTGTTGCCTAAATACCCAAAGCTCTCTTTATTATAAAAATCGCTCAATGCGAGCAACACTTTATTGCGTGACGCTTCTTCAAGGCCTGAATAAAAGTTTGGCTGAAAAGCCAACACGACAAATTTTTCTGCTCGCAATGACAAGCTCTGCGCTTTTTTACGAAAAGAAGCCTCATCCAGTACACGCTTGGCGATATCACGACCTTCACTTGATGGTGCGCTGATAAATCGAAGGTCAAAGTCAGTGCGAAAGGTATAAATATACAAACTCTGAGAGTTCGCTAATTGAACTTGTCGTACATTCACCATCTCTAGCATTGTTTTATTTTCTTTGGATCGCGTAGCCATCGCACCTTGCCATTTATCACTGCAAGTAATTGCGCGTTTAAACGCCTCTAGATGTGCGCGATTTTGATGAAATAAGCTGATATCGGTTATGTTGTGTCCCAACATTGTAATAGCGGACACCGAATGCTGCTGGCACAGCGTTTCATTAACAAAAATAACGTCATGGTGATGATTGGTGATCATCACCCCCCCCATTCGTTCATCTAACAGCTGATCAATAAGGGTGAGTACGCTGATATAATCAATCGTTTTTGAAAGTACGGTAGCGCAGCCCTTAACCTTGCCATCCAGTACTAAATAGACTTCAAACTTGATGATCAATACTTGACCTTCCGAAGTTTGTAGCGATACCGATAAGGCCTCCGGCTTACCGCTAAACTCCACATTTCGCACCAAACGAAGCAGTTGGTTAATGGTTTCTAGTGGCGGCGTTTGTACATAGTCGTTAGCTCCGTCATGTGGATGTGATAGCAACTTCTGCCAGAAATCCGCCGTCGATATGACATAAGCCATATCGGATAACACCTCAGTCCAGAATATTTTCTCTCTAGCCTTTGTAGTCGATACCATGACGTCTCTCTCATAAATTCACAACACATATGATGTGGTCTATATACGATATTGCATGCAGTTGAATAAGCCTATTTTCAAACTAGGAAAAATGTACCAATAATCAAGCCCCCTTATTCCAATCGTTCTATATTCTCTCCTTCGACTGGCTGCATTCCAATATTTGCACCTTATTGAACTATGTGAACTTCGTCCCGTTCTGTTAACTTAATTCAACTTTATCAATAACAACCTTGAATCAAGGAAAAACACTCCTAGTTTAGTGTTATCCCAAACTGAACGAGAACATATAATGAGTTACATTTATGTATCTGATATATATGACGATCATTATGTTTCCCCCCCTCCATCAAGGACTTTAAGTAGAAGAGAGGTTCCGGAAGAGGAAATTGAAATTCGGGATATCTTAGTATGCTGGTATGAGACTGGATTTGTGCCCCTTCAGCACTCAATGCAGTTGCAAACAACGTTCCTTGATAGCAAAACAACATTTGAGCGTCTGACACGTACACTAAATACATTAGTGAAATACAAAGCGTACTTTTTTGCGGTAAAGCGCGTCATTTCAATGTGGGATCGCGATTCACTTGAATGCCGCTACCTTACCTACTTGCTCAATAAACACTCACAAGGTTCAGCAATAATCGACCGTAATATTCAACTGTGACACTTATTTGTCGCTTTTGTGAGAGCGAGCACTAATAACAACAATATCAATAGAAGCCTTAATGATGGCATGTTAGTATTACATTAAAAGGTCAACCGTATGATTTTTATGTATAAATTCGTTACAGACAAGCTAGACACTCAGTATACTCAACTCCCTCCTACTGATCGTGAGTTGAATCATGCAGACATACCACTTGAAGAAATTGAGATGAGAGAAATGCTGTCTGCATGGTATGACAGTGCTTATCAGCCTTTGATCAACGTAAACAGTAAAGGGGGCAATAACCAAAGCGAAAGCGCTCGCTTGACGAAACTAGAGAACACCTTGCTGACAGTACTAAAAAATAGAGTCTATCAAGCGGCTTTCCAACGTATCTTGACGACGATGAAACCGTCTACAAGTAAGGAGCGACTGCTAAGACTGCTATCCAATTCAAAAGGAAATTACTCAGTACAGTAGCAAAGCCCGAAAGCTATCATGCTTTGTCTTAGTTGATCGCTAGTTAATCCAACCATCAAACTTAAGTTTATTTTGGAGCTTAGCAACACCTTCTTGCTGCAATTGTCGCACTCGCTCTTTCGATAAACCATATTTCTCACCTAGCGCATCTAACGTAAGTGTTTCTTTACCAAACAATCCAAAGCGGTGAATGACTATGTCTTTATACTTCTCTGGTAATGTCATGATAACTTGCTCGAGATTATTAAGTAACTTTTCGTCATAGCAAACCTCATAAGGCTCAGGTATTGCCTCTGAACGACAGTTATCCAGTGACAAATACGCTTTATCGATCGTATCCACCGAAGAGCTGGATTCGATAAAACCACTCATGTGGATCAACTCACTAATATGATTTTGCGACTTATCCGCTTGAACAGCAATTTCTTTAACAGAGGGGGCACGCTTTAAATCAGCACTCATTTGATTCGTTTGCTTAGACAGGCGATTAATTTCTTTGATAACATGAACAGGCAATCGAACCGTTCTCCCCGTATTCATCAAAGAAGATTCAATGCTTTCTCGGATCCACCACACAGCGTAGGTACTAAAGCGAAACCCTTTATCTGGGTCAAACTTGTCTACCGCTTTCATTAATCCTAGGTTGCCTTCTTCAATGAGATCTAAGATTGTATGATTGCTCAACCCCCGCTTGGTGTACCCTCTTGCTATTTTCACGACAAGTCTTAAGTTAGATTCAATCAACACGTCTCGTGCAGATTTCTCGCCTCTTCGCGCCAATGTTGCATAATGAAATTCCTGCTCAGGTGTGAGCAAATCAATACCCACAACATCGCTAATGTACCTAGAGTAAAAGTCGATACTTTTTTCGTTATAGTCCTTACCTGTATTTTTTGGACTTGAACCTTCTATCCGTGTACCCATAACATGCTCCTTTTTGCATCTAGGCATCAATTCCAATGATTAAAATTGTTAATTATTTGTAAGAAATGCCGCACAGATAAGCATAGGCAGGTTTAATCAAAGCATCAAAGTTTAATACCAAAGATCAAGTCAATTAGTAGAAAATTTAGTAGTAAAGTACTAGATAATGACACTGAAAAACTAACGAGTTTAGATAATGTAGCGTTTTTATAAGTTAAGACAGTTTCTATTTTCATTTTCTCAATAGCTGTACTATTTTGTACTGTATGAATTTGAAAAATAAACGTAAACCAGATTTGAGTACCCTTACCCAATCGTAGAAGGACCTTAGAATGATTGATTTCGAAGTATTACGTAGCTATATGGATAATGACGAAGACATCATCGCAGCCGTGTTTATGGCCTTTATGGAAGAACATGAAAATGGCGCAGAAACAGTACAGCATCTCTATCAGACTCAAAACTGGAGTGAGCTATTTATCACTGCACACTCTTTAAAAGGTATTCTCGCCAGTTTCGGTGAAACTAAGGCAGTAGACAAACTTGAAGCCATTGAAGGGACGACTCGCAATAATGAGTCTCCTAATGCCGATGACATTAATTTTGTGGTTGCAGAGATGCAGGTGATAAAAAATCAAATTAATGATTATTTAGCTTCGGTAGCGTAAGGCACAATGACACGACTCGAATTCCTACAACGCTTTCAGCTTCATCAGTTATCGGACTATCACCCAGAGTCTAAACAACGCTCAGCTCATATTCAGCACTTGTCACTTCGATCCGCAAGTGTGCTTATTGGTTTGGTCGAGCGGCAAGGGCGGCTACAGGTCATTTTGACAAAAAGAGCCGCTCACCTTAAGCACCACCCCGGACAAATTAGCTTCCCCGGAGGAAAAGTAGAGCCCAGTGATGCCAATGTTCACTTCACCGCGTTAAGAGAAGCCAAAGAAGAAGTCGGAATTTTACATAACGAAGTCGAAATCGTAGGTGATTTACCTGAGCTTCTCACTATTACTCGTTTCCAAATCACACCAGTTATTGCATTTATTGATCCGAACTACCAACCTAAACTTGACAGAAATGAAGTGGATTATCTGTTTGAAGTGCCATTGGAGTTTCTGGCCAAGACGAGCAACATGACGACGCACCGCTTCAATATTAAAGGTGAAAAACATCGCGTATTGGCGATTCCATACCAATCCCACTTCATATGGGGCGTCACCGCACAAATTATTCAAAGTTTGCAAACTCAACTCCTGCAACACTAACGCTACCCACCGACACAACTAACACACTTCCTTGCAACAAAAAGTAATCGTTTACATCACTTCGGATTAGTTATTCTAATAACAGACATAGGTAAACTAATCTGTAGCACACAAAAAACGTGAGCCAATTAACGAATTAATCAGTACAATGAATAGACCCAACCAAACCATGACCTAGATCTAATTTTTACACGCAAAAACGTTGCAAACTCCTCCCGACTTATTTCCTGTTCCCAAAATGAGTAAAACTTAATGACTACTTCAACTTCTACGGCTACAAGCCGCACTTCAACTAAGTGGAATTATAAAGATTTCACTTGGGCTCTATCACTTTTCGGTACTGCAGTTGGTGCCGGTGTACTATTCTTACCAATTAAAGCGGGTGCTGGTGGCTTTTGGCCATTAGTTATCTTAGCGCTAATTGCAGCTCCAATGACTTGGTTCGCGCACAAAAGCTTAGCGCGTTTTGTACTTTCAGCTAAAAACCCTGATGCAGATATTACTGATACGGTAGAAGAACACTTCGGTAAAACTGGCGCAAACCTTATCACCTTCGCTTACTTTTTCGCCATCTACCCTATCGTTCTAATCTACGGTGTGGGTATCACTAACACAGTAGACTCATTCCTAGTAAACCAAATGGGTATGGAATCTATCCCGCGCTGGTTGCTGTCTGGTTGCTTAATCGCAGCAATGACATGTGGTGTGGTATTTGGTAAAGAGCTGATGCTAAAAGCAACGTCAGTGATGGTATACCCACTGGTTGCTATCCTACTTGCTCTTTCACTTTACCTAATCCCTGATTGGAATACTTCAATGGTTAGCGTTAGTCCAGACTGGGGCTCAATGCCAGCAGTTATCTGGCTTGCAATCCCTATCATTGTATTCTCATTCAACCACAGCCCTATTATCAGCCAGTTCTCTAAAGAACAACGTCGTGTCTATGGTGAAGATGCCGTTAAGAAAACAGACATGATTACTGGTGGTGCAGCGACAATGCTAATGGGCTTTGTTATGTTCTTCGTATTCTCTGTTGTATTGTCTCTTTCACCAGAGCAACTTGCGACAGCACAAGAGCAAAACATCAGCGTGCTATCATACTTAGCGAACGTTCATGAATCTCCTCTGATTTCTTACCTTGGTCCAATCGTTGCTTTTGCTGCAATTACATCAAGCTACTTTGGTCACTTCCTAGGTGCTCATGAAGGTTTGGTAGGCTTAGGTAAATCTCGCTCTGCTATGCCAGTTAAGAAACTTGAAAAAGCATCTTTGCTATTCATCGTTATCACAACTTGGATTGTTTCTATCATCAACCCAAGCATCCTTGGCATGATTGAAACAATGGGCGCACCAATGATTGCGGCTATCCTGTTCCTAATGCCTGTGTTTGCAATGCGTAAAGTACCAGCAATGGCTAAGTTGAAAACCTCTGCTCCTGTACAAATTTTTACAGCAGTTTGTGGTATTGCGGCAATTACTTCTGTAATCTACGGCGCTTTTTAATTGACTCCATCAATTAAAAAAACAAACAACCTATAACAATAAGATAAGCCTCCTCACTCGAGGGGGCTTTGCTAGAGGTAAATCAGTATGATCAGTGTTTTCGATATCTATAAAATTGGTGTTGGTCCTTCAAGCTCTCACACTGTGGGTCCAATGAAGGCTGGTAAAGAGTTTATTGATGACTTACGTTCAATGGGCAAACTACGCGACATCACCAAAATTACCGTAGATGTTTATGGATCACTATCACTGACAGGGAAAGGTCACCACACAGATATCGCGATTATTATGGGCTTAGCTGGTAACTCACCTGAAAAGGTAGATATCGACTCGATTCCAAATTTTATTGCGCGCGTAGAAGAAACTGAACGTCTTCCAGTTGGCATGCACTGCCATACTGTGTCATTTCCACGCGATGGCGGAATGAACTTCCACTCTTCAAACTTATCACTCCACGAAAATGGCATGCAAATTCATGCTTGGATAGATGAAGAAGTGGCTTACTCAAAAACATACTACTCGATTGGCGGTGGTTTCATTGTCGACGAAGAACACTTCGGCAAAGAAGAAACATCAGCAATCAAAGCGCCGTACGAATTTAACACCGCTGAAGAGCTGGTGAATCAATGTAAAGAGCATGGCTTATCTATCAGTACGCTTGTCATGGCAAATGAACATGCTATGTATTCTGATGACGAGGTTCGTACCTACTTTGCTAACATTTGGAAAACCATGCGTGAGTGTATGGAGCGCGGTATGAATACCGAAGGTATTTTACCGGGTCCATTGCGAGTACCTCGTCGCGCATCTGCATTACGTCAGCAGTTAATCACCTCTGAAAAAACAACGACCGATCCAATGGCTGTTGTAGACTGGGTGAACATGTACGCATTTGCAGTAAACGAAGAAAATGCAGCTGGTGGTCGTGTAGTGACCGCTCCAACCAATGGTGCTTGTGGCATCATCCCAGCAGTACTTGCTTACTACGATAAGTTCATCCAAACCGTGACAGAGAAAGACTACATTCGCTACTTTGCTGCTTCTGGCGCGGTAGGTGGTCTTTATAAGCAAAACGCTTCTATTTCTGGCGCTGAGGTTGGCTGTCAGGGTGAAGTGGGAGTGGCTTGCTCTATGGCAGCTGCGGGTCTTGCAGAACTGATGGGTGGAAGTCCAGAGCAAGTATGTATGGCTGCAGAAATCGCGATGGAACACAACCTAGGGCTAACTTGTGACCCTGTTGCTGGTCAAGTGCAGGTACCATGTATTGAGCGTAACGGCATTGCTGCGGTTAAAGCGATTAACTCAACTCGCATGGCACTTCGTCGTGCCTCTGCACCACGTGTCTCTTTGGACAAAGTGATTGAGACGATGCTTGAAACCGGGAAAGACATGAATGCTAAGTACCGTGAAACCTCTCAAGGTGGGCTAGCAATCAAAGTTGTGTGCTAAATCAAGCAACCGATAAGCAAAAACAAAAAAACCGAAGCATTCGCTTCGGTTTTTTCAAATTAATAGCAGCTCTATTCGTTTATAATGCTTTAAGAAGGCGTGTTTACTACTCTCCTTCCCTACCATTTAACACCACTATTTCTAAGTGTTACTCGCCTATATAGTTACTCGCCTATATAAATACAGCCAGCAGTACATGTTTCTTTAATTTCTACTTTACTTAGTAATGGCAAGCTTGGCTTAAGTTGTTGCCAAATCCACTTTGCTAGCACTTCACTTGTTGGGTTCTCTAACCCTTCAATATCGTTCAAATAGTAGTGATCAAGGCGGTTATAGATTGGCTTGAATGCCGCTTTTATTTCAGAAAAATCAATCACCCAACCTGTATGTGGATCAACTTCACCTTCAACATAGAGACGCACCAAAAAAGAGTGCCCATGCAAACGTCCACACTTATGCCCTTCCGGCACATGTGGAAGATGGTGAGCAGCTTCAAACATGAACTCTTTATACAACTCAGTTTTCATAGGGTATCTCTGGTAAAAAATGACACGCAATCCTACTGAAAACCGAGCGGTATCTCAAGTTATACCGTAAAGAATACCTTTGAGAAAAAGCCAATAGTAATAAAGGTAGAGACGGCTGAACTCACCAATAGTGCTGGCATCCTTACCGTCGGAAACCGCTCGAGCAACATAAATATCGCTAAGTAGGTCGGATAAAGACCAAACAAGTACCTTGGCATTGCGTTCACACCCGATGAGAGAGGAATAAGCAAATTAATGAGCATAAACGTCGCTTCCGCATAGCGCTTCTTAAAGAACAGATATGCATTAAGTGCTAGCCCAATAAGAGACACAACAACCAAGTAAAGTTTAGCGCCGCCAGTTTCCACACCATAAATAAGCCACTCAACCGGATGACTAAACACCCTTCCCCAAGCAACTTGAATATGACCAAACGCTAAGGCATCTCCCATATGGAAATGAAGAAAAACCATATAGGTAAAGAACCCCAATGGGATTAACCAAATCGCAGCAATGACAGACAGAGCATTGTTTTTTAACCGTATAAAACTGGATACGCCATACGCCTGCACACCAAAAATCAGAACCGAGAAAACCAACATAACACCTAAATTACGAGTCACTGCCGCCACCAACCCAAGCAGCCCAACAAGCCACCAATTTTTCCGATAGCACGCAATAAAAACACCACAGATAAGTGCGATATACAGCGGCTCAGAGTAACCCGCAAGAGCATATACGGTATAAGGCGAGAAACACATCAACCAAATAGCTGTGTCTTGAATGTCCTTACTAAATGACTGTTGCTTAAGCGCCATAATAAACACAGCAATACTGGCGACAAATGTGAGGTTAGACATCACTATCAAGGCAAGATTCGTATCACCAACGAGCAACGACATCCATTTACCTAAATAAGGGGATACTGGCATGAAGGCCCAGTTCGCGGCATTACCACCCTTCATATAACTTGGGATGAGTGCATACCCATCATCGGCGATTCTTTGGAACCACAGGCAATCGAAACGACAAATTTGCTGCCAAACATCCATATTTGTCATTGATTCTGGGTTATATGCGTGAGCGCCAATTAACCCCAAACTATAGAACACGGTGCGGCTGACAATAACGGCAAGAAGTATCGTCAACCATTGTTGCTTAGAAATAGTGAGAGAAGGTTGTTCATATTGCATCGGATTAACTCGCCTTTCTAGCTGGGTGGTTTAAGATTTCTTGTGATTTTTCCTGCTTTCCATATCGACCGTAAACCCCTTCTACAAGGTATATAGGCCGCTGCTTTAACTCCCTGTACATACGGCTAATATAACCACCAATAATTCCCAATGAGATGAGTTGAATGCCACCTAGAAAAAGAACGACACTAATAGTGGACGCATAGCCTGGCGTTTTGACATCAAAAAATGTCGCACCAATGACAATCTTCAACATAAATAAAAAAGCAAGACAAGAAATCGCGCAACCAACAAACCCCCAAATTCTTAAAGGCCATGCGGTAAAGCTAAATATCCCATCGACAGCAAAATTCCACAGTTTCCAATAGTTGAATTTAGTTTCACCTGCATGCCGCTCCGGGCGTTGAAATGTCACTCCTGTCGAGCGAAAGGCCGACCACGCCATCAGCCCTTTCATAAAACGGTTACGCTCTGGTAGTTGACGAAGTGCATCTATCACGACGCGATCGATTAATCGGAAGTCCCCTGCATTTTCAGGTATTTTAGTATCCGAAGTTACCCAATTGAAAAATCGATAAAAGCCGCCCGCAGTTAGTCGCTTAAACCATGTATCTTTGGAGCGATCAACTCTAACGCCATAAATGGTATCCCACTGCTTGGTTTGCCATAACTCAACAAACTCCAGAATCAGCTCTGGTGGGTCTTGCAAGTCAACATCCATAATGACGCAAGCATCGCCTTTAACATAGTCAAGTCCCGCTGTCATCGCCGCTTCTTTGCCGAAGTTACGAGCTAGATTCACTAAGCTTACTTGGGGATCTGAGGCCATTACCGACTCAATAACCTGCTTGGTATTATCACTGCTACCATCGTTGACAAAAACGACGTCAAGGTTGGCTTTTATTGGATCCAGCACCTCGTCAAGAGCTTGTATAAATGGGGTAATAGACGCTTCTTCGTTATACACAGGAACCAATATTGATAAGATGAAATCGTTGTTGCACTTCATGAGGTTAACTCCTGTATCGCAATCTGTTTAATAGTTAAGCTCGCTGGTGTTTCAATTTCCCAATGCTGAAGCTTAGGGCTAATGGCACCAGCCGGGATAAGCGCTTCTAACATTTCAAAACCCATTGGCATTAATTTTACTTTGTTGCCATTTCCCAACGACAAATAAACCGGCTCAGTAATGGATTTAGATAAGGAAAGCTGCACTCGTACTGGCCCTTTAGGAACCTGAGAAAAATTGAAAAACAAGCCTCCAGAATGAACCAAAACCCTCGCCCCCTCACTCGCGGTCTTAGCCCAGCCAGCCCGACTAAAGTACGGAGAGTTGTCACTGGCAGTCACGACTCCAGAACTAGGCCAAAGCAATTCTGTATTTGCTTTGGCCCAGTAATGCGTTTTTTTATCGATATAATAGACTTGATAAGCGACGGTGACGTTAGGGTGGGCGGCAAGATACAGCGTCCACAGATAAAAGGACGATAAAGTGACAAGCATTAAGAGCGTCAGTGGCCGAAAAAAACGTTGGATCAACGATTTCTTAACATCCACAGTTTGTAGTTCAAAAGATAAAGAAGGCATGAGCAAATACATTTAGTTACATATACCCTCGTTTTACTCTTGTGCCAGCCACCCCCTGTCAATGCACGGTCAGAAGCAGATTAAGATTCCATGAATGCCAAATACCACCAATTAACCCATCAAAGAGGTGAATTATTCCTTTTAGTCGAGTATTCAATAACTAACGAACTTTCAATAATAGATTGCTTCAATTCTCAGAAATGATACAAGTTGCAACAAAAACCATGAGCTTTACGAGGTTTTATGCATCTATAACCTTCCCCACCCATTGAAATTAACTTACCATTCACTCCGTCAGCCCAACCTTTTAACAAAAACAATTATGCGACTTACAATAACTAATAAACTACTTATCGCGCTTATATTGGTATTTGGCACTGTTGTGATTACCTCAACAACCTATCAATATAACCAGCAACGCGAGCTCATTTATTCCGTACTCGGTGAACAACTCCATGACAAAGCGGGTAACTACTTTGATAGCCTGAACATGATGATGCTCACCGGTACCATGGCTCAAAAGGAAACACTTAGAAATAAAGCGCTCGCACAAGAGAATATAGAAACCGTGCGTGTACTACGTGGCGACGCAGTAAGCAAACTCTACGGCGCAGGGCTAGCCAACCAAGTCCCTATCGATGATATAGATAAACGTGCATTACTTGGTGAAACCGTATTAGAACCCTTCAAAGCAGAATGGGGGAATGGATTAGTTGTCGCCCTGCCAATGAAAGCCAGTGCGGATTATCGAGGTACTAACTGTATAACCTGCCATATGACAGAAGAAGGGGAGGTACTTGGTGCGATTCGAATTGAATACAACTTAAATCAAGTGAACGGTTTAATTAATAAGCGTACGGCTATTGCCGTTGCTATCATGGCCGCAATTGCCTTTATTGGTTACCTATGTACTATTTTTATTGCTCGCCGCTTCATCGTTGCACCCGTTCAAACCACATCCCGATTTATGAACAGAGTGAGCGGCAGTAAAGATCTCTCGATCCGTCTATCTCAACACCAAAATGATGAGGTTGGCGATCTCACTAACGATATCAACGCGTTCTTAGATACCGTGTCTGAAAGTTTGAATAAGGTCCAGTCAACGGCAAAGACCGTTAGCGCCAATGCCGACAAGCTGACTGATATAGCCCAAAACAACGAGGAAACCGCCAAAAGACAACTTGATGAAACCGCGGCCGTTGAGAGCAACATGCAACTATTAGAGCAACAGCAAAGCACGGTGAGCGAAGCAACCGAACGAGCCTCCGAACTCATGCAGCAAACTTGCCAACTCACCAAAGCCAGTAGCTCAGAAGCACAAAGCGCCAGCGCTGATATCGAATCTTTAGTCCAAGATATTGGCCAAGTATCAACACACATCTCCGAACTGAACGAGCAAACCGAACAAGTGTCAGCTATTCTCTCTACGATTAAAGGCATTGCAGACCAAACTAACCTGCTCGCCTTAAACGCAGCCATTGAAGCCGCGAGAGCTGGGGAACAAGGTCGCGGGTTTGCCGTTGTTGCCGATGAGGTCCGCTCACTTGCGAGCAGAACAACCGAGGCCACCAGTGATATAGAAGCCATTATTGCCAAATTCCAACAAGGCAGTAGCTTTTCGGTACAAGCCGTGAATAAAGTCTCACAAACTGCCCATCAGCGTGCTGATGAAGTTCAAGCCTTAGCCAGCAAAATGCAGCGAGTTGTCGAACAAATAGAGTCAACAACCGACATTGCGAATCACGTTCAAACTCAGATTCAAGCTAACCGACAAACTAGCGCAAGCGTTGGACAAAAGACCGTGGTTATAACAGAACACGCCAACGAAACCTCTGGAGCCGCGACACAAACTCATCAAATCAGCATGGATTTGCAACAGCTTTCCCATCAATTAGAGACATTACTTAATCAATTTGTATTGAATAGCCACAATAAAGGCTGATTAACCACAATAAAGGTTGAACCAAGAAAATTGACAGGTAATATATCTGTTTGAAAAGAAATTTATACTCCACTCAATATAACGTTCATATTTTAAACAATGAACATTGAGTGGTTTTTTACCTCCATGGAGAAGATGAATAACATGACTTACGCGCCTGTAACAGACGTACTTGGCGGCAAGCTAGCAGTAGACAGTGAAGTAACTGTTCGCGGCTGGATCCGTTCACGTCGTGATTCCAAAGCTGGAATCTCTTTCCTTGCCATTTACGACGGCTCTTGTTTCGACCCGATTCAGGCCGTGGTCCCTAATAATCTTAATAATTACGACGAAGAAGTGCTTAAGTTAACGACTGGCTGTTCTGTTGAAGTAACGGGCAAGATTGTTGAATCTCCAGCAAAAGGTCAAGACTTCGAACTTGCAGCCACTGACGTTAAAGTCGTTGGCTGGGTTGAAGATGCAGACACATACCCAATGGCTAAGACTCGCCACTCTATTGAGTACCTTCGTGAAGTAGCGCACCTTCGCCCACGCACTAACGTCATCGGCGCAGTCGCACGTGTACGTAACTGTCTATCTCAAGCGATTCACCGTTTCTACCACGAGCAAGGTTTCTTCTGGACTTCGGCTCCGCTTATCACTGCGTCTGATGCAGAAGGCGCAGGTGAAATGTTCCGCGTGTCTACGCTAGACATGGAAAACCTACCTCGCACTGAAGCGGGCAAAGTGGACTTCAACGAAGATTTCTTCGGTAAAGAGACGTTCCTAACCGTATCTGGCCAACTTAATGCTGAAGCTTACGCTTGTGCACTAAGCAAAGTTTACACGTTCGGTCCTACTTTCCGTGCTGAAAACTCAAATACCAGCCGCCACCTAGCGGAATTCTGGATGGTTGAACCTGAAATTGCTTTCGCAGACCTTGATGATGCTGCAAAACTGGCTGAAGACATGCTTAAATACGTGTTTGCTGCTGTTCTTGAAGAGCGTCGCGATGACCTTGAGTTCTTCGCTTCTCGCATCGACAAGCAAGCCATCACTCGTCTAGAGCAATTTGTTGACGCAGATTTCGCACAAGTTGACTACACTGACGCAATCCAAATCCTACTAGATTCTGGTAAGAAATTTGAGTTCGACGTTGAGTGGGGCATCGACATGTCTTCTGAACATGAGCGTTACCTAGCTGAAGAGCACTTCAAAGCGCCAGTTATCGTTAAAAACTACCCGAAAGACATCAAAGCTTTCTACATGCGCTTAAACGACGACGGCAAAACGGTTGCGGCAATGGATGTACTTGCACCAGGTATTGGTGAAATCATCGGTGGTGCACAACGTGAAGAGCGTCTAGATATTCTAGATGAGCGCATGATTGCTATGGGCATCGACCCTGAGCACATGAGCTGGTACCGCGATCTACGTAAATACGGCACAGTGCCTCACGCAGGTTTCGGACTTGGCTTTGAGCGTCTAGTGTCTTACGTAACAGGTATGGGCAACGTTCGTGACGTAATTCCATTCCCACGTACGCCACGCTCTGCTAACTTCTAAGCAGCGTTTAGGTATAATAATTAGGTCACTCTTAGGGTGGCCTTTTTTACGCCCGCTCACTCAAAGCTCTTGCCGCCCTCTTCCCTTATATACTGCTATTTCACCTTACATTTCTGCACCCTTACGTTTCATTTTCAATCCATCATTCGGCTTGGTTTCTTTCTTCGCCAGCACTATATTTAAAATAACAATACAGTAATTCAAATCAGCGATACGGCTGATAGGATAAAAGGTGTTAATGATGAGCAAATTTACTGAATCTGATATTCAATATCGAGGTGAGTCCAACGGTGTTCATAAATGGGAAGCTTCCAATGGCCAACCTTATTACTGGCACCCAGACTGGCTTCACGTGGCAGAAGATGAAATGGGACTTCACGCCAGAGCTAAGCTTAACGTTGAAGAAAGCGCAACCCCATCAAAAGCTCACGCGATTTCGGCTGTACTTCAACATTTGAATGATTGGGTTGAATCAAAACTTACTCAACATCCAGACATTGAAACTCAAGCGCACGAATCAGAAATCAATCTAAAAAAATAACAACCTCATTGTTCCCAAATGCCAAATTGGTGTTTGGGACTCCATTCTTACTCACGAGATTAGCAAACGTTTCCGCTTCAAAATTACAAAAAGAACGAATTAGCGCCATTTTCTGCTCCAAATCAAACTAATTTTTTGTTTTCTTCTTTAATCTGGTTGTCACGTATGGCCTACAGAGGTATAAATAGGCTGTTATCGTCACAAAATATGTTCACATTTGCCCCTTCAATTAACATGGATGAAGATTATGTTTGAAAAAGTTGTAGCTGCACCCGCTGACCCTATACTTGGCCTCACTGAAGAGTTTAAAAAAGACACTCGTGCAGAAAAAATTAACCTCGGCGTTGGTATCTACAAAAATGAGCAAGGCCAAACCCCTGTTCTTGCTACAGTAAAAAAAGCTGAAGCAGCATTGCTAGAAAATGAAAAAACAAAATCTTACCTGACGATTGAAGGCACAGCTGAGTATGGTTTAGCTGTACAAAAACTGCTATTCGGTGCTGATTCAGCGATAGTTAGCGAAAAATTGGCAAAAACCGCACAAGCTCCGGGTGGCACTGGCGCACTTCGCGTAGCTGGGGAGTTTATTAAACGCCAACTTAGCAGCGCTAAAATTTGGATAAGTAATCCAACATGGGCGAACCATAATGGCGTATTTGCTGCCGCTGGCATCGAAACAGCCCAATACAGCTACTACAACTCAGAAACAAAAGACAAAGACTTCGCAGGCATGGTGGCTGATTTAGAGCAAGCCGCTGTGGGCGATATTGTTTTGCTACATGGCTGCTGCCACAACCCAACTGGCATCGACCCTACTCCTGCCGAGTGGGAGCAATTAGCAAAACTGGTAGCGGACAAAGGTCTGATCCCATTATTCGACTTTGCATACCAAGGCTTTGCAAAAGGCGTTGAAGACGATGCTCAAGGCCTACGCACCTTTGCTAAATACAATAAAGAAATTCTCGTCGCGAGTTCATTTTCAAAGAACTTCGGTCTGTACAATGAGCGTGTAGGCGCCTTCACTCTTGTTGCCGCGTCTGAAGAAATCGCAACGACAGCCTTCTCACAAGTAAAAGGCATCATTCGCTCAATCTATTCTAACCCACCCGCTCACGGCGCTGCGGTTGTTACATACATTCTTAACGATGAAGCACTTCGTGCTGAATGGGAAAACGAAGTAGCGGAAATGCGTGATCGCATTCAAGAAATGCGTGGCCTGTTTGTTGAAACGCTAAAAGCAGAAGGCGTAGATGCGGACTTTAGCTTCATTGAGCGTCAAAATGGCATGTTCTCTTTCTCTGGGCTGTCTAAAGAGCAAGTAAACCGCCTAAAAGACGAGTTTGCAATTTACATTGTTGGCTCTGGCCGTATCAGCGTTGCTGGTATGACGAAATCTAACATGACACCATTGTGTAAAGGCATAGCGGCAGTTTTATAACCGTACTGCGATGCACAATTAAGCGTGAATTCGCCTGTCATTTAGCGTATTCACTAGCTTATTAATCAACGTGTTAGCGTTTGTGCTTGATAAAAATAAAGGTCAGCTTCGGCTGACCTTTTGTGTTTCTGCGTGTACTATTAACCCATCACGATTACATTTAGATAGTACGTAATTACATTTAAATAGTACTTAAGGCCGCACATGGACGCAGAACTCATAGAGATCCAACACTTTCTCGCCAGCTACCCTCCTTTTGATGAACTACCAGAAGAGACCATTTTGTATGCGTCTCAACATATTGAGATAGCCTACTATCGCCAAGATACGCCCATCATACATTTTGGTGATGAGATCAATGACCTCTATATGGTTAGAAGTGGCGTTGTAGAGGTTTACCGTCGTAAGGGCGAGCTGTACAACCGATTGGACGAAGGCGATCTCTTTGGGCAAATGGGTCTGCTGACAAATAATAAAGTCCGATTCCCAGCCAAAGCGGTCGAAGATACGCTCGTCTACTGCTTATCCGCTGAGGTATTTCAAGAGCTCTATGACAAATTTGATTCATTTGCCGACTTTGTTGAAGTTGAAGACAGAGTCAGGCTAAGACAAACTGTCTCCAACAATAGCAACACTAACGACCTCACCACATCAAAAGTCCGAACGCTACTCACTGGTGAACCTGCCACAATCGATCGGCATAGAACCATTCAAGAAGCGGCGAAGCAAATGGCCGACGAACAAGTGTCATCCCTGCTCATTCTCAATCCTGATATCACCGAAAACGATGAAGATGATTCCTCACCCATCGTTGGTATCATTACCGATAGAGACCTTTGTACGCGAGTGTTAGCTCAAAACCTAAGTCCACAAGATGAAGTGGCTTCCGTGATGTCTACCGACCTTATTTCACTCGATCACAACGCCTATGTGTACGAAGCCATGCTTATCATGCTGCGCTATAACGTCCATCATTTACCTGTTGTAAAAAACAAAATTCCTCTTGGTGTTATCGAAACATCCGATATCGTTCGCTACGAGTCTCAAAACTCACTCCTATTAGTAAGTAGTATTTTCCAGCAGCAGTCGGTTGAAGAGCTTAAGCAGCTGTCTGATCAAGTTCGCGATAGTTTCGTTCGCTTAGTCAATGAAGACGCCAACGCACACATGGTCGGCACGGCAATGTCAGTAATTGGCCGCAGTTTCAAACAGCGCATCATTGAGCTTGCTGAAGAAGAGTTAGGTCATGCCCCTATTCCTTATTGCTTCCTAGCACTTGGCTCCATGGGACGCGATGAACAACTCATGGTCACCGACCAAGACAATGCCATCATTCTTGACGACAGCTACGACGAAAAGAAACACGGCGCTTACTTTAAAGCCTTCTCGACCTTTATTTGTGATGCGCTTGCCGATTGTGGTTATACCTACTGCAGTGGTGACATCATGGCGACGAATCCGGAATGGCGCATGACGAGAAAAGAATGGGAAGCGTGCTTCTCAGATTGGATTGATGATCCAAACCCAAAAGCATTACTCAATGCGTCTATCTTTTTCGATTTGGATGGGGTTTACGGCAAGCTCAAATGGGCAGAGCAACTCAATAGCTTCATCGTCAGAAGAGCAAGAAGAAATAACCGCTTTTTGGCCTGCTTAGCGCGAAATGCGCTTAATCGTACTCCTCCATTAGGCTTTTTCAAAGATTTTGTGATGGAAAAAGATGGGCAACACAACAACTCCATCAACCTAAAACGTCGCGGTACAGCGCCACTGGCTGATTTAATTCGTGTCCATGCCCTAGCGGTTGGTTCTCGTTCTACCAACTCATTCGAGCGCTTAGACGACATCCACGACGCCGGCATATTGCCAAAAGGACGCGCTCGTGACTTGAAAGATGCCATGGAATTCATCTCAATGGTTCGTATCAGCCACCAAGCTATGGATGTTCAGATGGGCATCGCGCCAGACAACAACATTGAGCCAGAAAACTTGTCCGACTTTGAACGTCGCAACCTTAAAGATGCGTTCCAAGTCTTGAGTAATGGCCAGAATTTCCTAAAATTTCGCTATCAAGCTAACAACAATTTTAAATAGAGCCGTCTAAGTGGTGAGTGTGGATTATGATAAAAAAGCTATTTAGTGCGCCTAGTATACAGTGGCAAAGCAAGTTTAAAACGCTAGCGGGTCGCGCTCAGGATGAGCGTCTGCAGGCGTTTTACGCTAAAGGGTTGCCCAACAGCGATACACTGCTCAAAGACGTATCATTTGTTGCTCTAGATTTTGAAACGACAGGGTTAAACCCAGAGAAAGATGGCATCCTCTCAATTGGCCTTGTGCC
Organism: Vibrio cionasavignyae; assembly: GCF_050337155.1. Classification (NCBI taxonomy): domain Bacteria; kingdom Pseudomonadati; phylum Pseudomonadota; class Gammaproteobacteria; order Vibrionales; family Vibrionaceae; genus Vibrio; species Vibrio cionasavignyae. The sequence goes on from NZ_JAKJSR010000021.1 coordinate 59,106, forward strand.
TTTCACCACCTCAAGGATACGACTCAATGCCGCTAAGCACTGGACGGTAAGGCCTAAGGCCATCTTAGAAGAAGAGTCTGTGGTCATCCATGGTATTACTCATAATGACATCTTAGACGCACCAAAATTCAAAGATATCCTTGGCGATGTGTTGGATTCGCTGGCAGGACATATCATCGTGGTGCATTACAACCCAATTGAACGTGGTTTCTTTGATGATGCATTAAAGGGCATGATAGGTGAAGGCATCGAATTTCCGGTCATCGACACAATGCAAATTGAGTCTGTCTACCAAAAACGCGCCACAGCTGGTGTAATCAATATGTTGAAAGGTAAGCAAGCCGACTCGGTCCGTTTAGGGCAAACTCGCCGTCGTTACGGATTGCCTGACTACCCGCCCCATCATGCATTAACCGATGCGGTGGCGACTGCAGAACTGCTCCAAGCACAGCTTGCCTATCACTACGATGAAAATACCGTGCTTAACGATATCTGGATATAGACGCAGCAAACCTGACTATCCCGACTATCCCGCAATCTAACCTACCCTCTGATATCAGATGGTACACACAAAAAAGAAGGCTCTGATGAGCCTTCTTTTAGTTTTTAGATCTGAGTGTTACCTAACTAAATCTTGAATCGACCAATCTCACGACCTAGCTTCTGCGACAGCTCTGACAGCTCTACCGCTTGTTGAGCAGCTTCATGCGCTTCTTCGGCTAATTCATCGGAAACATCGCGGATACCCTGAGTATTACGAGTAATTTCAGAGGTCACCGACGCTTGCTCTTCTGCCGCTGTCGCGATTTGCGTTGCCATATCACTGATTTGCCCTACCGCCGACAAGATTTGAGTCAAGCTTACCGCTGCACTGTTGGCATCGTCTACACTGGTTTCAGCTAAGCCACGGCTATCATTCATAATACCAACCGCTTTGCCTGTTGTGGCTTGAAGTGTCTCGATGGTCTGCTGAATCTCTTGAGTCGATGCATGAGTACGTTGACTCAATACACGCACTTCATCAGCAACCACAGCGAACCCTCGACCTTGCTCGCCCGCTCGTGCGGCTTCAATTGCGGCATTCAGAGCCAACAAATTCGTCTGCTCGGCAATGCCTTGAATCGTAGATAAAATGGTGTTGATGCTACTACCATGGACTTCGAGCTCACGAATCACCGTGGTAGCAACATCCACTTCTTGAGCCAGATTTTGAATTGAGTTTTGTGTCGCAGATACTTGACCCGCTCCATGGTTACTCGCCTCTACGGCCTCAGAAGAGTTATTAGCGGTCATATCAGCGTTATTAGCAATTTCTTGAGTCGCCGCTGCCATCTCATTGATTGCCGTGGCGACCATATTGATTTCATCTTGCTGCGTTTGAATACGCTGGCTTCGGACGCGCGCGTGGCTCGCGGTATCTTTCGCTTGTTCTGACAAGGCGACCGATACATCGGTAAGCTTCATAATCGTTTCGTGCATGTAACTAACAAACGTGTTGAAGTTACGAGCTAACTGACCCACTTCATCGTTACTTCTTGGTTCTAAACGGCTAGTTAAGTCCCCTTCACCAGATGCAATCTCCGCTAGTGCTTTAGAGACTCGCGCTAAATCATTAATAAGAAAACTCACCATCCAAGAGGCTATCGCGGCAACAAAAATAACGATGACGACTGACGTGAGTATTAACTGCGTCAGCGCACTGTTCAGTTTTGCTAGCTCCGTTTGCTTATCTAACTCTACCGCCAGTACCCAATTAGTTTCTGGAACCTTTGTAAAGTACAGCATTTTCTCTATGCCCTGGATGGTCACTTCTGCCATCTCTCCACGAGAAGCTAACGCATTGATAGCAGAGCTCGTCAATGTTGGGCTGAGTTCCGTTGTTGATTTCAGCAACAATGAGGTTTTTTGGTGGGCCAAGAATGTATTGTTTGATAAGTCTATCAACATCGCGCTGGCATTATGGCCAACATTCAAACTAATCACGTCTTGCACTAATTGGTCAATCAGTACATCAGCACCAACGATACCAACTAAGCGACCATTTTTCTTCACTGGCTCCGCTATAGTTACAAGCAAAGCATTAGTAATGGCATCTTGGTATGCCTCGGTAATGATCTGTTCATTCGCCGACGCTGCATCTTGATACCACGGACGAGTTCTAGGGTCATAATCAGCTCGGTTACGCTCTGGATGAGAACGATACATCCCCCCTTCAGGAGTACCCAAGAATATGTCGTCAAAGCCCCCGGCGACACGTGCTTGTTTTAGGTAGGGAACTTTATCTTCTACTTCGGAGAATGGATTAAAAGCGGTCGCAATGTCCTTTCTCACTCCGATCCAATTTTCTATTCCTTCTACTGCCGCAAGCGATACGTTATTCGCACGACTCGAGATTGCATCATGCGTCTGTGTTGAAAGTTGTTGCGCAGACAAGATGGTTAATACCACTGCCATCAATAGTACAGCAGACAACATTGCTGTAATTAATTTTTGCTTTAGAGATAATTTCATAGGTTATTATTCTTTTAGTAACTTAATAGTTAATTAATCATGTTAGTCATGAAAAGTACTGCGGGCAGATAATATCCAAATTCCGATGCAAAATCGACCGTCAATATTTTGTCTGGCTTTTCATTTCCGCCAAAATTATGCCGATGTGAATCGCAACCAATCGAGTCACATTTTTTACCTCAGTTAGCCAAGCATTCTCTCGTTATCCCACTTTTAACACCCATGCTAAAACTTCACATTAAGCATATGATTTTATGATGCTATTTATCGGTAGCTGTTTATCACCTCGATATAGTGAACAGGCTGACCAAGTAAGAGCATAGGGGTCGTGTAATATAAGATTTCAGAAGCGGAACATGACAAATTAAATATCAGTTTATAAGAATAAATAGGAAAACTTAACGTAGAAGAACATCGATTAGATCAAAAAAAGAGCAGCCTTAGCTGCTCTTTTTACGTTATTTAGAATTTATACACATCAACATACATAGATGCTGTTCACTATGTGCGTTCTGTTTTCATACCCATAAGTAGACTCACACACATTGCCAGTAATATAAAGGTAAATGGCAACGCTGATGAAATAGCACCCGCTTGCAATGCTTGAATGGCTTCACTGCCACCAATCCACAATAACGCGACCGCAATAGCACCTTCCATAAAGGCCCAAAATACGCGTTGAATAACAGGTGCATCAATTTTACCACCAGCAGTAATGCTATCGATCACCAAAGAACCGGAATCCGAGGAAGTGATAAAGAACACCAGAACAAGGATCACGGCAATGACAGACAGTAGCGTGCCCATTGGTAGCGAATCAAACATTTCAAACATGGCGAGCGGCACATCACGCAATCCATTTGCACCCAGCGTACCCACTTGATTAACCACTTGGTCAATGGCAAGGCCGCCAAATACAGACATCCAAATAATCGTCACGGATGTCGGGACAATAAGTACAGCTGTAATGAACTGCCTTACTGTACGTCCTTTAGAAACGCGAGCAATAAACATACCAACGAATGGGGACCACGAAATCCACCAAGCCCAATAGAATACTGTCCAACCGTGCATCCATGCTTCATCATCTCGACCATGAGGATTACTCAATGGCACGATATTCTTCAAATACGCAAACAGGGTATCAGGAATCGATGCGAACGTTACTGCGTATCCAATTAAAGCGACTAAAGCCAAAAGAATAAAAGCAACGATCATGTTGATATTACTGATGACCTTAACACCACCATCAATACCACGTAATACCGAAACAACGGCAAGCAAAGTCACGACTGCGATAACGATCACTTGCAACGTCATACCCGATTCCACACCAAAGACATGATGGATACCGCTTGCTGCTTGCTGTGCACCTAAACCAAGAGAGGTCGCTAATCCAAATAAGGTCGCAAGAACGGCTAGGATATCAATGATATGTCCTGCCCATCCCCACGCTCTATCGCCCAAAATAGGATAGAAAACCGAGCGCATTGAAAGAGGCAAGCCTTTATTATACGTAAAGAACGCAAGAGATAAGGCGACAACACCGTAGATTGCCCATGGGTGTAAACCCCAGTGGAACATAGTGGCGCCCATCGCCAGCTCGCGAGCCTGTTCTGTGTTGGCAGCCACGCCTAACGGCGTTTCATAGAAGCCAGTAAAGTAAGCCACTGGCTCCGCGACACTCCAAAACATAAGACCAATGCCCATACCAGCGGCAAATAGCATCGCCAGCCAAGACATAAATGAATAATCTGCCGTAGCATCTTTGCCGCCTAAGCGTATTTTACCAAATGGAGAAACAATCAGACCCAAACAGAAGATGACAAAAATATTGCCCGCCCACATAAATAGCCAGTCGAACTTATTTATGATCTGCCATTTAATTCCATCCAACGCATTTTTCGCTGTCTCGGCATCGACAACCACAGCCAGCACTAGTAACAGCGCAATAAAACCTGCACTCCAGCCAAATACCGGGTTGTGCACGTCAAATCCCCATTTTTGGACATTATCTTGCCCAATTGTATAGTCAGTACTGTCAATACTGTACTTATCAATACCTTTTGTCATCGTTCCTCACCCTGACGAACTGCTATCCATCAAAATATTTTGTGTACTAAGTAATACCAAAAATCCGCATCACACAGACTGGGCTATCACTCAACTTTTAGTGCTACGAAAGTTTCAGTTTAGCAAAAAATGTCTGATTTATCATATAGTCTTTGCCATTAGCACGTTATCCATCGTCGACTACCGCAAAGTATAGACTATTTAGATGTCAAATTATTGATACTAAAATCGACCCTGTTAATCGCTAACTTACGAGCACAAAAAAGCCCACAATACTTTCCAGTAATATGGGCTTAATGCGTTATTATTCGGGCGTAGACAACGTTAGTTTTTCGCTATCGCATCTATTTGTAATACTGGCGCGGCATCGATGCCTTCCGCATTCATCATCGATGATATTCTTTGGATAGAAGACAACAACAAGGTTTGCTCCCACACCTCAAGACTTTGAAATTTTTGAACAAAGCTGTCTTGAAGTGGCAAAGGGGCGCTATCAAGCACTTCAGTGCCTTTTTCTGTTAACACTGCATGAACTTTTCGCTTGTCTTGATGACTTCGTTCACGTCTTACATAATCGTTCAGTTCTAGACGGTCGATAATAGTCGTCGCTGTCGCCTGACTAACATTGGTATAATTCGATAACTCACGAATGGTTACATTCCCTTTTTCCCTGATTGCCTTCATCAGCACCAGTTGCGGCCCAGTAAGTCCGCACTCTTTTTTTAATTTTTTCGAATGTAAATCGATGGCTCTTATTACTTGGCGTATCGCCACGAGCACTTCTTCGTGTTTTTCCAATTCTTTATTCCAAATTAGCGATTATCCGTTGATCCCTGCGTTGTAACACATTCATACCAATGATGCATCTCAATCACACCTATAAACCGATCGCGGCCACCATTGACTCATTATTAGTGTTTAAAAAGGTGCGCTTACGCGCTCCCTTGACAATGCACTGTAACCCTTGGTCGCACTTACGTTTACTGCGGTTATTTTACCGATAAAAACACAGAAAAAACAGCCTATTTCATTAGAGCTAAAACGGTTAGTGCTCTATACAGTTTGTCTATTCAATTTAGTCCAAAATGCGAGCAAAACAATGAATATCTTCCCATTTATAATTACTTTTGTTAGTATTCCGCCGAATTTTAGTTAGAGCTCTAAGTAGTATCAGAGGAATGATGAATAATACTAAGGACAAGTATAGTATTGAAAATACTGACTATACTGTTGGGCAAGACAATGTCCAAAAATGGGGGTTTGATGTTCACAACCCTGTCTTCGGCACCAGTGCAGCACTGATCGTACTGTTTCTCGTCGCCCTTCTCGTCGTAGACCCAGCCACTGCCAAAGCCACACTCGATGGCGCTAAATGGCAAATCATCGGCGCATTCGACAACTTATTTATGTGGGCTGGCAATATCTTCGTGATTTTTTGCCTAGGCCTCGTCTTATCCCCTTACGGGAAAATTCGCATTGGTGGTGCTAGCGCAAAACCTGACCATTCAACCCTATCTTGGATCGCGATGCTGTTTGCTGGCGGTATGGGTATTGGTTTGATGTTTTGGGGGGTAGCTGAGCCTGTTGCCTATTTCACAGGTTGGTATGAAACGCCACTAGGTGTTGAAGCTTATACTGAAGAAGCTCGTAAAGTAGCACTAGGCGCAACAATGTTCCACTGGGGTATTCACCCATGGTCCATGTACGCAGTTGTGGCACTTTCGATGGCCTTCTTTGCCTTTAATAAAGGTTTGCCTCTTTCAATGCGCTCAGTGTTCTATCCACTACTTGGTGATAGAACGTGGGGGTGGTTTGGTCACGTTATTGATGTCCTTGCTGTGTTAGCGACCCTATTTGGTCTCGCGACATCATTAGGTCTTGGGGCACAACAAGCGGCCAGTGGTATTGGGCATGTATTTGGGTTTGAAGCCGGTACTTCATTACAACTCGTCGTGATTGCCTTTGTGACTGCTCTAGCAATTTTTTCCGTTGTTCGTGGTATTGATGGGGGTGTAAAGCTACTGAGTAACACCAACATCTTGGTTGCTTTCGTGCTATTAATTGTTGTTATTGTGGTATCAATTGCGACGTTCTTCGGCTCACTAGGCACGACTATTGTCGGCTACGTAGAGAATATCATCCCACTGAGTAATCCTCACGGTCGTGAAGACGAAGCTTGGATGCACGGTTGGACCGTATTCTACTGGGCGTGGTGGATTTCATGGTCCCCATGTGTTGGCATGTTCATTGCGCGTGTTTCTAAAGGACGTACCGTACGTGAATTCCTGACAGCCGTTATTGTCATCCCGACAACCATCACTCTATTTTGGATGGCGGCGTTCGGTGGCATGGCAATCGACCAAGTGATCAACCAAGTCGGTGAGCTCGGCCAAAATGGATTGACCGATCTAACGTTGTCACTGTTCTATGCATACGAAGCACTACCGATGAGCACCATTTTGTCGGTTATCTCTATCATCTTGATTATGGTGTTCTTCATTACTTCGTCAGATTCAGCTTCACTGGTTATCGACAGCATCACTGCTGGCGGTAAAGTTGATGCACCAGTACCACAGCGTGTGTTCTGGGCAACTATTGAAGGTGCAATCGCTGCAGTATTACTATGGGTTGGTGGTACAGAGGCAATTCAAGCACTGCAAGCTGGCGCGATCTCAACCGCGTTGCCGTTTACGGTTATTCTGCTGGTTATGTGTGTCAGCCTATTGAAAGGCATGCGTACCGAGCTGCAAGTGCATCAACATAGCTACGCGTAACGCTATGATGTAGAACGTAAAGACCCGCTTTCGCGGGTCTTTTTTTGTCTAGCGTCACTGCTCATATCAATAGTGTTCACTCTCTGCCCTACCCCAAACCATGTTCCAGTGCGTATTTTGCCAATTCAGCTGTCGAATGTAAGTCCAACTTATGTTTAATGTTCTGCCGGTGCGTTTCTACCGTACGATAGGATATATTGAGCACCTGCGCTATTTTCTTGCTGCTACTCCCCTGTGCGACTAATTTCAACACTGACTCTTCTCGACGACTCAATGGGTTTGTCTTGCTCACGGCTGGTGACACCTCTTGCGAAAATAGCGTTTGTGTGACGGACTCACAAAAATAGGTAGAACCTTGTTTAACCGTTTTAATGGCTTGAACCATTTTTTCTGCAGAGATTTCCTTTAACATATAGCCCACCGCACCTGCCTGCATCACTTTCATAATATACTCACGGTTATCATGCATAGTAAGCATTAAGACCTTGGCTTCAGGGCGCTCTTCTTTTAGTAGCTGTGTTGCCTCTATGCCGTTCATAATTGGCATACTCACGTCCATTAGTACCACGTCAGGCTGATAAGATTTGACGACATCTATCGCCTCTAGCCCATTACTTGCCGTTGCAATCACCTCAATATCCGGCTCTCGCTCAAGTCGAGCGATGAAACCTTCCAAAACCACTTGATGATCATCCACTATCACCACTTTGATCGGTTCATCCATTATTCCGTTCCTTCTAGCTTCAGCAAGACTGTGATTTCTGTACCGGCTCCATAATCACTCAATAGTTCAAACTCGCCGCCAATAAACTCAACACGCTCTCTCATATTACGCAAACCGATGCCGCGCGCTGCCATTGCATTAGTCACATCAAAACCAATGCCATTATCACGGATCATTAATTGCAACACATTACCGAACTGTTTGAGAAACACGGTAACTTGCGTCGCATCGGCATGCTTTTCTATGTTGTTTAATGATTCTTGTACAACACGATACAAGGTCGTTGCTACCTCTGATTTAAGTTTAGATGCTTGTGTATCCAGCACCAGTTCTGTATTTGCATGAGAGTACGTTTTAAAATCTTGCAGCAAACTGGAAATTGCCGCTTCCAGTCCGATATCATCTAAGGCGCTGGGTCTAAGATGGTGAGAAATTCGCCTCACTTCAATAATCGCTTCTGACAAAGAAGACTGGGACTTACTCAAATGCCCTATGGAGCGAACATCAATATCCTTGGTATCCATCAACTCTAAGTGACACTTACTAGAAACCAACAATTGGTTTACCCCATCGTGTAATTCTCTGGCAAGGTGCTTTCTTTCATCCTCTTGAAACATCACTGTTTTGTGCGCTAGCTCCTTTAAGTTCTTATCCGCCAACTTATGCTCATGCCAATTCACAGCTAAGGTCAGTACAATAATGACGGCCACCGTCACCGAAAATATCGTCACAATAGAAAACATCGTGGTTTCTATATTTTTATCGATAGCAGCACGAAGAACAGCGACCTCTCTCGCCACGTCCTCAATATATAGCCCCGTGCCAATCATCCATTCCCATTTATCTAGCCAAGCCGCATAACTAAGCTTAGTCACGGTTTCACCAGTGGACGGTTTTTGCCATAAATACTGATGAAAACCTCCCCCAGCCTGAGCTTGGAACAGTAATGTCTCGATCAAATAGTTACCGTCTTGGTCTTGTAACTTGAGTAAATTCCGACCGACCAACTCTGGTTGTATCGGATGGACGAGGTTAGTCCCGGTTTTGTCGTAAGCAAAAAAATAGCCATCGGTCCCATAACGTAGCCTATCCAAAATTTCCCTTACCTGTGCTTTTGCTTCGGACTCTGACAGATCAGGATCATTGTAGGCGTATTCGATAGCATCAAAGGCTAATTCAACGCTGTCTTTCAGCGCTGATTCTTTTGAACGAATTAAGCTCTCGCGGAAAATCTCGATTTCTTTTTCGCCAAAGGATTTGGCTTGATGGAGGGCTATCCAACTCACGCTAGCCGTCAGAATAACTAACGGCAGCAACGTCAATAAGATAAGTTTGGCTTTGAGTGGCATAGAAGTCCCTTCTAACTACAGCCGCCTATAAAGGCAATGCATCCCTTAAGACACATTACCACGGCGGCTAAATAAATGAACTTCCTTACGCCACAACGGTAATTGGATCACATTCCATAAAAGGATGGGAACACTAACAGTGACGCTAACACTAAGATTTGAATAGCAATAAATGGCATGACACCACGGTATATATCTCTTGTCGTCACGCCATCTGGCGCCACCCCTTTCAAATAGAACAAACTAAAACCAAATGGAGGCGTTAAGAACGAAGTCTGTAGGTTCATTGCGACAAGTATGGCAAACCACGTCATATTGATGCCCATGATTTCAGCAACGGGCGCGATCATCGGAACAATAATGAAACAAATTTCCACAAAATCGATAAAAAAACCTAGAATCAAGATCACCAGCATAGTGATAATAAGGAAGCCCCATTTCTCACCGGGTATCTCTAACATCCACTCTTCCACGAGCATATCGCCACCGGTATAGGTAAACGCCATTGAAAATGCTGTCGCACCTAACAGAATCGCAAACACCATCGCGGTTACTTTCACCGTTTCTTTTGAAGCTTCATAAAGCATACGGAAGTTAAACTGGCCATAGGCAAGGGACAGTACAATTGCGCCTGCGCCCCCGAGAGCAGCAGACTCTGTCGGAGTTGCAACCCCTGCAAATATTGACCCTAGAACAATCACAATCAACGCCAGTGGCGGTATGATCGCTTTCAACGCTGTTTTGACTTCTTGAGAACGAGAAATAGACTCATCTCTAGGAATAGGCTGCGCAGCTTCTGGGTTAAGTTTTGCATAAATCAGGATGTATAAAACATAGGCGCCAACTAACACCAATCCAGGCCAAATTGCCGCCTGAAATAAATCACCAACCGGCACACCGAGTACATCCCCAAGCAAGATCAGAACAATCGAAGGCGGAATGATTTGACCCAATGTACCAGACGCACATATGGTGCCACACGCTAGCCCTTTGTCGTAATTGTACTTCAGCATAACCGGTAGGGAGATAAGCCCCATCGCCACTACTGACGCTCCTACAACACCTGTAGACGCTGCAAGCAATGCACCCACTAGTACCGTTGAAATAGCAATACCACCACGCACACCACCAAATAGACGCCCCATTGATTCAAGCAGTTGCTCTGCCAACTTGGTTTTTTGTAACACTAAGCCCATGAAGACAAATAACGGAACCGCCATCAAAACGGTATTTTCCATAATCGATTGGATGCGATATGGCATGAAAGCGAACATTTCTATGCCTTCTGCCCACACGCCAAATATCAGCGCGATACCTCCAAATGTGAAGGCCACTGGAAATCCTAACAGTAGCGCAAACAGCGCTACAAAAAACATGACTATGCCGATCATAGAAACAATCCTTATTCTTTAGAGTCGGTTGAATTGGCGTATATCAAATGAGGGTTGACCAGCTTATTCAGAGAGTGGAGCACGAGCCCTACTCCACTGATCGCCATGAAGAAGAATGAAAGAGGGATCATAGCTTTGATTACCCAGCGATACGGCAAGCCTCCTGGATCACCTGACGTTTCACCTAGTGCAAAGCTTTCTTTGGCAAAATCAATGCCGAACCAAGCCACGAGTAAACAGAATGGGAAAAGAAACACAAAGGTACCGATCAAATCGATAATAGCGCGCGCTTTTATCGACAGTCGTTCGTAAAATACGTCGACCCTCACGTGGCCTCCAGCTTTAATCGCGTATGGAACACCAAGTAAAAATACCGCTGAAAATAGGTGCCACTCCATCTCTTGAAAGGCAATCGATACGTCATTAAATACGTAGCGCATCACCACGTCGTACACGACGTTTGCAAGTAGTAATAAAAACAAAATACTCGACACCACTCCCAGCATGTCGCTAACTTTGTTAAACAGTCTCTCTATATAAATTAGGCTTCGCATACCAGACTCCATCCCGCGACTCATATTGTTTTATTTATGTGTAGAGTGCGTAAGTATTCAACATTGAACATCGGACAATAAATTTTGATGACGAAGGAACACTCTGCGAGCATCTCGTCACTTTATCGTTAATAAGATTAAATAGGTGTAAAACTGAATTCGGAACTCATCGACAGGAGAAGTGGCGCAAAGCGCCACTTCAGAACCATTAGTCATCGAACTTATTAAGGTAAGCTTTAGAAGCGATATCAGTCCATGAACGAACTTGCTCTAGATAAGCAGCTTGAGACATTTGAATCTCTTTCGCTGTTGCATCTTTCGCAGCATGCTCTTTTAGCAATTTATCGTTCGCATCACGCAATGCATCGATAACTTCGCGTGGGAAATCTTTCACTTTAATATCAGGGTAATCCGATTGGATTGTTGCCCAGTTTTTACCGCTTTCATGGGTAGATTGGATATACATATCGTACGCGGCTGTTTTCATTGCGATTTGTAGGATAGCTTTCAGGTCATCCGGCAACTTATTCCAGGTACGTTTATTCACAAGGAATTGAAGCTCCGTTGCAGGCTCATGCCAGCCTGTATAGTAGTATGGTGCGATTTTGTGGAAACCCATACGTAGATCTAGAGAAGGCCCTACCCACTCAAGAGCGTCGATTGTACGACGTTCTAGAGACGTATAAAGCTCGCCCGATGCGATATTCGTTGGTTTTGCACCAACTTCTGCCAGAATTTCGCCCGCGAAGCCTGGTATACGCATTTTCAAACCTTGTAGGTCTTCAACACTATTAATTTCCTTTTGAAACCAACCGCCCATCTGTACATCGGTGTTACCACCTGGGAATGACATCATGTTATGTGGCGAGTAGACTTTTTCCATCAACTCCATACCACCACCATGATAGAACCACGCGTATTGCTCGGGTGCCGTCATACCAAAAGGCATCGTAGTGAAATACAGTGTGTTCGGTACTTTACCTTTCCAGTAGTACGACGCCGAATGACCCATATCATATTGGCCAGACTTCACCATATCAAAAACACCGAAAGGCGCTTTATGTTTATTTGACGAGTCGATACGAATTTGCAGTCGACCATTCGACATTTCTTCGGCCATCTTAGCCATATTTTTTGTGGCATCGCCAAAAATAGGGAAATTAGGTCCCCATGTCTCAGCAAGCTTAAGGCGATATACTTTGTCGGCCGCATTTGCCGTAGTCGCAACAAAGGCTAAGCAGGTTGCCGCAACAATAGCTGTGCTCTTAAGTGCACGAGTGACTGATTTCTTGATTAGACTCATTTTCAGTTCCTTGAGTAGTTTCTTATATGGAGTGACATCCGAACACCCCAAGTTTCACGTTCAAGGTAACTATGAATCTAATTATCAATATCTTGTATTCGTGCGACCACGCATTCTCCCCTCCACACAAACCTAAGTTCGACCTTTGTATTACGTAGTAATACGTAGGATATTTGCGACTAATAGACGTAACCCATTATATTTCAATGAATTGCCATAGCTCTCACGCCAATAAGAAAAGTTACTACGTACGTATTTACCCTCGCTAAAAATTACAGAAATGCTACGCAACTCACAACAACTGCTAACAAATAGAGCGCTATAGCAAAGTAACAACAGCAATGCATAAGCAAGTAGGTGCGTTTAATCCAAGAGAGTACAGCAAAGTTTAGGAAGGCTATTTAATTGTGGGGCGTGAGATAGGTCGTGAAGCAACAAGATCAAAAAAGCCCCTTAACCGGGGCCTTTTTGACATTGAATAAAGTGAGGCATTACTGCGCTTTGTAGATCACTTTATTACCAGCAAGCTGTTCTTTCGCAACTAAGCCTTCTTCTAGTAACTTCTTAAGAGCACCCGTTGCCCAAGATGCTGCTTTAGCGTCTTCTTGGCCGGCTTCTTGGCCAATCCCTTTAGGGTTGATACCATCGGCGTGCTTAACAACAATATCTAATACTTGTTGCTGCTTAGGAGTTAATGCTACTTCAACTTTTTTTGTCGCAGTTGCTTTTTCAGCTACAGGTGCTTTTTTTGCTACCGGTGCTTGTTTAACTACAGCTTCTTTTGCTACAGATGCTTTTGCTACAACAGATTTTTCTGTTTTTGTTGCAGCTGCTGTATTCGCAACTACCGCTTTAATGCGCTTTTGCAATTTTGATTGCACTTTGCGCTTATGAGCAAGTTTCATTGAGTTTTCTCTCCATTTCACTGCGCTGTAAGCAGTGGTCAAAATTTGAAGCGCGTTTTATACCAAAATTTTGACAGCTTTTGTAGAGGCATGACACAAAGCGTCACGAAAAATGCCGACTTTCAACGTTTATGACTATTATTTAAACAATAATGCTGACATTTTTCGAGCATCATATAACGTCATGTGCATGACTGCTTTTTGCTATTAAGGGTGCTATTTGTAATCTATGAACAGTATTCACATAAGTAATCACCACTATTCTTTGCACTCACCCATACTACGAAAAAGTGTGGCTATCGCTGCGCTTATAGGATTCGCAATTGTCCTTTTCTCACCAAACTGGCAACTGTCGCTTGTTGTTATTGCTTTACTTGTCGTCGCCCTAAGTTTCACTTACTACACCATAGTAAAAAGCCGGGTTACCTTTACGTTAACCGCGACTCATTTTCAACAGCATATGTTTAAAGGCGGCTGGGCACTTCGTTGGTCTGACATCGAACGTATTGGGATTTGTAGTCACCATCATGATGGTTGGCATACTCCACTTCCTTGGATTGGTCTACGAATTAACAATTACCAAGCTTATCTCAATGCTATTTGTCCACGGATCGCGACGGATTTGCTACTTAGCCAGCGCGCCTTGCTTTATCTTGGACTGCAGCAAACATCTCCACAGACGACCTTTGAAGACATTGTGCTGGATTCCACACCATTTATCGATTGCGATGGTTCTGAGTATCACGGCCTTATGGCAATGCTTGCCAATCGTATGAAGTATCAACGCGAGTTCTTTGGTTACGATATTTTTATTTCGGAAGCAGATTTGGACAGAAGTGGGGAGGAATTTGTAGGACTGACCCGCCGCTACTTAGCAGCAGCGGATCGTGACATGTTCGAATCGTAACTATGCCATTTTATAAGCGAAAATTAGCTTAGTGCTCAGTAAAGCGGCATCTCATCAGCAACAAATGGGTTTGATACTCTTTCATGACCAAACGTAGACTCTGGTCCATGGCCAGGAACAAAAGCAACGTCATTACCTAAAGGCCATAATTTGCCTTTAATCGACTGGATCAACGTTTCGTAGTTACCTTGTGGGAAATCCGTTCGACCGATACCACCTTTAAACAACACATCGCCAACAAATGCTTGTTTAGCAGCATTGTTAAACAGCACAACGTGGCCTGGAGTATGACCTGGCGTGTGAATGACGTTTAAAGACTGATTGCCAAATGTAATAACGTCTCCATCATCAAGCCATTGATTAGGTTCAAAAGCTTTCGTCAGAGGGAAACCAAACATTTGACTCTGATTTTCTAAGCCTTGCAGCCAAAAATTATCAGCCTTATGGGGACCAACAATTTCTACACCAAGTGCTTTTGAAAGAGGCTCAGTTCCACCAACATGGTCAAGATGCCCATGGGTGAGCACTAATTTTTCTACTTGAACGCCGAGCTCTGCGATAAGCACTTGCAGTTGTTCAATGTCTCCGCCTGGATCAATCAACACACCTTTCATGGTTTCATCACACCAAACAATGGAACAATTTTGTGCAAAAGACGTCACGGGCACGACTTGATACTTAAGACTCATCGGAAATCCTACTATTCAAAAAAAGTAGCGAGACTATGACATTGTCTATAAGCGATGACAAGTCAGTTACTGCCCTCGCTAGTTTTTAATCAGAGCCGTTTCAGTAACACTCCCTCTTCTATTGTCATACTGATACACGTCGGCTCTAAAGTGTGCTTTACCATCTTCAAGCCAAGCCGTTTGATAAATAATATGGACAGGAATTCTATTTTTAAATGAAATGGCTTTGTTGTCTCGATACGTCGATAAGTCGTCAAGTAGCTTTCCCTGATGTTCTAATAATACCTGTGCAAACTTATCAGCATGCTCAACTCGAATACAACCAGAGCTATAGGCACGACTGCTTTCATTAAACAGTTGTTTGCCGGGGGTATCGTGCAGAAAAATCGCCCGTTCGTTGGGGGTGTTAAACTTATATTGTCCTAATGCATTCCACACGCCTGCTTGCTGCCTCATTCGATAAGGAAACTGTTTAGGCTGAACTTCTTTCCAATCTATCACCGTAGGATCAACCGTGACGCGGTTATGCCAACCCTCGAGAATTTCAATACGCTGTGAAAACAGGTACGTTGGATCATTCTTAACTTTAGGGATGATGTCTTTCACCATAATTTTCCAAGGCACATTCCATGTTGGATTCACAATTAACGAATCCATCTTGGTTTCAAAAATCGGTGTGGGCCTCGTTAACCGCCCAACAATCACTCTCGATTCAAAACGTGCCTCACCTTCGCCCCAATATTTGAGTTCAAAACTAGGTACATTCACCAAAATAATATGCTCTCTCTGCTGAGGCCAGAGGCGTGAACGTTCAGCATTAAGCGCTAACACTCTTAACTTCTCTTGCGCAGGCATATTTAACCAATGCAGTGTATTGGGTCCAATAATACCGTCATCCTCAAGACCATAAAGCCTTTGAAACTCCTTAATGGCGTACTCTAAAGATTGGTCAAACATCCCGTCTTCTCTTACGTCGACATAAAGCTCAGATTCTGCAAGGCGATCTAACAAATGGATATAGGGTTCAGGCTCAAGCTTATCCCCTTTTCTGATTAGCCCGACTTGTTCGTATGCCGTCAGCTCAATTTGGGATTTGGCTAATAAATCTATATAGGCATTTTCAAAACCTAATTGCTGTAGCATGGGCGGTGATAACGAGAGCAAGTAATTAGCTAATGTGTTGTTCTCGATAGCAAGTAGGAGTTGATGGACTTCCGTTGCCGATGGCCTTGGCAACGCATCAATTAAGCTTTCAGAAAAATACCACTGCTTACCAAGTTCTGGGACAGCAGCAATATAACTGATGTACAGCAGTAACGTGTCGGTCGCGGCTCGATCATATTCATCAAAATGCCCCGTCTGATACAAAGACTGCATATGTTTTACTCTTTGCTCAAATAAGGGACTAAAACCAGCCAGGTTAACCATTTCTAATTGCAGGTTTAATTGTGCGTTGAGCTCATTATTGGACCAAATTTTTTGACTATTTGTCTCGTTATAAACGTAATCAACTAACGAGCCATACAGTAAGATCTCAGTCACTGACTTTTTTGATATGGATGATGGTAGGCTTGGTGCTGAAGGCGCACTGCGTTTGTCATAATAGGCAGGTTGTACGGTTGCCGCGATCGCAGCAACCGTATCCCTTTCATTAATATCTTGATCGGGGGCAGCCCACACCTGCGCTGCCACTAAGCACACCACTCCTGCTGTCACCACGGAAAATAACTGCTTTGACATCTAGCCACTCCCTCTCTCTAGAGTTTAAGTATGGCAGATCTCACCGTCTCAACATGACTAATTTACAGGCAAACTCCCTCCGTCTCATTTATGTGATCATCTTCCAGTGGTTATCCCATTGGATCGGAGAATGCAGCATTTTCACCGTCAAATCGGGGGCGATTTGCACCACTTTTCCAGCGCCTGAGCTGATGAAAAAATGCTCATCTTTAATCACGACGCCTGACGCGTCTGGCAGTACTTTGATTTGTAATAACTTCAGTGTCTTCTTATCCCATATTCCATAGCAGTTGCCCCTAGGTGATGTGGCAACAATATGCTGTTTATTGGCTGCAATGCTGGCAACATAGTGATTAAATCTAGCCCAATCTTCCGCTTCTCCACCTAACTCTTGCAGCGGTTGCCCTCGCTTGTGCGAAGCGACAAGCGGGACATACGAGTCAGCTTCGCCACGGTATTGCTGGCCTGTCAGTATCGTATCATCATCATCGTGAGCAAGATGACGAATACTTTTTCGATGATCCTTAAGCGACACTTGCTCTAGCAACTCACCAGTGGCACTAAGGTACGCTAGACTCGGGGTCATCGTGGATAAGTTTAGTGGTGTACGCCCATCAGTATGCACACCGCCAACGCCAACCACCAAAGTGTCGTCTCGCGTAATGATCACTTCATGTGGTCCTTTGCCAAACCCGGTAAACTCTTCAACTTTTTTATAGCCTTGCTGTGTATCGTATACTCCAATAATGCCACGGCTAGATGAACGTTCCCCTTCTGTTGCATATAACCAGCGACCATTAGAAGAAAAAACACCATGGCCATAAAAGTGGCGTTGTTTAGATGCTAGGATAAGGGATGTCATTTCACCGCTTTGGTAGTTAAATACCATAGCGTAAGTGCCAGGCCTTCGACCAAACATTACCGCCAAGGGCTGATGAGGATGTATAGCCACACCGTGCCCTCGACCGGGCAGTGGTAATTGATGAACCGGTTGAGTGCCATTCGCAGCAATGACGACGTCGAATTCTCCATTGTGACGGATAGAGCCACCAATCAACTGGGGAGAACGTCGCGGCTCTAACACTGAAGAAGCAGCCGTACTGCAGCCCGCTAACCACGTAGGAGCCATTGCGCCCATCGCTCCTAACCGTATTAAATTTCTCTTGGTTATATCAATCGCCATCAGTTGCATTAAACCCTATCACGACACCCAACTTTATCGCCGCTTCTTCACTCATTAAGTATCTAAGCTGCTCAAGTTTGTTATATTGGTTTAACACCATTCGGTAACCATCTTTGTTTTGCAGTAACTCAAAAAGACTGGAGGACGCAGGCCAAGTTTCTAGGATGCTTTTAAACTGATGGTCAATTCTCACTGCCAGCTCAGATGCCCCCGACTCACGGAGTATCAAATCAAGTCCTTGCCCATTCGCCATATAAAGCGACTGCAAGGCTTCTACATTGGCTCGTAAATGCATCATCGATGTCTGAGAGCGCCAAGATTCAGAAAAGTACGGTTTTGCTGCCCCCACTTTCGCTAAAGGGCGTGACAATTTTTTCATGCTGTAATCCAACTGATTGGTCAGCAACGCTAAATATTCAGCCGTCCAAGCTTTGTCATCCAATGCGCTCCAGGGGTTTACCGACCATGCCTGCACGATGACTCCCGAACGCTCCGTTAATGCTCCGGTTATGGCAATAAGTAGTGAGCAGCTTGATGACGGGTTGGTTTCCAAATTAGATTTTGGATCAAATAGTAGCCATTCGACGGCACCTAATCCCTGCACAGTGACACTCTCATCTTTTATCGCAGCAACAGACCAGCTATCTCGCTGACTCGCGGCCGTCATTTTGCGCCCAGTCGTGTTTTTTTTGTCTGGCCAAAACTGAATATTCCAATTTTGTTCTAACGCTTGAGTGGGACCTCTTTCTTGTCCCTGCAACCACATCCATTGCTCCATCCCTTTCTGCCAAGCACGCTCAACAGAAGCAATGCTCTCCGTTTGCTGACAATATGCTTGAGATTGCTGGTACAAACTGTCCATGGAGAGGTTGAATTGCACGGCCGATTGGTGCTCAAGCTCATAAACATGTTGGCTAACATGGTGTGTCTGTTCGGGCTGAAGAGCTTCAGGCGGAGAAGATGCACTCCGCTGCACCTCGCTTGTCGCGCCGCAGCCTACTAAAAGAGCTGACAACATCATCGCTAATAGACCCATTATCGATACATGGTATTTCATCACGTTTCCTTATAATGAGTTCAAAAAAGCAATCAACGCCTGACGCTCTTTACCACTTAGTGCCAAGAAGTTCTGCTGTGTTGCTTTTGCTTCACCACCATGCCACACAATGGCTTCAGTTAAGTTTCTCGCTCGCCCATCATGAAGAAAATACGTATGCCCATTCACTTCTTTGGTATAACCAATGCCCCATAACGGCGGCGTCCGCCATTCTTGACCTGTCGCAGCATATTCAGGTCGATTGTCGGCCAAGCCTTCCCCCATATCATGCAACAACATATCAGTATAAGGATGAATCCTTTGCGCCGATAAAGCGGGTAAGTTCTCTCGAGTATCGGTTTGAACATTCGTTCGATGACAGCTCTCACAACCGACTTTCGTAAAGAGTTCTTGCCCTTCAATCACTTGTGGGTCTTGAGTATTCCTACGGCTAGGTACGGCTAAATGTTGGCTATAAAACTCGACAAAGTCTAAAATTTTGTCACTCACTTCTGGAACCCCTCCACTTACCCCTTCATGACACACATCTTGCTGTGACGAGCAGTTTTCGGAAGGAAATAGCGTGCTGGTGAGGCCGAGATCACCTTGAAATGCTGCGGCATTTTGTTGCATTAAGTTGGGTTGTCCAGCCTTCCAACCAAAGCGACCTAATGCCATTTTTTGGGTACGCGCATCCAGGACATAATTAGGTTTACCTGAAACCGTCGAACCATCTTTAGCTTGTTGTTTTGCCATTTCTAGAATTGTTGATTCAGGTATGGATTCCAATAACCCAAGGCCAATCATAGGTGGTGCCAC
This sequence comes from Vibrio cionasavignyae, assembly GCF_050337155.1. Lineage (NCBI taxonomy): Bacteria > Pseudomonadati > Pseudomonadota > Gammaproteobacteria > Vibrionales > Vibrionaceae > Vibrio > Vibrio cionasavignyae. The sequence goes on from NZ_JAKJSR010000021.1 coordinate 79,064, forward strand.
TCTTGCAGACATCATGACATCTGGGTGCATATCTCCATACGCCAACTCAACAATCTTTAAATTTGGTTTACGCAGAAGGACAGTCGTCCCATCACTAAATTGAACAGGAAGCTCACTATATGTAATGCTTATCTGACCTTCCGGTGTCATATTAGGTAGAGCGAAATCTTGCAGCTGACCACCATATGTTGGCTCTGGAATCACCCCTGATCGCTTAATTTGGCTTTTCTGTGCTTCTGTTTCGGCGGGTATACTTAATCGTACCAACATTGAAACCGCATGCTGATCATTTGCCTCAGGCGGATGTCCTCGTCCATCTTTGATATGACAGTTTTGACAACCATTGGTATTAAATAATGGGCCAAGTCCATCTCTAGCATCCGTTGATGCGGGAGCTTGAACCCAAGGGTTTCGGAAGAAACTGTTTCCCACACTAAAATCCAACCGCTTACTCATCGGTAAGTTTGCCGCGGGAAGAGAAAACGCGTTAGCACCTTGCTTATTTACGGTCGTTTTACCACCAGAATACTTGCTAATTGGCTGCTCGGCATAGCTAAATAGAGACATCATGGCAAAGGCGGTGGGCAATAATATTTTAAACATTCAACACTCACTCATATCGGATCAACAAAGGGGGTTCATCCCCCTTTTTATTATTATCTGTTAAGAACTAACGAGAATTCAGACGGACTAAAAGTCATGGTCTGCCGTGTCTGGGTTCAAGCTTGTGATGCCAATAATTCCAGCGGCACGCTCAATAGAACCAGTCTGAGCAACTAACGCGACGATCGTATCGTTGACCAATTTGTTACCTTGAGGGTTGTTTGAGGCGATAAGCTGATCAAAGTGTTGGTTATCGTTTTCCGCAGAAGAGACCAGTTGACCAACTTGAGCACGAGTCACGTCGAACTGCTTTTGAATTTCTTTCGCGGCCATCTTATCTTTTTGTGCAACAAGGTCCGCGATACTTGGACCGACAACTAAAGTCCCATTGGTACGTACATACGTTCCGGTATACACGTTGTAGATACCTTGTTCATTGTAGTAATGTGAGTTGTGAGTATTATCCGAGAAGCAATCGTGCTCATCTTCAGTCGAGTTAGCTTCTAATGCAACTTTCATACGCTCGCCTGCCAGTTCGCCCAGCGATAACGAGCCCATACCAAACAGCATTTTTCTCACACCGTTAACTGGTTTATCTGCCAACAGCGTCGAGCGGTAATTATTTTTCTCTGAATCCGACCACTGTTTTTCCATCCATGCCAAATCTTGAATTAACAAGGTTGACGCCGCCTGTAAATACTCAGCACGTCGCGCACAATTACCGTTACTACAACCTTCACCCACGACATAATCCGTGTAAGGACGCTCGCCGGCACCCGCATTTGTGCCGTTAAGATCTTGCCCCCACAACAGAAATTCAATGGCATGATAACCCGAAGCAACATTCGCTTCTGAGCCACCAACTTCGTTCAAATCAGCAATCAATGCCGGTGTAATCGCTTTAGTATCGAGTGTGTTTGCACCGATGGTTAGGCTTTCATTCGCCACAATATTGGCTTGCGCACCATCATTACCTAATTCGTATTGGTAGTCTGAGCTAACATAATCAATCAAACCTTCATCGAGCGGCCAAGCATTAAGTTGCCCTTCCCATTCATCAACGACAGCATTGCCAAAACGAAACACTTCGGTTTGTTGATAAGGTACACGAGAAGCGATCCATGCTTGTTTTACATCAGATAACCCCTTTTCTGAAGGGTTCGCTAAAAAAGTGTTAATAGAAGTGTCTAGCGATTTGGCCGTAATAAGGGCATCGGAGAAAACGGCATGAGCCAAATCGGCGTAATGTTCGACGACTTGTTGTTGCGAAACTGCAGATAGCGCAGTCGTTGAAGTCAGTACCAGAGAGGCAGCCACTGCACTCTTCACAAAAGTGGTTACATTCATTGAAGCATCCTTGTTGAGCATAATTATTATTTCGTAGTGCGAATTGTTATCATTAACACTATCAATGCGCAATAATACTCAGTTACAATTTATTTTCAATGACTAATACAAAAAAACCCCACTTTCGTGAGGTTTCTTAACAAATTAAAACGTGGCGTTAGAATTTCAGATTGTGCTTACCATGGGACACTTTGGCTTTTAGGTAACTTTCGTTTCCGTCTTTTACATGAGCGTTGGTGTTCACTACCTCTTTAATAGTGATGCCATGCTCTTGCAGTTCTCGGACTTTCTTCGGATTGTTAGTGACCAATTTAATCACATCCATACCCAGTGCTTGTAGCATTTGTGCTGCTTCAGAAAAGTCTCGAAGATCATCACCAAAACCTAGATGGTTATTGGCTTCATAGGTATTCATGCCTTCAGATTGTAGCTTATAGGCATCAAGCTTATTATATAAACCAATACCTCGCCCTTCTTGGCGTAGATAAAGAATAATGCCGCCTTCAGCACCCATTTTTTGTATGGTTTCTTCTAACTGTTCCCCACAATCACAACGAGATGAGTGGAAGACATCGCCAGTTAAACATTCCGAGTGCATTCTCACCAAAGGGATATCTTGTTGCTGGTCGACGTTTTTAAAGATTAGAGCAACGTGCTCTTTGTCTGTGCTAAGTCCACGAAAGGAAAGCATCTCAGCTTGGATATCACTATTAAGTCCAACTTTTAATTCTATTCTGGCTCGTACTTCCGCCATAACTTCTCTCACTTGATTTTTTAGGCCAATATCAATATCGTCTTAGCCAGTTCACACTACACTCTACCCTTGACTATGGGGGTTGGTCACTGAGTTTTCAATGATAACTTTGTTATAACCGTTGTTATAATATAACAGTCGGTAGTATGAAGACACTAAAAAACCCTAAGTGCTTCCACCTAGGGTTATAAAAATGTGACCTGTTTGACCGTATGATCTAATGGTTAAATTATCACTTCAACGATGGGAGCGCAGCCATTAAATAGAGTGAATGCGGTGAACTTTATGCCTGAGTCTGTTTCCAAACTGCTAATTGAATCCAAACATTTTCAAGCTCGGCTAATTCATCTTGAGTTAAAATAGAAAGGGTTTTGAAACCACTTGCTGCTTTCGGTTCCTGATACGACTTTAGGTGAGCGTAAAAGTCCTTTTTTAACTGGTTAATTGCTGCTTCCACTGCGTTTTCCACCATCGTAACTGGTTAATCTATAGTCATAAAATGATAATAACATCATGACATTTTCGTACACTTTAATTCGAACGAACTGGAATCATAATCACACTTTGACGCGACTAGGTTGGCATCGAATTAAATAGAAACACGCCAATATAAATTTTGTTGCTGCACATTTCGCTCAAAGCTTTAGAATACCTGGCATCGTTCACTTTACAGAGCCTAGCAATGTTAAAAATAATCAGTAATCAAGACTTTGATACGTTTTCAAACAACGCAAAGCAAGCCCCCCGCCAGCGCAGCCACCATAATTTACACGAGCAACTAGACGCGAACGTACAGCGTTTATTCATATCAACAGAACCTGATACCTATATGCGACCTCACAGGCACAGTGAGTCACATAAGTGGGAACTGTTTTTAGTATTAAAAGGTCAGCTTGATCTGCTAATCTTCAACGATGAAGGCCACGTGACAGAGCGCCATAGCCTCTCACCGGATACTAACCGAGCTATCGAGATCCCACCAGGAACTTGGCATGGTTACGCTTGTATGAGCGAAGGCACGGTTGGCTTAGAAATAAAAGAAGGGGCTTACCTTCCAACCCAACCACAAGACTTTGCTTCTTGGTCACCTGCTGAAGGCGAAGACGGCGCGGACGCATATCGCGACTGGATGAGAACGGCTCAACCTATTTCAGAGTAGTCCTCACCTAAATCTCAATAACGAGGCCAATATATTCGGCTCGTTGAGTATCAATGCTATGATTCTCTCTGAAGAGTCATAGCATATAGCGCCTATTGTAACCATGTCTTGTTGCCTTCTATACGGCTCTTTCTTTATCCCGCTGCTGATTAAGCACACATAAAATCCATCTCCCAGAGAGATCAAATTCACTTTCTGCTGGTATCCCAGACAGATATGTTGATAATACCCCCTTGCCCTATGACCACTAAGGATCGCACTTGAACAGTTCCACTTTCTCTACCCTAAATTTATCCCCTTCTTTGTTAAGTAACCTAGAAGGACTTGGCTTTACTAATATGACTGAGATTCAAGCACAATCGCTGCCTTTGATTCTTGATGGTAAAGACGTTATCGGTCAGGGAAAAACCGGTTCAGGTAAAACAGCTGCATTTGGTCTTGGGTTACTCTCTAACCTGCGCGTTAAACGCTTTCGAGTACAATCACTCGTGCTATGCCCTACTCGTGAGCTTGCAGACCAAGTTGCAAAAGAGATTCGTAATCTCGCTCGCTCTATTCACAACATTAAGGTACTAACCTTGTGTGGCGGTACACCTATGGGTCCTCAAATAGGGTCGCTTGAACACGGCGCGCACATCCTAGTAGGCACACCTGGTCGTATTCTTGACCATTTAGAGCGAGGTCGCATTGACCTAAGCGAATTAAACACGCTAGTGCTAGATGAAGCAGATCGCATGCTGGATATGGGCTTCCAGGACGCACTAGACGCTATCATTAGCGAAGTACCAAAAGAGCGTCAAACCTTGCTCTTTAGCGCAACATTCCCTAAGCAAATTGAAGCGATTGCTTCTCGTATCATGAATAAACCCGAAGTGGTTAAAGTTGAAAGCAAACATGATCACAGCAGTATCCAACAGTTCTTTTACAAATTAGATTCGCATGAAGACCGAGATAATGCATTAGAGAACTTACTACTGACTCACCAACCTGAGTCCGCTGTTGTATTCTGTAACACTAAGAAAGAAGTTCAAAATGTCGCAGATGAGCTTCATCACCGCGGCTTTAGCGTCATTGATCTTCATGGCGACCTAGAGCAAAAAGAACGCGACCGCGCATTGGTTCAGTTTGCGAACAAAAGTGTTACCGTCCTAGTAGCAACGGATGTTGCCGCTCGTGGACTCGATGTCGATAACCTAGACGCCGTGTTTAACTATGAGTTATCACGTGATCCTGAAGTCCATGTTCACCGCATTGGTCGTACTGGCCGCGCTGGTAATAAGGGGCTCGCGTTTAGCTTCTTTAGCAGCAATGAAATGCATCGTGTGGCTCTAATCGACGAATATCTTGATATGCCCATTGAGCCAAGCCAATTGCCAGCACAATCATCAAATCAACCTTATCAGGCGAAAATGGTGACGATCCAAGTATCTGGTGGTAAAAAGCAAAAGCTACGTCCAGGCGATATTCTTGGTGCGCTAACTGGTGACAAAACCATTCAAGGTGCGCAGATTGGTAAAATCAACATGTTCCCTATGGCGTCATTTGTCGCGGTTGAGAAAAAGATTGCTAAGAAAGCACACGGTAAAATTGAAAACGGCAAAATGAAAGGCCGCAGTTTTAGAGCACGTATCCTGTAATATTACTCTCCTACCTAGATTAAGCGTTACTGCGATTAATCTAGGGTTTTGGTTTAGGACTAGATAGCTGCATCTATCCCCAGAAATACGATAGACACAAAAAAGCCGAGCTATGCTCGGCTTTTTCTTATCCTACTTCAGAAGATCTTAGCTTAGAAGATTACTCTTCATCGCCTGCTTCGTCTTTAGGTTCTGCGTCCATTTGTGGCGCTTCCTCTACAGATGCAGTAGTCGTTGCTTCTTCACCTTCAAGAACTTCTCCTTCAGGTAAATCCGCTTCTTCTACTTCATCAATGCGTTGAAGACCAACCACTGATTCATCATCCGCCGTTCTAATCAGTGTCACACCTTGCGTATTTCGGCCAACCTGGCTTACTTCCGCAACGCGTGTACGAACTAACGTACCAGCATCAGTGATCATCATCATTTCATCGCCAAGTTCAACTTGCACCGCCCCAACTACTGGGCCATTTCGCTCTGAAACTTTGATAGACACAACGCCTTGAGTGGCACGACCCTTCGTTGGGTATTCAGCCAGCTCAGTTCGTTTGCCGTAACCATTTTTCGTTACCGTTAAAATATCACCTTCGTTGGAAGGAACAATCAACGACACGACTTGGTCATCATCAGCAAGCTTCATACCACGAACACCTGCTGCAGTACGTCCCATAGCACGAACTTTATCTTCACTAAAGCGAACCACTTTACCCGCTTTAGAGAACAGCATGATGTCGCTATCGCCGTTGGTAATATCAACGCCAATCAATGAATCATCATCACGTAAATTAACAGCGATTAAGCCATTCGAACGTACGTTAGAGAATTGATCCAACGACGTCTTCTTAACCGTACCGTCGCCCGTCGCCATGAAGATGAACTTCTCTGGGCTAAATTCGCTGACTGGCAGAATAGCAGTAATACGCTCGCCTTCTTCCAATGGAAGTAGGTTAACAATAGGCTTACCACGTGCCGCACGGCTCGCTAGAGGCAGTTGATACACTTTCAGACGGTAAGTTTTACCACGAGTAGAGAAGCACAAGATGTTATCATGAGTATTCGCAACAAGCAGACGCTCGATGTAATCCTCTTCCTTCATCTTAGTCGCGCTCTTACCTTTACCACCACGACGCTGAGCTTCGTAGTCGCTTAGGATTTGATATTTCACATAGCCTTCATGAGATAGGGTCACAACCACATCTTCACGAGCAATCAGCTCTTCCATGTCAATATCGTGTACCGCAGCAGTAATTTCACTGCGACGCGCATCGCCGTAAGTCGCTTGAACTAATTCAAGCTCTTCACGAATCACTTCCATCAAGCGCTCTGTGCTACCCAAAATGTGCAGCAGTTCAGCAATTTCTTCTAGAAGCGCTTTGTATTCATCAAGAATCTTCTCATGCTCTAGACCAGTTAGACGGTGTAGACGAAGTTCAAGAATCGCTTGTGCTTGTTGCTCTGTTAGGTAGTAAAGACCATCACGGATACCGTACTCATCTTCCAACCAATCAGGACGAGCAGCATCAGTTCCCGCTCTTTCAAGCATAGAAGCAACATTACCCAATTCCCAACCGCGCGCCACAAGACCAGCTTTCGCTTCTGCTGGCGTTGGTGCGTTACGAATCAATTCGATGATTTCATCAATGTTCGCTAATGCAAGAGATAAAGCTTCAAGGATATGAGCACGGTCACGTGCTTTCTTCAGTTCGAAGATAGTACGACGTGTTACCACTTCACGACGGTGATCAACGAAGCACTTCAACATGTCTTTCAGGTTGAAAAGCTGTGGTTGGCCGTTGTTAAGCGCAACCATGTTGATACCAAATGTCGTTTGCAGCTGAGTTTGTGAATAAAGGTTATTAAGGACAACCTCACCCACAGCGTCACGCTTACATTCGATAACAATACGCATGCCGTCTTTATCCGACTCATCACGCAGTGCACTAATGCCTTCTACTTTCTTGTCTTTAACAAGCTCAGCAATTTTTTCAATCAGACGTGCTTTGTTCACTTGATACGGGATTTCAGTAACGATAATGGTTTCTTTACCATTTTTCTCTACTTCAATATCCGCTTTCGAGCGCATATACACTTTACCACGACCCGTCTTGTAGGCGTCAATGATACCTTTACGGCCACTGATTAATGCAGCTGTCGGGAAGTCAGGCCCAGGGATGTAATCCATGAGCTCGTCAATCGTAATCTCTTCATTAGCAATAAAGGCCAAACATCCATCAATCACTTCATTTAAGTTGTGTGGTGGAATATTTGTTGCCATACCTACCGCGATACCAGACGCACCGTTAACCAATAGGTTAGGGATTTTTGTTGGTAATACTGCAGGAATTTGCTCTGTCCCATCATAGTTGGGAACGTAATCAACCGTCTCTTTATCAAGGTCTGCCAACAGTTCGCCAGCAATTTTCGACATACGTACTTCGGTGTAACGCATGGCCGCTGCTGAATCACCATCGACCGAGCCAAAGTTACCTTGGCCATCGACCAGCATGTAACGAAGCGAGAATGGCTGTGCCATACGAACAATCGATTCGTAAACTGCACTATCACCATGTGGGTGATATTTACCAATAACATCGCCTACTACACGAGCAGATTTTTTGTATGCTTTGTTCCAATCATTGCCTAGCACGTTCATCGCGAATAAAACACGACGGTGCACTGGTTTTAGGCCATCACGCACGTCAGGAAGAGCACGACCAACGATGACGGACATCGCGTAGTCGAGGTAAGAGCCTCTCAGCTCATCTTCTATATTTACGGGCGTGATCTCTTTAGCTAGATCGCTCATAGAGCTAACATTCCTCTATATATTGATCGTATATTCGATACGTATAAGGTCAGAAAATATAACACAATAATACCTGGTTCGGCATCACTTTCACGCGGCTTTTATCATGTTGTGACCTTTGTTACGATTCAACTGTCCACTATTTGCACATTTCCAAACCATCACATTGAGAAGTGGTGCAAAAACCACCACTATTTGGCTGAAATTTGCCAAGGTAGCCAAAAACACATAAACCCACTTCATGGTATTCGTAGTAAAAAAGATTTGCGGTATACTCGACGAAAAATTGGAAATAGGCATTGCTCACTATGGATAAGCATCAAAACGTCGATTTAGACGAAATCAAAAAATTTGAAGACATGGCAAGCCGTTGGTGGGATCTTGAAGGCGAATTCAAACCTCTGCATCAAATTAACCCATTACGACTTAATTATGTTCTTGAAAATGCCAATGGGCTGTTTGGCAAAAAAGTCCTCGATGTGGGCTGTGGTGGCGGCATACTCGCCGAAAGTATGGCGGTCCAAGGCGCAACAGTTACCGGACTCGATATGGGCAAGGAGCCCCTAGAGGTTGCAAGATTGCATGCGTTAGAAACTGGTACCAAACTCACTTATGTTCAAAGCACTGTTGAGCAGCATGCGAGTGAGCATGCAGGGGAATACGACGTGGTAACCTGCATGGAAATGCTTGAACATGTCCCAGATCCTGCATCTGTCATTGCTTCATGCGCAAAACTTGTAAAGCCTGGCGGACAAGTCTTTTTCTCGACGTTGAATCGTAACCTGCAGTCTTATCTATTCGCCATTGTAGGCGCAGAAAAGCTACTCAAAATCGTACCCGATGGTACCCACGACCATGAAAAGTTTATCAAGCCATCGGAGCTGATAAAAATGGTCGACAAAACCGAATTGGTTGAGAAAGGCATCACAGGTCTGCAATACAACCCACTTACGGATAGCTATAAGCTAGGTAAACGTGTCGACATCAACTACATAGTCTATACAGAAAAAGCGAAATAGAAGATTCTTATGAATGCAAAGAGTAGAGTTCACAGGCTACTCTTTGTGTCACTAGTACGCCAATCGTGGTAGTCCAACGCTCATTTCCTCCATACCGATGGTTATACCAACTTGAAGTATCGTCATCTTGTAAGCCTTAAACTCTGTGATAGTTTTACTACGGGTGCCACAACATCTGCTGTAATCACTCGATCCCGACCTACTGCAAAACCCTCACTCCCCAGCCTGCACTGCCATGCGTTGCACAAGATTAACAACGTTAATTTTTCGACACAAATGCGCTACAAAAACAAGACAAACCTGTGCGTTTTGCAGCCTAATATCGCACTTTTAATTATCTACTCAATACCGTCCAGAAATTATCAAAGATCAAGGAATTTTTTTTTGAAATGGTTAAAAGAAAACCATTTTACTAGCATACAAATTTCACCACTAAGTCTGCTCTATCTTCAATGGTTAGTATCTACTAACAGTTTTTTTCTGTCCCCTGCTTATCCACAGTTTCAAACAAATATGTGAACTTGAAAATTTTGGCTTATAGCACTATCTTGTAAGCCGGAATGCAAATTACCCCTATATCTTGTGTTAACAACAAAAAGCTATAGGGCGACTTGGATCACGAAGTCATCGCTAAGACTCAACAAAATTTCATAAAAGCAAGACTTCATATTGTTTTGTTAGGGAACACCTCAGAATGAACCAGCAACTAACCGTTACCAAACGTAATGGCCGCAAAGAAACTATCGACCTTGAGAAGATTCACCGTGTTATTGCATGGGCAGCCGAAGGTCTTCAGAATGTATCCGTCTCGCAAGTAGAACTAAAAGCTCATATCCAGTTTTACGACGGGATCACGACATCTGATATTCATGAGACCATCATTAAGTCAGCAGCAGATCTCATTTCAGAAGAGACGCCAGATTATCAATATTTATCTGCTCGCTTAGCTATTTTCCACCTTCGTAAAAAAGCGTACGGCCAATACGAGCCGCCAACGCTATTTGACCAAGTGTCTAAGATGGTTGAAGCAGGTAAATACGACAAGCACCTACTTGTTGACTACACCAAAGCTGAATTTGATGAGCTCGATAGCTACATTGACCACACTCGTGATCACGATTTCTCCTACGCCGCTGTTAAACAGCTGGAAGGTAAGTACTTCGTGCAAAACCGTGTAACGGGTCAAATCTTTGAAAGCGCACAATTTTTGTACATTTTAGTTGCTGCTTGTTTATTTGCTAAGTATCCAAAAGAAACGCGTCTTGACTACATCAAGCGATTCTACGATGCGACATCAACTTTCAAGATTTCTCTACCTACACCGATTATGTCTGGTGTACGTACCCCTACTCGCCAGTTTAGCTCTTGTGTACTGATTGAGTGTGGTGACAGCTTAGATTCGATTAACGCGACAGCAAGCTCTATCGTTCGTTACGTTTCACAACGCGCTGGTATTGGTATCAACGCAGGTCGAATTCGTGCTCTTGGTTCGGAAATCCGTGGTGGCGAAGCCTTCCACACTGGCTGTATCCCATTCTACAAATACTTCCAAACGGCAGTTAAATGTTGCTCTCAAGGTGGTGTTCGTGGCGGTGCTGCAACTGTTTTCTATCCGATGTGGCATGGTGAAGTTCAATCACTGCTTGTATTGAAGAATAACCGTGGTGTTGAAGAAAACCGTGTTCGTCATATGGACTATGGCGTTCAACTCAATAAGCTGATGTACTCGCGTCTTGTAAAAGGTGGCAATATTACCTTGTTCTCGCCGTCTGACGTACCGGGTTTATACGACGCGTTCTTTGAAGATCAAGACGAATTTGAGCGCCTATACGTTCAATACGAAAACGACCCTTCAATCAAAAAAGAAACGGTTAAAGCGGTCGAGCTATTCTCATTGCTCATGCAAGAGCGTGCATCAACGGGTCGTATCTACATTCAGAATGTCGATCACTGTAATACACACAGCCCATTTGATTCAAAAGTTGCACCAGTGCGTCAATCTAACCTTTGTTTGGAAATCGCGCTGCCAACTAAACCACTAAGTAATGTTGAAGATGACGAAGGCGAAATCGCACTTTGTACTCTGTCTGCATTTAACCTTGGTGCCATCAATGAGCTTGATGATCTTGCTGAGCTTTCTGACCTTGTGGTTCGTGCGTTAGACGCGCTACTCGACTACCAAGATTACCCGCTACCAGCAGCGTACAAGTCCACTATGAACCGCCGTACGTTAGGGGTTGGTGTGATTAACTACGCCTACTACTTAGCGAAGAATGGCGTGAAGTACTCTGATGGGTCAGCGAATAATCTGACACACCGCACCTTTGAAGCGATTCAATATCACCTATTGAAGGCGTCTGTTGAGTTATCGAAAGAGCAAGGTCGTTGCCCTCTGTTTAACGAAACCAACTACGCGAAAGGTTTGTTGCCTATCGACACTTACAAGAGTGATATCAACTCTTTATGTGACGAGCCACTGCATTACGATTGGGATAAACTGCGTGAAGAAATCATGGAGTTTGGCCTTAGAAACTCGACATTGACTGCACTTATGCCGTCAGAGACGTCATCTCAAATTTCAAATGCGACCAATGGCATTGAGCCGCCTCGTGGCTACGTTTCAGTAAAAGCCTCTAAAGATGGTATTTTGAAGCAAGTTGTGCCTGATTTTGTCAATCTTAAAGAGAACTACGAGTTACTTTGGGAGATTGGTAACAACGACGGCTACCTGCACCTTGTGGGCATCATGCAAAAGTTTGTTGACCAAGCTATCTCAGCTAACACAAACTATGACCCGAGCGTCTATGACAGCGGTAAGGTTCCGATGAAGAAATTACTTCAAGACCTTCTGACTGCCTATAAGTTCGGTGTAAAAACTCTGTACTATCATAACACCCGAGACGGTGCAAAAGATGACCAAGGCGATAAAGGCGTGGTTGTTGAACAAGAAGATGATTGTGCAGGCGGCGGTTGTAAGATTTAACCGTTCATAAGACAAATTAGTAACACAGCCCTTTCCTTAGCGAAGGGGCTAAAAAGGATTGCAGCACCATGGCTTACAGTACTTTTACTCAAACAAAAAATAACGCCCTAAAAGAACCAATGTTCTTAGGCCAACCGGTCAACGTAGCGCGTTATGACCAACAAAAATTCGAGATTTTCGAAAAGTTGATCGAGAAACAGCTTTCCTTTTTCTGGCGACCAGAAGAAGTTGACGTATCCAGCGATCGTATCGACTACAACAAGCTACCAGAACATGAAAAGCACATTTTCATCAGTAACTTGAAATATCAAACTCTGCTTGATTCAATTCAAGGTCGTAGCCCTAACGTGGCGCTTTTACCATTGGTGTCACTTCCAGAGCTTGAAACTTGGATTGAAACATGGTCGTTCTCTGAAACGATCCATTCTCGCTCATATACACACATCATTCGCAATATTGTCAATGACCCAAGTGTCGTCTTTGACGACATCGTGGAAAATGAGCACATTTTAAAGCGTGCTAAAGACATTGCGCATTACTACGACGACCTCATTCAAGCAACAAATGACTACCACCGCTACGGCGAAGGTACGCACGTTCTGAATGGTGACGAAGTTAAAGTTAGCCTGTATGAGCTTAAGAAAAAACTCTACCTTTGCTTGATGTCAGTGAACGCGTTGGAAGCGATTCGTTTCTACGTAAGTTTTGCTTGTTCGTTTGCCTTTGCGGAGCGCGAGCTGATGGAAGGTAACGCAAAAATCATTAAGTTGATTGCACGTGATGAAGCATTGCACCTTACTGGCACGCAGCACATGGTTAACATTCTTCGTAACGGTCAGGATGATTTCTCATTCATGCAAATTGCAGAAGAGTGCAAGCAAGACTGTTTCGACCTGTTTAAAGACGCAGCAGAACAAGAAAAAGAATGGGCTGAATACCTATTCAAAGATGGTTCAATGATTGGCTTGAACAAAGATATCCTATGCCAATACGTAGAGTACATCACAAACGTGCGTATGCAAGCTGTTGGCTTGGGTGTGGCATATCCGGAAGCGACATCGAACCCGATCCCTTGGATTAACGCTTGGTTATCTTCAGATAATGTTCAAGTTGCCCCTCAAGAAGCCGAAATTAGTTCTTATCTTGTTGGTCAAATTGATAATGAAGTAAGCGCGAACGACTTCGAGGACTTCGAACTTTAATGCCAACCATTAAGATAAACTCTATCACTACCATTGAATCTAACCCTTCTAATACGGTCTTAGAGACCCTAGAACAAGCGGGGTTAGAACCAGAGTACAACTGCCGAGACGGTCATTGTGGCGCTTGTCGCTGTACGTTGGTTTCTGGAGAAGTAGAATACGTAGGGTTTGCAATGGCTTACACAAAAAGTAATGAAATATTACCTTGTATCTGTCGGGCGAAAACGAATATTGAACTCGGCGATATTGCGCATCAAGTAAAGAAGCGAGCATAAACAAGCTCCCTCCTCTTTAAACGGCTCTTCATGAGCCGTTTTTTATTGCCGCTCATTTAAATCTGTCGTTAATCTTGTTCTATACCACCTACCCTAATTGCCCTATTTGTTATCATTCGGCGGCGATAGCATGGTAGTAAGCCGTTGCTTTAACGTTTTGTCTGGTGCAAAAACATCCCGCCACATGTCTTTCCACTCGGCAAACGTCACTGTAATGGGATTAAAGCTTTCGACTGGCTTGCTGATGCCATATCTTACCGTCTCCACTTCAGGCTCAAACGTACCAAACATTCGATCCCAGACTATCAGCACTCCGGCATAATTTTTATCGATGTATTGCGAATTCCGACCATGATGAACACGATGATGCGAAGGGGTATTAAACACCCATTCCAACCAACCGAGACGCTTGATCCATTGAGTATGTACGAAAAACTGTAACCCCAAATTCAACAGCACAACGAACACTACCCACTTAGGGTCAAACCCTATGACAATCAGTGGTAACCAGAATAACCACATCCCGGCTAATGGGTACATTAGGCTTTGTCTAAAGGCAGTACTAAAATTCATGCCCTCCGAGCTATGATGAACAACATGTGCCGCCCACATCCAACGAACTCGATGACTCGCTCTATGGAACCAATAATAGAAAAAATCCTGCAAAATCATCAGTAATAAAAACGTTGATAGCGACATTTCTATATCAAACCAGCGCCAGCCAAATACACTCAAATATAAATAGGAAATAAGTAGACCCGCAAGCAGATCAGACAACTGATGCAACCCGGCCAAGCTAAAATTGCACATGAGCTCTTTTAACGAGTAATACCCTGATGTAGGTAACCGTCCTGCTCGCTGACCAAAGATATATTCAAGCCCCATCATGACCAAAAAAACAGGGGCAAGCAGCAGTAATAGCCACTCTGGGTTATCGACGATATCAGTCACGCTAAGTTCTCCTTACCATTTTGCATAATGATCTTCCGTCAAACCAAGCACACGGTCTAATGGATAGCGATTACCTTCTAGATCCGTTAATACTCCGGAAAAGTAACCGACGTACTGGCGAAAATTGCTCTTCAATAGTCCAAAGTTGAGCTTTTCTGACCTTGATTGAAGGGGTTGAAAGGTAAGATCGATGGCACCGTCATCCCCATAGATCCGCCATGGTTTATTCGAGTCCAGCCGATCAAAATCAAAATGCACACCATTAAGTAGATAACGTTGCCCATCGATCCATAACGTGTTTTCCGTCGCCCCTGTTTCGTTGACACCAGCCGCTAAATTTACACCGATTCGACGCTCGTTGACCGTCGCATTAAGACTGGCCCAGCGCCAACTGGTCTCTTGCCTCATATAGCCTGCAGAAAAATCATAACCAGCAAGACAAGTCGACACATCAAGCGCTTTACCTTGCACCTTTATACGGCCTGTTACTGCCAAAGCATTGTGTTTTTGCGTATACGTCCAGCCTGAATAACCCGTAGGCGTACACAGCATGAGCGGGCCTCCCACACTAGAAGGGTTCAATATGATGTCCATATCAAGTAACTCAGAATCAACCGTGACCCGCCATAACCCCTCCTCGATTTCAATCCGTGTTCCCAAGGCGTTAAAATAGCTGATGCTTTGCCATGGCGAAGGCATTAACTGATAGCGATAGCCCAAGGGTTGGATTGTTTTCGCCTCTATAAGCTCATTCGTGGCAATGTCATAAACATAATAAAAACTATTGCCGAGGTAACGTATGTCAGCCATCGCCACCCCTATGATGTAATCTGGCGTACTAATACTGACAAATTCAAATTGCTTATAATGAAAATACTTCGCCAAGCGATTTGCCGTTTTGTCCATTGTGGTGCGATACACAAAACGTTCTAAATCAAGGTATTTAGGGATAGCAGTAAGGTGACCAAATTCTGGTTCCCCGTTATCGTTAAATAGGCTTTCGATTTCCACCAGCGATGATGCACTCATAATAACTTCATACTCTAACCGTAATAGACGTGTTACATCGAGTATGAGCCATGATTTATAATTGTGATTAAAATTAGAGCAAAAGCACAAAATAGATCACATTTGATGAATGCATTAGTTAATAACTACTGGCTTATCATTCGCTATAGATAACGAACCTACGATAGGTGTCAGACAGCAGAGGTAATAAGAAAAG
Source organism: Vibrio cionasavignyae (assembly GCF_050337155.1). Classification (NCBI taxonomy): domain Bacteria; kingdom Pseudomonadati; phylum Pseudomonadota; class Gammaproteobacteria; order Vibrionales; family Vibrionaceae; genus Vibrio; species Vibrio cionasavignyae. The sequence continues at coordinate 95,025 of NZ_JAKJSR010000021.1, forward strand.
GGCAGAAATAAATGGCTGAGCATGCCACTACAAAAAGAAAAGCCGGTTTAATAAACCGGCTTAAAAGAGAAAATACGATGTAGACGGCTAATCAACCGTCGCTAGAATGCTATCGGCGGTACCCATCGAGACGGCTTTATCCGCTACGTGACGACCACCATCATCATAAAGTGAAATCTTAAATCCTTCTTCATCAGACAAAAGGTCTTCCATCGGTGCTTTCAACCACATCGCCGCAATATCACCGCATGTTTTACTAAAGGCTTCGCCTAACATGATCTTCTCATTTGCGACTTGGTATACCACACGAATCTTTGATTGTTGAATCATTGCTTCCTCCCTAGACACCACTGTTTCCAGAGTGAACATTGATTCTAATCAATTTTTTAAGAAGAGCTACTCTCAAAAATGAGAATCTAAACTTTTGCTTTAAGATCAATATACTGTGACATAGATCTTATATTTATATAGTGATAACCAATTGGCATATACGCACTTAATTGAATAGATTTCATGAGGGCTATACGAACCAGAAAAAGTCTAACTTACCCGGCCCTTACAGCACACTAGAAGGCACGTAGATCTCCTCTTTACGATTCACGTAGCCATAATCGGGAAACATTGGCTTGCCATCTAAGTAACGTCGTAACATGTCCCCAGCGACCGTGGCAATGATCGTTTTTACATCCTTCGAGCTATACTTGCGCTGTAATTGGAGAATCTGTCCCCACTCTCCTTTTGGTGTCGCAATCGCAACTGAAAATACACCCGACTCAAACTTTCCCGTCGCCAAAGCAATATCCGCCTCGCAATTGCTTTTTGTCGCAGCAGCCAATGCAAGAACCGCACCTAGAGGTTCACCTTCTTTCGTCAAAGGTGAAGACGTCTTGTCGCCTAGTATCCATGTTGCACCGCAATAACGAGCTAATGACTCATCATCTTGTAGCCATGCCGACAAGTACCCTTTAGTCGCATGTTCAGATATGGCGAGCGTCGGCTTATGAGTGTCCACTAGGTGGCTAATACGAGACAACATTGGTTCATCAACACTGACCACATTTTGATGCAGTAATTTCTCTATCATCGCGAGGAGGCGCACGCCTTTCTCTACATCTTGAGAAGGACCAAAGAGCTTTACTTCAATAAAAGGTAGGTACGAACGATAACCAAGCTCATAGCCGTCTGGCAAAGCAATTACAGACAAGGTATCTGCGATACCTGACTCGGAAAGGCCAAACGTGTACAAACGGCGACAATCTCGGCCCGCTGACTGTCCAAACTGTCGCTTCAAATCTGGTAATATTTGCTCTGTTGCCATCTTTTTAAATTCGCTTGGCACACCAGGGGTAAAGTAAAACAGGCAATCATTGATCATCATTTTAAAGCCACACGCGGTGCCAATTGGGTTATCGACTACCACTGCTCCCTCAGGCAACATCGCTTGTTTGATATTGCTGTCAGGCATGGATTTACCACGTTGAGCATAAAAAGCTGTCAGCGTCTCCAACCAATCTTGATTCAACACCAAAGGTTGATCCGCGGCTTCGGCAGCCACTTCAGCCGTGAGATCGTCAGACGTAGGGCCCAAGCCACCATTGACAATCACCACATCCAAATTCAAACTCAGCATGACCATCTCTTGTAGCAATGCAGTTCGCTGATCTCCTACCGTTGAGCGCTTCGACATGGAAAACCCATGCTCATAAAATAGACGGCTGAGCCATGCAGCATTGGTATCAACAATATCGCCATACAATACTTCTTCACCAGTACTCAACATTGCAATTTTAGGCATGATCTCTCCTTGTAGGTTTTTCCATAAGGATGACATGAGTTGTTGAAATAGCAATAGCGATTTCGTGGCAAATCACCCGATTAACGATGCTAACGCTACTAGACTGTACGGTCTGTTTGTTCAGGGTTACAATAGTCGCCGATTGCAACAAATGGTGGACTTATGGCTGATTTAAAACAAACACTTCTCAACGCTGGGTTTGAGCTCATTAGCGAACATGGATTTGCTGGTATTGGTATTATGAAGATCATTCAACAAGCGAACGCGACGAAAGGCTCTTTCTACCACCATTTCAAATCGAAGGAAGATTTCGGTCGTCAGTTATTAGAGGACTATTTTAAGGTCCATCTAAACACGCTCAGTCAATATCTTGAAGACAGCTCCATCACCTTTGAACAGCGATCGATACGTTATTTCGAGTTCTGGTCAGAATCAAAAGTGACTGAGGACTTTCAGATCAAATGTTTGGTGGTGAAATTGTCCGGAGAAATATCTGGAACATCATCGAGCATGCAAGCCGAGTTAGATAATGGCGCAGAGAAGGTCATCAATCGTATGGCGGGTTACTTCACATCTGGCAACGAGCAAGGTCTGCTGACCATTGAAAACCCTTACATGGCTTCGCGAACACTTTATGCTAAGTGGCTAGGTGCCACACTACTGTGCGCCATGCAAAAAGACCGAACGCACTTAGAGCAAGCCATGACCGAAACTAAGTTACTGATAAAATAAGGGCTGCAAGCAGCCCTTTAATAACTAAGCTAATTAACAACCATTTAGCGCCCTATTCCGGATACATCCACCGCATCCGGCTCAAAAGTGACAGGAGGCCACTCTTTAAAGCTCTCTAAGTGTTGCTGTACCGTCGCCTGAGCGGGACCAAACGCCCACATTTTCTTACCCATCCAGTTGATGTACATACCAGATTCCTCGGCAGCACGCTCGTAAGGGTCACGACGTAGATTAAACAGCAGCGGTGCGTTGAGTTCTTCTTTCGGTCCACTCCAACCGTGGTTTTGCACCACAAAGTGAGCTTTCCAATCACCAACCCGAACCGCTTGGAGTCGATCACGCTCGTAGTATATGATCTCTTTACGGTTTGACGGAGCTAACTCGGTTAGCATTGCTGTTTGATTGTAACCATCCAAATGCGCTTTAAAGCCTTCATAACCAGTCAGCATTTGTTGTTTAAGATCGCTTGGTCCCCCCGCCGCTTCAACAAGCGTAGGTAACCAGTCCATACCGTCAAACATGCCGTTGTGTATTTGTCCGGCTGGAATCTTACCTGGCCAGCTCACGATCAGAGGCGCACGAACCCCCCCTTCCCATGTCGAGCCTTTTTCACCGTGAAATGGCGTCATACCACCATCAGGCCAAGTCATGATTTCTGGCCCATTATCCGCCGTAAAGATCACAATCGTGTTATCGGCCACGCCCAACTCTTCTAATTTGGCAAGCATCTCACCGACATGATCATCAAGGTCTTTCATCACGACTTCTTGCAAGCCCCAACCGTTTTGTCCAAGCATGGCTTCGTATTCTGGGGACAAGTGGGTCCAAACATGGCCTCTTGACGGGCAATACCAAGTGAAAAAAGGTTTGTCTTGTTTCACCGCATTTTCAATGAAGTTGATCGTATGTTTATTAACCTCATCGTCTAAAGTACGCATGCGTTCGATGGTCAAAGGTCCATCATCTTTGATGGTTTGTCCACCCTTGCCATCTGATTTGGAATGAATCACATTCCGTGGTGCAAATTTCTGGAACGCTTCGTCTTTTGGCCAATCAGGATCTTCGGTGTATTCCATCGCATTAAGATGGTATAGCCAGCCCCAATATTCATCGAAACCATTCATTGTTGGTAGCACTTCATCTCGGTCACCTAAATGGTTCTTACCAAACTGACCCGTTGTATAGCCAAAGGTTTTCAGTATTTCCGGCAGTGTCGGAGTTTCAGCATTCAGCCCTACTGGACTACCTGGAAGGCCAACAGTATGCATGCCGGTACGAACGGGAAACTGTCCGGTAATAAATGCTGAGCGCCCTGCGGTGCAAGAAGGCTGAGCATAATAGTCCGTCAGCAACATCCCTTTCTCGGCAATACTATCAATATTGGGCGTCTCACTACTCATTAACCCCCGATGGTAAGCACTTAGGTTAGAGATACCGATATCATCAGTAAAAATAACAAAGATATTTGGTGGCTTTTCATTCGCATTCACAAATGAACTCAAGCCCAATAAACTCACCACTAACCATTTCATTAATATACGGTGCATCCTGCCTCCTAATATATTCACGCGACATTATTCATGCGACACTATTCATGCGACACGTTTGGTTTTAAAATCATCTTTTTGGAGAAGCACAATCCCTACCACTCCAAATCCTATTTCGAGGAGAAGATATACGACTAACAGCCCATTTGGTATCCCATCAACGACCATGCTTATAACACGACCTAAACCCAGCCCCCACATAAAGACAATCAGACTTTGTAGTGCAGAGCGCGCCATTTTTGGTGTCCCGAAAGCCCCCATCAGCCAATAGACCGCCAATGCAAGATAAAGCCCCATTACAGCACGAAAGATATGACTCACATTCGTCGGTGATGCATCAATATCAAACAGGAAAGGTAAGGTGATACTAGGTACCAACCCATACATTAAAGCAATTGGGATTAGCCCAAGTACCGCCATTAACAAGAACTTTTGTGTATGTGTCATGTTGCGACTCCTGCTTGCTCTTACAGACTAGTTGCTGGTATCCATAAAGCAAACTTTCAGATTTAATAAAGTAAGTTAACTCAAAGCCCTATCTGTGTGAGCAAGCCTTGTAGATTGAAGTGTGTACTGAGATCTAATGCATTGACGAGGCTATAGCTCAAGCCACTCCAACACAAAATAGACGATGACAATAAAATGAAGGTTGTCACTCGATCTTGTCTAAGCCGCCTTGCGACCAAGGTATACAATGGAATGCCAACTAGAACAGGAGCAAGTGTCGCCATTGTTTTATTGCCGTATCTTTTCCATGCCGCAACAAAGCGCCTCAGCTTAGGCCTATGAGGATGAAAGTTCTTTCTTGCATAAAGATAAAAGGAATATCGCCCAATAAACCATCCAAAACAGCCTGCCATCAATGCTGGAAGCACATTAAACAACAACATTTCAGGATAACTAAAACCAACAAAGCCTGCTAATGCCGGACCAGAGTATGTTTTCCAAATACTAAGCAAAGCCATGGCCAAGCCCAGTAGTAAATAACTATCCATATTGCCACCCATTCAATGTACATGCGGTTTTCACCACACTATTTGGCTTAAGTATATGACCGATAATTGGCTCAATATGATGAAATATTTGTTGCCCGTGTTGGTACACATAATTGAGTTCTGGATCCCCGTATTTAGTGAGCACTTCGTGACATCCAGTAGACCATATCCGGTACCCTAAGATGGTATTATTCCGCGGATTTGCCAATCCAACTCATCGTTACGATATGGTTATCCTCCTAAGAAAGTAATCACACAATAACCAAAACAAACCGGTCGGTCTAGTTATTAAATGTCAGAGAACGGTAAATTAGATCTGCGACAAGAAGGGTATTATAGCTAACTCTTTGTTGACCAAATAAAAACCATGTAAATTGTGCGCCTAATTACAGTTCAATGATCTTGTTTTAGTTTTAGAGTGAATACTTGACGTTCATCATGCGGCGGAACTGTTTTACATCTAAACTGGAATTAACTATTCAATTAGTTATCGGTTTTAAACCCGTGGAGGGAATCTTATGAGCAGTACTACTTTCATCGTCAGCTTTGTCGGTCAAGCCACCCCAGCCACCATCAAAAACTTAGCCGCGATTACTCATGAAAATGGTGGAAAATGGTTGGTGAGTAAAGTGAACTTCCTCGAAGATCATGTTGCGGCCGTCATCAAAGTCGAGCTTCCTAGCGAAAATCAAGCCATCGTCAAACGAGCTTTTGAAGATCATACTAATCTCACGGTTCAGATCACCGATACCGAAAGACATATCCACGATCAAGAAACTATTTATCACCTAAGATTGGATGCTAACGATCGAGCCGGTATTGTGAATGAAATTACTCAATACCTCGACGCACAAGATATTCGCATTTTAGACATGGACTGCCAGCGAGTCTTCCTAGCTGGCGGCGGCGGCATTAGCTCGAGCTTATTCACCGCAAATATCGCCCTTAAAATCCCGCAAGCAATGAAAATTGCCGATATAGCCAATGAATTAGAAGCGCTCAGTGAAGACACTCGTGTTATTTTGGAGTCTTAACCGTCTCCGCAGTATGCTGACTCTTCAAAACCATCGCCTCAGCGATGGTTTTCTTTATCCGTATAAACAGCTAATAGAACAGCGGCTTGAAATTGCAGAACTTACGCCCTATAGATGAACAAGTTAGACCCTGTTTTCTCCAAAACCATAGGCTATGATTTGGCTAATTTCTGACAGCGATCGCCCTGACTCTTGCTGCCACTCTGCAAAAGCCACATTGGCCGCCTTAAGCGCCCGTTTTGTTCCTCTTCCTGAATCCAGCACTTTTGTGTTTCTCAGATAACCTTCTACATCCGAGGACAAAATAAACGTGTCAACACCAAGCTGACGCAATGCATAAGGTCCGGTATTTCCCCCTAATCGGGCGCCATGTTTTTTCAAATGCAGCCACAGCTCCGTCACAGAATCCGCAGGCCAGTTAGACACCATCTCGGCGAAAGAAGCATGCTCAAAACGAGCAGATTGAATCATTCTCGCGTTGCTAGGAATCGACATCACCTTGGTCAGATGTCGAATAATGCGCGGGTCTTGGGCTTTTTGCTCCCAGTGTTCATCTGACAACATCAATAACGGCTCGACTCGAAACTGGAAAAATACGTCTTCAAAGTTATCCCATTTATTACGCACCACTTGCCATGAGATACCGCATTGGAACACCTTCATTGTAAACGCAGCCAACCACCTATCATCCGATATCGTCAATAACTCTGATCGCGTAAGGGGTTTAGCAAGTAGAGACTCCAGCGCGTCATCACCGCCTTTACGCTCTGAAGCACGAGCGTAAATAGAGGAAAATTTTTCCATATTATCCTTCGTCTTGTTCGACATTTTTGTCACACTATTTTCAACACTATAACACGCTTGATTAAACCGCTTCTATCTACTCCACATGCAGGTGACAACGTCACTCAATAACTATCGCTATTCGCGTTACTGCTGTTACTGCTACCACGAATAGCGATCACTCGAATTAATATAGCTAACTACTCGCCAATCGTTATGGATTAGAAATAACGTAATTCACCCCTAGTGATGAGTAACTATCGATGATTTGTTGGCGGCGATAGCATTGTTGACTATGGTCATTAATCAAACCAGCGGCCTGAAGGTAGGCATAAATAATGGTGGAGCCGACAAACTTAAAACCACGCTTTTTCAAATCCTTACTCAAAGCGTCCGATACAGACGACGTGGCAGGGTAGTCTTCTAAACACTGCCAGTTATTAACAATGACCGCATGATCAACATACGACCACAGGTATTGACTAAACGAACCGAACTCTTGTTGAATCTGAATAAAGCATTGCGCATTCGTGACCGTCGATTTGATTTTCAACCTATTACGAATAATGCCCGTATCTTGCATGAGCTGTTCTTCATCTTGTTGGGAAAACTGCGCGACTTTCTCAACATTAAAATCGGCAAAGGCGCCTTGATAACCTTCACGTCGTTTTAATATCGTATACCAACTTAGGCCTGCTTGAGCCGACTCAAGAACCAAAAACTCAAATAACGTCCTATCATCAAATACTGGCACGCCCCACTCGTTATCATGGTATTCAACATAATCACTCTTTGTTTCATCCAACCATGGACAACGCTTACACATACTCACATCCTTCCTGTTATCAGTATTGCCAAAATGCTGTCGCCGCAGCTGGTGACAGCATTCAATTTAGAGTGTTAATTTCCGATAAATACCGCGATTGAGATTTCCTATCACAGCATATCTGTCATTACATGACGTTAACTCGATGGAACAATCGATACAGCACAGGTACAACAATCAACGTCAGTACCGTCGCAAACCCAAGCCCGAACATGATGGTGACCGCCATCGGTTTGAAAAAGATATCTGGCAATAATGGAATCATACCCAGTATCGTTGTGATGGCCGCCATACACACCGGACGAACACGACTCAATGCCGCATCAACGACCGCGTAATACGCTTCTTTACCCGATTTAATCTCAATTTCTATCTGATCGAGTAGTACGATACCATTTTTCAAAACCATTCCTGATAAGCTAAGGAAACCCAGTAGAGCCATAAAGCCAAACGGGGTATTCAACGCCAACAACCCAGTGGTAACACCAATAATGGCAAGCGGCACCGTCAACCACACAATCAACGCCTCTTTCACCGCATTGAACAGAAATATAGTGATCAGGAACATAAACAAATAGCCCATAGGCATCGTTTGGAACAGTGACGCCTGCGCGTCTCCTGATGACTCATATTCCCCCCCCCACTCCAAGAAATAGCCAGGTGGAAGCTCTATGGCTTCAATCTGAGACTGAATACGTTGTTGTAATGTTGCTGCGGTTTCTTCACCAAGAAGATCAGGATCCGCCATCACCGTCAACATACGCTTGCGGTTCTTACGCACAATTATTGGGTCCTCCCAGCGAACATCATAACCCTGAGTCACTTGCTGGAATGGGATAAACTCGGACAGAGCCGGGCTCCATATCATCATGCCCTCAATATTACGGATATCCACCCGCTCGTCATCAGGGAGACGAGCGACGATAGGCATAAGCGTTGTTCCGTCGCGATATAGCCCAACCGACTTCCCAGAAAAGGACATCATCAACACATCATCGACATCAGACTTAGTAATACCGTAGCGTCTTGCTTGGCTTTCATTAAATATTGGCTCAAGTACTTTGGTTCTCTCTCGCCAATCATGACGAATATTAAATGCACCGGGATCAGCATACATAATATCCATGACTTGAGTTGCAATACCACGTAATACCGTTGGATCCGAACCGATAATGCGCGCTTCAATCTTCGCCCCTCCACCAGGACCAAGTTCAATCTGTTTAAGCTTATAATTGATCTCAGGGAAAGTGCTATCTACATAATCTCTAAAACGATTCATTAGAGGTTGAAGTTGCTCGTAACTCTTCGCTCTAGTGGTGATTTCACCATAGGCGGCATAACTCTTTTCGGGCGCGTAAGTCAGCATGAAGCGCTGTAAACCTTTACCTGCTGTCGTCGTAATATGGTCGGTTTCGGGCTGCTCTGCTATCCAATTCTCCAATACTTTTAACTTAGTATTCGTTGCGCGAATATCGGTACCTTCGGGCAACCACACATCCACCTGAAACATCGGCGTTGTCGATGCAGGGAAGAACGACTGCTTTACTAAAGTAAACCCATATAAGCTGCCGCCAAGACATACAATGAGAAAAGCGACGGTTAACCAAGCACGGTGCATACAAAATTCTAAAAACTTTCGATACATCACAAAGACAATGCCATTATAAGGATCACTGCCCTGTCCACCGTCTTCACCCCCTTTGATTTTCTGACCTTTAAAGAACATGTCTGCAAAAAATGGGGTAAGCGAAATTGCCGTAAACCAACTTAACATCAGCGAAATAAGCAGCACCGTGAACAAGGTGCCACAGTACTCACCGGTAGAATCTTGCGACAAGCCAATAGGCGCAAATGCAGTGACTGCAATCACCGTCGCGCCTAATAATGGCCACTTAGTTTGAGTTACAATGTCTGTTGCGGCTTGAAGCCGCGTCTTCCCTCGCTGTGTACCTATTAATATCCCTTCAACCACCACTATGGCATTATCCACCAGCATCCCTAGCGCAATCACCAACGCACCCAATGAGATTCGCTGCAAATCAATCGCCATGTATTGCATGAAAATAAAGGTGCCAAGTACCGTCAGTAACAAGATCAAACCGATCAACAAGCCCGATCGCAACCCCATAAAAAACAGCAGAACGATAATAACAATCGCAACGGCCTGCCCCAAACTCACGACAAAACCACGAACGGACTTGTCTACTTCCTTTGGTTGGCTATACACCTCTGCGATCTCGATACCAACAGGTTGCTGAAACTTAAGCTCTGCTAGTCGTCGGTCAAACCGCTCTCCAACCTCTACTACATTCACCCCTGTCGCAAATGATACCCCCACATTCAACGCCACTTGGCCATTAAAGTTGATGATATTCGTCGGCACTTCGATAAAGCCGCGTTTAATGTCAGCCACATCTTTTAGATAGATGAGCCCATCAGCTCCACCTTCTGTTAAAATCAAATCGCCGAGTTCACTGACATCGGTAAATTCACCCGTTGGCTGAATACGAATATACTCACTACCAATGCGAGTCGCGCCTGCGTTAGACACCACATTCTGCGTTTGCAGCAAATTAAAAATCGTACTGGGCGCAATGCCTAAAGCACTAATTCGTTTAATCGAAATTTCAATAAAGACTTGTTCTTGCTGCTGCCCCGTCACCGACACTTTACTGACACCATCAATAAGTTCGAGCTCCCGCCGCAAGTAATCCACATAATCAGAAATTTCTTTATAGCTGTACCCCTCGCCTGTTAACGCCAGTAATACGCCATAGACATCACCAAAGTCGTCTATTACCGTTGGGTCGTTGACGCCTGGTGGTAATGACCCCTTTAAGTCATTCACTTTTCGGCGTAACTCATCCCAAATTTGCGGTAAATCATCAGGCCCATAATTGTTTTTCATGGTGACGGTTATTTGAGACAAACCACGGCTGGAGATTGAATTGATTTCATCGACATAGGTCAGCTGTTGAATCGCTTTTTCGATGGGATAAGTCACTTCTTCTTCAACTTGTTGCGGTGTCGCCCCCGGATAAGAGGTGACCACCATGGCATCTTTAATGGTAAAGGCGGGATCTTCCAAGCGTCCTAAGCCAAAAAAGGCGGATACACCTCCAATAAGGAAAATCAGCGAAACCATCCAACTGACCACTTTGTTACGAATAAAATAGGCGGCTACACCCGTGATATCATCATCACTTTGAGGCAAAGACTTCTTTTCTTCTTGGCTCATTAGTTCGCCTCCTGCGCGAGAACTTCCACTTCCATGCCGTCACGTAATCGGGCAATACCTGCAATGACTATCTGATCATTACTCTCTATTCCATCTAATATTTGAATGGTAGAACGAGAGACTTTACCTGTGAGTACCTTTTGCTTGCTTACCGTTGCCCTGTTTCCATGACTTAGGTTTTCATGGTTCAGGTTTCCATCATCAGAGACAACCCAGACATATTTTTCAAGATCGCCCAATCCATCGCCATCTTGGTTAAACACCGACTCAATCGGAACACTCACCCCCAAGTCCAACTTGAGTCCGACATCTTTCGCCTTGGAGGTGACATCCACAGCCATGCCATCCAAAACAAATTCCGTCGCAGGCATTGGCATCACTAAGGTGGCGGTAAACGTACCAAGCGCAGGATCCGGTTCAGTAGTAAACTCTTTTAGCTGCGCTTCATATTCGTTGCCAGAAGGTACTCGCACAAGCGCCCCAATGTGGCTTATATCGTTACTTTTAGGCTGATTTAGCGAGAAACTATCAGGCATCTGCATAATAATTTCCACCTCCTCAACGCTATGAATATTCACGACTTGCTGGCCAATTTGGACATTTTCAAATTGCTCCGCGGACACCCTTGAAATAACGCCATCCACTGGAGCAAGCAACTGGGTAAACGACAACCTCAATTGTGCCAACTCAAGTTCTGCTCTGGCATAAGCGCGTTGCGCCGCTATTTCATCAAATTGCGACTTTGCCAAAAGCCCTTTTTTCACCAAAGGACTCGAACGGCGATACTGACTATCAATAACCGAGAAACGCGCCTGTGCATTATCAACATCTAACTTGTAATCCGTTGGGTCTAGGGTAGCGAGAATATCGCCTTTTTTTACAAAGTCCCCTTCTTTAAGCGTGATGCTATTGATCTCTCCCGACACTCGAAAGCTCAAATGGGAACGATCTGCCGCGGTTGCTAATGCTGGAAAATACAACTTGTCTTTTAGCTCTGCTTTACTAATCGTTGTCACTCTCACCTTCGGAATTTCATTTCTTTCTTCTACAGCTGCTTTGTCACAACCAACTAGCAGCGTAACAATACCAAGTAGACTAACTAGGCGAAAATTCATCATCATAGCCCTCTTTCCTTAATCCACTCACGAACCTTAATGCCCGCTTCTATTCCTTGAACACCTGAAATGACGATCTTGTCACCATCTTCAAGTCCGGTGATTACTTGTCTTTTTGCATTGAGCTCCACCGCCACCTTCTCAACAATCCCATCGTCACCGACCTTCCACACGCATTGCTTGTCATTTTCAACAAACAAGGCTGACACAGGAATCACCGTCGCAGCTTCGCTTTTGGCAATCACTCTCACTTGCCCAGCCATACCCGGTAAAATGCCGATGTCAGACGGCCTCTCCATAACCATCGTTACTTTATAACTGCCTGTTTTAGGGTCAGCTTCCGTATCAATTTCTTGGAAAGTCAGCTCATATTGGTTACTTGGAAACGCATCAAACGCCATCGATGCATCAATCTTATTTTTACCTTGAAAGCGGTTAAGTAGGTAATCTGGCAATTGGAATATAACCTTGAGCAACTGGTTAGACTGAATATTCATAACCCCCTCTTTGGCTTGAATATATTCAAAATTATCGGCAGGAATAATAGAAATGGTACCATCGTAAGGCGCCACTAATTTAGCGTAACTTAAGTTGGCTTTAGCTTGCGACCAGCTCGCTCGTGCAGACTTCATATTGGCATTGGCTTGATCATAATCTTGCTCAGATACCACTTTTTCTTTGCGTAGTTTTAGTGCTCTCTGATACTGCACATCTGCAAGCCTGAAGTTTGCTTTTGCTTGTTTTTCCAATAGCAGGTATTCGTCTGGGTTAAGGCTGGCAAGTAAGTCACCCTTGTTTACTGTCTGACCCGAGCGCACCACAATTTGTTCTAATTGCCCGGGCACTCGAAAAGCCAACACCGCTTTATCGCCCGCTTCAGAGGTGGCCGGAAATGAACGCTCGAATTGACTATTGCCAACCGAAACAGAAAATAACTTTGCCGGTCGAGATTCCGGCTCAGGAATAGGAGGGGGAGCTTTACCACATGCACTAAGCACTGCTACCACTAAAAATAATGCTGACAACTTCATGTTCATTTCTAACTACCCTGTTTAACTTGTAGTTAAAAAGATAGTCTAGAGCACTCACCTCTGCCAGCAAGTGACTAATTATTAATAAATTTTATCTCTTCTTTGGTAATTTATTACTCAACGCTATTTTTAACGGACAACAAAAAACCCAGCATCCTAAGATAACTGGGCTTTACCATGGTTTTAACATCGCTTATAACTTACTAAATTCTCGATTCACTGCATACGCATCTGAAGTAACGTAGGCCTCCATACTACGAAGCGACCCTTCCATTTTATCCATGTCGTTTTCAATAGTATTGAGCAGGTCTTTGGCATTTTGCCCTTGTTTCCAAGGCTTGCTTTTGAGCGAGTGCTCTTGCTTCGACCTCAGTTCTTCAACAAAATTATCGGGTTGCTTCTCTAACATCAAACTCATTGCGACATAAGCCAATAATACTAAGAAGCTTCCTCCTAGCAAAGCGGCGGAAATAACCAAAATCCGAACTAACCATACCTCGACACCAAAATAATTCGCAATCCCGGCACAGACCCCTGTGAGCTTGCCGTTGATCGGGTCCTTATATAGGTCTTTATGCATCATAATTTTGCCTCCACTTAGGTGACTCCGCATCTAAGATTCGCTCTAGACTCTCAACACGGCGCTGCATATTTTCCGCTCTCGCTGACAACGCTTGTAGCTTCTCGAACTCTTTTGAAGACAACCCAGATTCGGACTTACGCTTGCTTCGGTAATGAAGGAACAACCATAGCGGCGCCACGAATATTAGAAATACAATAACGGGTCCAGCAATGAGAAATGTCGACATGTTCGTCTCCTATTTATTTTTATTCATTTGCTCTTTGAGCTTAGCCAGTTCTTGATCAATTTCGTCTTGCGCTTGTAACTCTGCAAATTCTTGATCTAATGACTTAGCATTACCACTATTGGCATACAGATCTGCCTCTGCTTCTAGTTCATCGACTTTACGCGAGTACTGTTCAAATTTCGCCATCGATTCATGGGTGCGGCTAGTATGTAGATGCTTTTGCACATCACGACGGTTATTAGCTGTCTGTGAACGAATCATAAGTGCTTGCTGCTTAGAGCGCGTTTCCATTATTTTTGATTCGAGTTTACTGATTTCATTAGTCAGCTTATCAATCGTTTCTTCGACCAATGTTTGTTCATCATGCAAACCTTTAACAATTTTCTCTACTTTTTGCTTTTCAATCAACGCCGCACGAGCCAGTTCTTCTCTTTGCTTAGTCAGTGCTAACGTCGCTTTATGTTGCCATTCAAGCACTTGCTCTTCTAATGCTTTGACCTTGCGAGCCAATTCTTTTTTATCCGCTATGGCCTTTGCCGAGTTAGTGCGAACTTCCACCAAGGTGTCTTCCATTTCTTGGATGATCAGGCGAATCATTTTCTCCGGATCCTCTGCCTTGTCTAAAAGAGCGCTAACGTTAGAATTTACGATATCAGCGAAACGAGAAAAAATACCCATAATACATCTCCTAAAAAATCACGTGGTGTCATCATTCAATCATGTGCCACCTAAGACAATCCAAGTTTCATGCCAATTTTACAAAGCCTACATTAACAATATGTTAGCTCAATCATTCGCATTTTATTAGTAGACTGCTAATATGATTCACCAATAGTTGGTAAAAAAAACCACATCTAAGGACTGTAACATGGCGCAAAACCTCATTGGCGAGTCTCCAAGCTTTTTAGCCGTTCTCGATAAAGTTTCAAGGCTGGCTCCCATTAATCGCCCCGTGCTGGTCATTGGCGAAAGAGGTACGGGAAAAGAGCTCATTGCACAACGCCTTCACTACCTATCCACTCGCTGGGATCAACCGCTAATTTCGCTAAACTGCTCGACATTGAGTGACGGGCTGATCGACTCAGAATTATTTGGTCATGAGTCCGGTGCATTTACTGGCGCTAAAGGTCGCCACCTTGGGCGATTTGAACGCGCAGAGAATGGCACGCTGTTCTTAGATGAATTGGCCACGACGCCGCTATCGGTTCAAGAAAAACTATTACGCGTTATCGAGTATGGCCAGTATGAACGTGTCGGCGGAGCAAAAGCATTAGAAGCCAACGTAAGATTAGTGTGCGCCACCAATGAAGATCTGCCCGCTTTAGCCCAAAAAGGTAAATTCAGAGCGGACTTATTAGACAGGCTTGCCTTTGATGTCATTCAACTTCCACCGCTAAGAGCCCGCCAAGAAGACATTGCATTGCTTGCCGAGCATTTCGCAATAAAGATGTGCCGTGAACTAAGTTTGCCTCTGTTTGTCGGCTTCACCTCTCAAGCTTGGCACAGTATTCATGAATACCCTTGGCCCGGAAACGTTCGAGAGCTCAAGAACGTTATCGAGCGCGCCGTCTACCAACACGGTACGAGCTCACAACCAATCAATACGCTTACTTTTAATCCATTTAGCAACGACTTCCCTCTATTGAGTCCAGGCGCAAAAGCTGCGACAAACCCTGCTACAAATATCGTTACTGAATCAGTAAATGCAGCACCGGAAGTCATCAGCCAAGCAACGACACCCAATAGTGCCCCTTTGCAGGCATCATCCACACCACTCTCTGATACGCTAACCTTTCCTATTGATTTTAAATTATGGAAAGAAGAACAAGCCATCATTGTTATTCGCGCAGCATTAGAGCAAGCACAATACAACCAAAGAACCGCCGCTAAAATGCTGAGCTTAAGCTATGATCAGCTAAGAGGGCTGGTTAGAAAGCACAAACTCATATGAAAGCGCTCAAAGAGTCACCATCAAAATAAATAAAATCGTCGATAACTACTTGTCGTTATTGGTTTAACAATCAAATTAGTGGTAAATTACTCTGTTCTCAATACAGATATTACGTTCACTAAAATGAATGTAGCGTGTTTATGAAGGCATTACTAAAACTATCCATTACACTTTGCAGCATCGCGCTTGTCGCTGGCTGTGAGGATACGATCGACCATACAAAAGTTCGACAGGACGGTTTCGT
The DNA here is from genome assembly GCF_050337155.1 of Vibrio cionasavignyae. Classification (NCBI taxonomy): domain Bacteria; kingdom Pseudomonadati; phylum Pseudomonadota; class Gammaproteobacteria; order Vibrionales; family Vibrionaceae; genus Vibrio; species Vibrio cionasavignyae. The sequence goes on from NZ_JAKJSR010000021.1 coordinate 111,125, forward strand.
GTACTGCGACCAAGGTCGTCCAAGTACATTTAACCCTCAATTAGTCGATGGCGGCATTACTGTCGAAGCGATCGCGCCTCAATTATATGACACGCTACTCACGCTAAATTCAGGCACTCACCAACCCGTGCCCAATCTAGCAAAAAGCTGGACGGTCGATGAAAGCGGTACCGTCTACACCTTTAATCTGCGTGATAATGTTGAATTTCATACCACAGATTGGTTTACCCCAACTCGAACGCTCAATGCTGACGATGTGGTGTTCAGTTTTGAGCGTATTTTAGATACTGACCACCCTTATCACCAAGTGGGTGGCAGCGTGTATCCATGGTTTGCGGGCATCAACTTTGCTTCGCTGGTCACCCGTGTTATTGCTATTGATGATCACACGGTTCAATTCACGCTTTCGAAACCAGACAACTCCTTCTTATCTAATATTTCGACCGCCCACGCTCCCATATTCTCCGCAGAATACGGTAAAATATTGCAGCAGGAAGAGAACAAGCTCAATCTCGACACACACCCTGTTGGGACAGGCCCATTCTACCTTGACGAGTATCAGGTCTCCGATTTAGTACGCTTAAAGCGTCACGACAAATACTGGCGTGGGTCGGTCGAAATGGAGCAAGTTGTGTTCGACATCTCCCACCGAGGAGCGGGAGCTTTAGCTAAGTTATTACGTGGTGAGTGTGACGTTCTCAATTCACCAGTATCGAGCCAAATACCTATCATACTTAAAGAAGACTCCGTCGTACTTCAAGCCAAGCCAGCGATGAATGTGTCATTTATTGCACTCAACACGCAGCATCCAGCGCTCAGTGACCAACGCGTGCGAAAAGCCCTCAATCTGGCGATTAACCGCGACAATATTCTCGAAGCGGTGTACTACGACAGTGGTGAAAAAGCCTACACCCTCTTACCACCAAGCTCTTGGGCCTATCAAAAGGATCAAACTCAAGTTCGCTATGACCGTAATTATGCGATGGCACTACTTCGTGACGCGGGCTATAAGAGCGGATTAGAACTCACCATGGCAGTTCCACTCGAGCCACGTGTATATAACCCAAGTCCGAGAAAAACGGCAGAACTTATCCAAGCAAATCTTGCTGATGTCGGCGTCACACTGAATCTGTTAACCGATGAACGCGTTGACCGAATTGAGCTAGCCAACATCCAAGAGGTAGATTTATTGCTGACTGGCTGGGTCGGTAATACTGGTGATCCCGATAACTACTTAAGACCCCTGCTGTCTTGTTCATCGAAACGAGAAGGGTTGAACCTTTCAATGTGGTGTAATGACGATTTTGATTTTTTACTCGATCTCGCCCTTGAAGTGAGTGAACCACGCTACCGTGTTAACTTGTATCGACAAGCTCAAAATATTCTTTTCGATCAAGTTCCGGTCATTCCTATTGCGCATGGACAAAAATATCAGGCACATAATGATGACCTGACCGGTTTTCGAACAAGCCCATTTAATGCTCAACCGTTTGACCAAGTAGTGAGGTTAAAATAGATGTTCTGGTATGCGATTCGCCGACTCAATTTATTTGTCATCACCTTGCTTATCCTAACGCTGGTCGGCTATAACTTGCTGCGCTTAGAGCCCGACTCTTTTTGGGCAAACCAAACGTTTTTCCAAGGCTGGATTCACTATGTTGGACAACTGACAAAGCTAGATTTTGGATTAACAAAAGCTGGTGTCCCAATCATTGATGAGCTCACCGCCGTTCTGCCTGCAACGTTAGAACTGTGCTTTGCCGCATTTACCATCTCCGTGTTTATTGGCATTCCTGCAGGTACCATCGCTGGCATGAAAAAAGGCAAGTGGCTCGATAACATCATCTCTTTTTCATCCATGGTGGGCTACGCTGCCCCGCTATTTTGGATTGCACTGTTGATGATTATGTATTTTTCACTCAATTTTCAATGGTTTCCGGTAGCCGGTCGCTATGACTTACTCTATGAAATAGACCATGTGACTGGTTTTGCGTTGATCGATGCCCTACTTTCGGATGGACCATACCGACGCGAAGCGCTGCAAAGCGTTATCGAGCATATGATTCTTCCTTGTTTCGTACTAGCACTATCGCCTACGATGCAAGTCATACGAATGATGCGTACCTCCGTGACAGAAGTAATGGCACAAAACTACATCCGAGCCGCACGAATCAAAGGTTTATCCAATTATGAGATCGTAATAGAGCACGTTCTTCGTAACGCCATACCGCCGATAATACCGAAATTAGGGGTTCAGCTGTCGAGCATGATTACCCTCGCGATTATGACGGAATCCATTTTTAACTGGCCGGGTATCGGTCGTTGGCTCTTAGATGCGCTATCAAGTCAGGATTATGCATCAATACAAGCTGGCGTAATGGTGGTTGCGACCATTGTGCTCGCGGCAAGTATCTTGTCCGATATTATCGGCGCGATGATCAACCCGTTAGTTAGGAAGGAATGGTATGCTGTCAGATAATATCTATCAGGAAGAACGCATTCCAACCCAACTCGAACGCTTTTGGCGAAGCTATCGAAGTAACAGCCTGTCCATGTTTGGGCTATGGTGCTTTGGTCTAATCATCCTCATCACGCTCGCTTCGCCATGGCTCGCCCCATATGACCCAATGGCGCAAAGCTCGTTTTTACTTATTCCACCATCTTGGGATCCTGCGGGGACGGTCGAGTTCTTTTTTGGTACCGATGATTTAGGTCGTGATATCCTTTCTCGAATCATCGATGGCTCTCGCCTATCCTTCGGTGCGGCGGTCATTATTACCGTTATTTCCGCGTTGGTGGGCTGCTTTATCGGTATTTTAGCGGGTATGACAAAGGGCTTACTATCCAGTATCTTGAACCACCTTCTTGATACCGTGATGTCAATACCATCGCTATTACTCGCCATTATTTTTGTGGCATTTTTAGGCCCCGGCGAATACAACATCCTGCTTGCTATCTGCCTAGCCTTGATCCCGCGCTTTGTTCGTACCGTTTATGTAGCAGTGCACACCGAAGTGGAAAAAGATTACATCATGGCCGCTCGCCTTGACGGCGCCAATGACTTCTACTTACTGTGGAATTCAATATTGCCTAATATTTTGTCCATTATTGCCGCCGAATTCACCTTCGCGCTATCCATCGCAATTTTAGACATTACCGCACTTGGCTTTTTAGGATTAGGCGCTCAAGCCCCAAGTAGTGAATGGGGTGCGGTATTAGGTGATGCCGCTGAGCTTCTTTATCTCGCACCTTGGACAGTGGTCCTACCCGGCCTTGCCATTTTATGTGTAGTTGTCGTCATCAACATCGTCGGCGAAGGCGTGCGTAGCGCGTTAAACGCGGGAGTGGAATAATGCCTGTATTAGATATTCGTCATTTGACTATCGAAATTGAAACCCCACAAGGATTAGTTAAAGCCGTCGACAGAATGAGTTTTACCATTAATGATGGGGAAATTCGCGGTCTCGTTGGCGAGTCTGGATCCGGAAAAAGCTTAGTTGCCAAAGCGATCGTTGGCGTATGCAAAGACAACTGGCGGGTGTCTGCCGATCGTATGCGTCTTGGTAACATCGACTTATTGCAACTCACCCCACGCGAAAGACGTCGAGTGATTGCTCGTGATGTCGCGATGATTTTTCAAGAACCATCCACTTGTTTGGACCCTTCAGAAGAAGTCGGTAGGCAGCTCATTGAAGCCATTCCTTCGCGTTCTTTCGATGGTAAGTGGTGGGAACGATTCAAATGGCGTAAGAAGCAAGCCATTGCCCTGTTGCATAAAGTCGGCATCAAAGAACATACGCGTGTCATGCATAGCTACCCATATGAGCTTACCGACGGTGAGTGCCAAAAAATCATGATTGCGATGGCGATTGCTGCAAAGCCTAAATTGCTGATAGCGGATGAACCGACTAATGACTTAGACCCCATTACTCAGTCGCAGATCTTACGTTTATTAAGCCGTATGAATCAGCTCCATAACACAACCTTGATCCTAATTGGCCATGATTTAACCACCATTACCCAATGGGCTACGCGCATTACCGTTATGTACTGTGGGCAATCTGTAGAGTCTGCTGATACCAAAAAAATCTTAGATGCTCCTAAGCATCCTTATACCGTCGCCCTATTGAAAGCGATGCCTGATTTTGGTGATTGGATCCCGCACAAAGAAAAGCTACAGTCTTTACCTGGTTCTATTCCGCCACTTCAGCATTTACCGATTGGCTGCCGACTCGGCCCTCGCTGTCCTTACGCGCAGAGGCAGTGTGTTGAAATTCCACCCGTCAAACGAGTGAAGAACCATAAATACAGCTGTCACTTCCCGCTGAATACGGAGAAAAAAGAATGAGTGCATTGTTAGAAGTCACGGGACTTAAAAAGGACTTTGTGACTCGTTCAAAGCTTTTTCAAAAGAAAATTCAGCATGCAGTTAAGCCCGTCAGTTTTAGTCTAGAAGCGGGTCAAACTATTGGCTTTATTGGTAAGAATGGCTCGGGGAAATCCACGCTTGCTCGAATGTTAGCAGGCGTTGTCGAACCAACAGCAGGTGAAATACGCGTCAATGGTGATTTATTAGAACATAAAGATTACTCAACGCGCTGTAAGCTTATTCGCATGATCTTCCAAGATCCCAATACCTCTTTGAATCCAAGGATACAAATTGGTCGAATTCTTGAAGGACCACTAAAGCGAAATACCAACATGCCACCGGAAGCGAGAATGCGACGTGTAAAAGACACGCTAGTACGAGTTGGCTTGCTACCAGAGCACGCTTACTTTTATCCGCAGATGCTCGCTACAGGTCAAAAGCAACGTATTTGTTTGGCGCGAGCACTCATCTTGCAGCCTTCTATCATCGTCGCTGACGAGGCACTCAATGGCTTAGATATGGCAATGCGCTCACAAATTATTAATCTATTTTTGGAGCTGCAAGAAGAAATGGGCGTGGCTTTTGTCTATGTATCACAACACTTAGGAATCGTTAAACACATCACGGATAAAGTGATGGTGATGCATGAAGGTGACGTGGTTGAATACGGTGACACGCAAGACATCCTCACTAAACCTCAACATATTGTGACGCAGCGAATGGTCGAAAGCCATTTTAATAAGAAGCCTGTTTATCGCTAATGCTGATGGAGGCGTATTTTTAGGTCATGGCTTAAAATACGCGTGTCCAAGTAAGTAGACCTAAGGTAAACACCATCAAGATATCGACAAAAAAGGCCCGTTAGTTTCACTAACGGGCCTTTTATAATTTGTTTCACTCTCTTAACTACTTAAGATGTGATAGCGTTAGCAATTAGCGACGTCCGGTTTTCGCACGAGAACCCGCTTCGCCTGCACTCTTTTTGTTGCGACGTTGTTGGTTACTGCGACCTTTTGACGGTGTACTAACACGCTCTTCGTGACGGCGTACCGCACGACGAATTTTTTGACTGCGAGAGCGTTCACGCTGACGAGAAGTGTTCGCGCTGTTCTGATCAAGAAGCGTTTCTTTCTCAGGCTTTAGCTCAACCAATTCACGCAAGTAGTTCACGTCTTTTAGCGTTAGTTCTGTCCAACCACCACGAGGCAGCTTTTTGTCTAAGTAGATATCACCGTAACGAACACGCTTCAGGCGGCTCACTGTTGTCTCTTGTGATTCCCACAAACGACGTACTTCACGGTTTCTACCTTCGTTAATCGCAACGTAGAAGGTATGGTTCATACCTTCACCACCTGCGTACACAACATCTTCAAAACGTGCCATGCCGTCTTCAAGTTTTACGCCGTGAACCAAGTTGCGAATTTTACTTTCAGTCACATCACCAAACACACGAACGAGGTATTCACGTTCAACTTGGCGACTAGGGTGCATTAGGCGGTTTGCCAGTTCACCATCGGTAGTAAACAACAAAAGACCAGATGTGTTTGCATCAAGACGACCAACTGAAATCCAGCGTGAACCGCGGATTTTTGGCAGGCGATCAAATACCGTACGACGACCTTCTGGATCGTGACGCGTACAAAGCTCACCTTCAGGTTTGTAATACGCCAATACACGACAAACCACTTCTTCTTGTGCTTTAGCCGATACAGTATGTCCGTCAATACGAATAATCGCACTGTCGTCTTCAAGGCGCTCACCCAACTTTGCAACCTGACCGTTGACACTCACTCGTCCTGACTTGATCAATGTTTCAAGTTCACGACGTGAGCCGTGGCCTGCGCGGGCAAGCACTTTTTGTAATTTTTCGCTCATCTACCTACCTATAATGTCGTCTTCACAGACGTCGAAACCAGATATTGCGATCGTCAAAATCGCGGTCGCGTATTATCGCAGAGAAACCGGCTAGAATCACCAAGTTTCTCAGGTTATTTCATCACACCATCTGGCTCGATGTTTATTCAAATGGTGCAGGATCGCCGGCACCGACACGAAGTACTTTCGGTTCCTCATCACTAAAATCAACAACCGTAGTTGGTTGCTCACCCAAGTAACCGCCGTTCAAAATAACGTCAACAGCATGTTCGAGTTTGTCACGAATGTCTTCTGGATCGGATTCGGTAATGTCATTACCCGGGAGAATCAATGACGTAGACATTAATGGCTCGCCCAAAGCTTCAAGTAGATCAAGCGCAATTCGATTATCCGGCACTCGGATACCAATCGTCTTTCGCTTAGGGTTCATCAAGCGACGCGGGACTTCTTTTGTACCTTTGAAGATAAAAGTAAATGGCCCTGGCGTATTGTTTTTTAGCAAACGAAACGCCGTGTTGTCAACGCGAGCATAAAGTGAAATTTCCGACAAATCACGGCACAAAAGTGTGAAATTATGTTTGTCATCAAGACGACGAATCTGACAAATTCGCTCAAGTGCTTGTTTATTTTCAAGCTGGCAACCCAGTGCATACCCGGAGTCGGTTGGGTAAATGATCACTCCCCCATTACGAACAATCGCAACGGCTTGACTAATCAAACGCGCTTGAGGGTTGTCTGGGTGTACGTAAAAAAATTGGCTCATTGTTATTCCTTCAGCTAAATACTCTCGGCACAACGTTCCTTGTTGTTTCACATCAAGAGCTTAAATAATACTATTTTTCGGCACTCTGGCTGTCGAGCGTTGTTGCCGTTTGTAATGATAGGCGATCCCATACAGGCTCTACGCCCGATGGCAGCCATAAGTTTCTACCAAGTTCCGTCCAAGGCGATTGATAATGAAAATCGGAACCTTGAGAAGCTAATAGATTGTATTGTATCGCATAATCTGCAAGGTTGCGTCTTTCTTGCATACTTTGTTGTGGTAACGCCACTTCCATTGCGTCTCCACCCGCTTCTGAAAATGCAGCAAGTAAGCGTTTTAACCACTTGGCCGTAAGCTGGTAGCGACCTGGATGCGCAAGGACTGCCACACCACCTGCTGCGTGGATGGCGTCGACGGCTTCACTCATTGTGCACCAATTAGGCGGCACATAACCGGTATTGTTTCGCGTGAGGTATTTCTTAAATACCTGCTGCATATTTTTTGCGTAACCGTTTTCGACAATCCACTTAGCAAAGTGAGAACGAGTGATTGGTGCACCATCAGCAATCACCTGAACTTCTTCCAGCACTCCTGGACGCGTCGCTTTTTCCAACCGTTGCGCCATCAACTCAGCTCGCTCTGCACGTCGCGCTTTCTGCGCCGCAATAAGCGACAAAAGTGACTCACTATCTAGCGCCACACCAAGGCCAACAATGTGAATGTCTTTATTTTGCCAAACGGTTGAAACTTCAATGCCATTCACCAGCTCAATCGGCCATTCACGCTCCTCAATTAAACGCTTAGCTTCTGGCAATGCATCCAACGTATCGTGATCGGTAATGGCGATAATTTTCACACTAAATTCAATCGCTCGCTCTAAAAGCTCTTCAACAGAGAGACGACCATCTGATGCCGTTGTGTGACTGTGTAGATCTATCTTCATTTTATTTTTAATATCGGTTGACTTTCACACCTCGAACTAGTTAACTAGTACGCAGGTACAGAATTAGAGTAATGCACGTATGGTACAAGAAATTGACCCAATCCAAAAACCCCAAATCGCAGTTAAACACTCTGCGGGAAATTGGTGGCGCACATGGAATGATTCCAAGTGGGCTTTTTTACGTGCGTAAAAGATAAGTAGATTTAATACTAGCCCACTCAAATGAGTGGGCTTTTTTATTTTTTAGTTTAACTGATTAACTATGCGGCAATTTGGGCAGATTCAACGTTGGGCAAACGTTTTAATTGTGCGAGTATGGAACACATAGTTTTCAGGGTAGATACTGCTAAAGCAGATTGATGAAGAGAGGAGGTTTTGTGAACAAAGCCATTACTATTCAAAAACAAGGTCGTTTAGAGGTACTTTCACTACAAGTCCCTTATTCAAAAGACCCGACAGCACTTTTTCACACGCTTTGTGAAAACAAAACCGACAGCCTACTGCTTGAGTCCGCCGAAATTGACTCAAAACAAGATCTACAAAGTTTATTGATCGTCGACTCCGCCGTTCGTATTATTTGTGAAGAACACATTGTCCGTTATGAAGCCTTAACGACAAATGGTGAAAATTTACTGGTCATTTTAGCTGGTAACTTATCCTCTGGTATTCATTACACACTGAGCAAAACAACGCTGACCGTGCATTTTGAGATGCCCGATGACCAACTTGATGAAGACTCCCGACTGCGTGAAGCGTCTTCATTCGATGCATTGAGATTAGTTCAACACAGCTTTAACGTTAGCGGATTAAACAAAAATGCGATTTTCATGGGTGGTTTATTCGCGTACGACCTCGTGGCTCAGTTTGAACCTTTAGGTGACGCCAAACAGTCCAATCGCTGCCCTGACTACGTTTTTTACGTTGCAGAGAGCCTACTTGTTGTCGATCACCAAAAAGAATCATGTGACTTACAAACCACACTCTTCAACCATGATGACAACGAGCTTGCTCGTATTCGTGAACGCATTCAAGACATCAGCCAACAATGCAACAATCTTAAAGCACTGCCTACCGCGCAAGTGGTCAAAGACAATCAAGAAGTCGCCAGTGTCTCGGATTCCGATTTTTGCCAGACAGTACGTGATCTAAAGGAATACGTCGTCCGCGGCGATATTTTCCAAGTTGTGCCTTCTAGACGCTTCACACTACCTTGCCCCTCGCCTCTTGTAGCGTATAAAGAGCTGAAACGAAGCAACCCAAGTCCTTACATGTTTTACATGCAAGATGAACTATTTACCCTGTTCGGCGCGTCACCAGAAAGTGCGTTAAAGTATTGCTCACAAAGCAATCAGATCGAGATCTACCCAATCGCAGGGACCCGTCGTCGCGGCAAAAACCCAGACGGCTCGATTAACCAAGATCTCGATAGCCGTATGGAGTTAGAACTCCGTTGCGATATGAAAGAAAACGCCGAACACATGATGCTCGTTGATTTGGCAAGAAACGACGTAGCTCGTATTTCAGAGCCGGGCACTCGCCACGTTGCAAGCTTGCTACAAACCGACCGTTATAGCCATGTGATGCATTTAGTCTCTCGTGTTGTTGGCCAGCTACGCCTCGATCTCGACGCACTTCATGGCTACCAAGCTTGCATGAACATGGGCACATTAACGGGCGCGCCAAAAATTCGTGCGATGCAACTCATTCGTCAAGTAGAAGGCCAAACCCGAGGCAGTTATGGCGGCGCTGTCGGCTACATGAATGGCATTGGTGATATGGACACCTGTATCGTTATTCGTGCTGCCTACGTTGAAGATGGCGTTGCACAAGTTCAGGCTGGGGCTGGTGTTGTATTTGACTCAGACCCGCAAGCTGAAGCTGACGAAACCCGTGGTAAAGCACAAGCCGTTATTTCCGCTATCAAAACTGCGCATCAGGGGTAGACACGTATGAGCAACCAATCTAACACTTCAAATCTGACCAATGTTTGCTCTACAGATAAAGCAAACATCGTCTTTGTCGATAACTTCGATTCGTTCACATACAACCTAGTGGATCAATTTCGCAGTTTAGGACACAAGGTTACCATTTATCGTAACCACATCGCGGCGCAAACTATTGCCGATGCAGTATTAAAGTTAACAGACGCAGTTGTCGTATTATCGCCTGGACCTGGCGCACCATCAGAAGCTGGCTGTATGCCCGCTTTAATTCAACAACTCAAAGGCAAAGTGCCAATGATCGGCATTTGCCTAGGACATCAGGCGTTGGTAGAGGCTTACGGTGGCACCGTGGCAGGCGCGGGTGAAATCATTCACGGTAAAACCTCAATGATGGCGCATGATAACCACGCTATTTACAGCGGACTGCCCTCTCCTCTCGCCATCGCACGCTATCACTCGCTCGTGGCGACTCACGTGCCTGATAGCCTTGCTATTACCGCAGAAGTGGATGGACTAGTGATGTCGATTGCCAACGAGCAAGATCGAGTTTGTGGTTTTCAATTTCACCCTGAGTCCATCATGACCACACATGGAGCGGCATTACTGGCCAGTGCTATCGATTGGGCAAGATCCGGTTCACTTCGCTAATTCAAATAACTCACAAAATTAAGGAATCGTAATTATGGAAAATATCATCAACAAACTTTACGACCAGCTCTCGCTTAGCCAGCAAGAGAGCCAAGAGTTGTTTGACACCATTATCAAAGGTGAGCTTGACCCTATTCTTATGGCGGCGGCATTAACAGCGCTCAAAATCAAAGGCGAAACACCAGACGAAATTGCTGGTGCGGCTAAAGCGTTACTTGCCAATGCCAAGTCGTTTCCTCGACCAGACTACGACTTTGCCGATATTGTCGGCACGGGCGGAGACGGCTCTAATACGATTAATATCTCCACAACCGCAGCATTTGTTGCTGCAGCATGTGGCTTAAAGGTAGCGAAACACGGTAACCGTGGCGTCTCAAGCAAGTCTGGGTCCTCTGATCTACTTGATTCGTTTGGCATTAATCTTGCCATGAGCCCAGAAGACACGCGTCAAGCCGTGGACGATTTAGGCGTGGCATTCCTATTTGCGCCGCAATATCACGGGGGCGTGAAACACGCGATGCCTGTTCGCCAAACCATGAAAACGCGCACACTGTTTAATATTTTGGGTCCACTCATCAACCCTGCCCGTCCCAACATCGAACTGATGGGGGTCTATGACGCGAAACTGGTTCGCCCTATCGCGGAGACCATGCTACAAATGGGAATGAAACGTGCTGCAGTTGTGCATGGCAGCGGCCTTGACGAGGTCGCGATTCATGGCGACACACTAGTGGCAGAAATAAAAGATGGCGTTATCACCGAGTACACATTAACGCCTGAAGATTTTGGCGTGAACCGACACCCACTCGAAGCAATCAAAGGTGGTGAGCCAGAAGAAAATCGCGCCATTATTACCAATATGCTGACAGGAAAAGGAACCGAGGCTCAACTAGGCGCGGTTGCCGTTAACGTGGCATTACTTATGAAGCTGTTTGGCTTCGAAGATTTAAAAGCAAACGCACAACAAGCCATCAACGCCATGAACTCTGGTCAGGCTTACGAGCTTGTTAAACAACTCGCAGCGCGCGGTTAAGAATAGGAACTAGCAATGGAAACGGTACTAGCAAGAATCGTCGACGACAAACGAGTTTGGGTAGAAGCCCGCAAACAGTCGCAGCCGCTTGAGAGCTTTAAGGCACAATTAACGCCTTCTGATCGGTCTTTTTATGACGCCCTTTCAACGGGAAAAACCGCGTTCATTCTAGAATGTAAAAAAGCGTCGCCTTCAAAAGGGCTGATTAGGGACGATTTTGATTTAGACTATATCGCCTCGGTTTATAACAATCACGCTAGCGCGATCTCTGTGCTAACCGACGAAAAATATTTCCAAGGCAACTTTGACTTCTTGCCACAAGTTCGTGGTCAAGTTAAGCAGCCAGTCATCTGCAAAGATTTTATGGTGGATACGTACCAAGTCTATCTTGCTCGCCATTATCAAGCCGATGCTATTCTGTTAATGCTATCGGTGCTCAATGATGACGAGTATCGTGAATTAGCCGCGGTTGCCGACTCACTCGATCTAGGTATTCTTACCGAAGTGAGTAATGAACAAGAACTCGAGCGTGCCATCAAGTTGCAAGCCAAAGTGGTTGGCATTAACAATCGCAACTTACGTGATTTATCGGTTAATTTAGATAGAACCAAAGAGCTCGCTCCCAAGCTACCCGCTGGAACCATCATTATCTCTGAATCAGGCATCTATAATAACCAGCAAGTTCGTGACCTTTCACACTACGCTACAGGCTTTTTAATTGGCAGTTCGTTAATGGCCGCAGACAACCTTGAGTTGGCTGTACGCAAAGTACTGCTTGGTGAGAATAAAGTCTGCGGGTTAACCCACGCCGATGATGCAGCAAAAGCGTATCAAGCTGGAGCGGTTAAAGGTGGCTTGATTTTTGTCGAAAAGTCACCTCGCTACGTGGATTTTGAAGCGGCTCGAATGGTCATGAGTGGCGCGCCACTAGAATATGTGGGCGTGTTCCAAAATCATGGCGTCGACAGCGTAGCTCGCACGGCTAATGATTTGGGTCTATCTGCAGTTCAGTTGCATGGTGATGAAGACCAAGCTTACATTGATGCGCTAAAACCTCAGCTGCAAGCCGGCATTGCGATTTGGAAAGCGCATGGCGTCAAAGATGTACTGCCTGATCTAACCACAATCCATGCAGACAGACACTTACTTGATGCTCAAGTCGGAGAGCAAACCGGTGGAACGGGGCAGCGTTTCGATTGGCAACTCCTTAATAATACCAACGACATTATGCTTGCCGGTGGCTTGTCTCCAGACAACATCAAGCAAGCCAGTAAATTAGGCTGTATCGGACTGGATCTAAACTCAGGCGTGGAATCCGCTCCGGGTAAAAAAGATGCCGATAAACTGAATCAAGCCTTTGCACTTTTAAGAGATTACTAATACTTGCTCACCAGCGAGTCACCAGAATTAAAGAGAGGAAACAACCATGGCGAAATTGGATGCCTATTTTGGCGAATATGGTGGGCAATTCGTACCACAAATTCTTGTACCTGCGCTTGATCAACTTGAACAAGCCTTCATTGATGCGCAAGACGATGACGAATTCCGCGCGGAATTCATGGGACTGCTGCAAGAATACGCTGGACGCCCAACGGCGTTAACGCTCACTCGTAACCTCACTAAGGGTACCAAAACAAAGCTGTACCTAAAGCGTGAAGATCTACTACACGGCGGGGCGCACAAGACCAACCAAGTACTTGGTCAAGCACTGCTTGCCAAACGCATGGGTAAAAAAGAGATCATTGCAGAAACTGGCGCAGGTCAACACGGCGTTGCAACCGCGCTTGCTTGTGCGCTACTTGGGCTAAAATGTCGTGTCTATATGGGTGCAAAAGACGTTGAACGTCAAAACCCGAATGTTTTCCGTATGCGCTTAATGGGCGCAGAAGTAATTCCTGTACACTCAGGTTCTGCAACACTGAAAGACGCTTGTAACGAAGCTCTACGTGATTGGTCCGCAAGCTACGAAGAGGCTCACTACTTACTGGGTACGGCAGCAGGCCCGCACCCTTTCCCAACCATTGTACGTGAATTCCAACGTATGATTGGGGAAGAAACCAAACATCAAATTCTAGCACGTGAAGGTCGCTTGCCAGATGCGGTGATTGCTTGTGTCGGTGGCGGTTCAAATGCTATCGGTATGTTTGCTGATTTCATCGAAGAAGAATCGGTTCGTCTTATCGGTGTCGAGCCTGCGGGTTTAGGTATTGATACCGACCAGCACGGTGCGCCACTTAAACATGGTACAACAGGTATCTTCTTCGGTATGAAAGCCCCACTAATGCAAGACCCGCATGGCCAAATTGAAGAATCTTACTCCGTCTCGGCAGGACTCGATTTTCCATCAGTGGGTCCGCAACACGCCCACCTCAACGCCATTGGTCGTGCTGAGTATGACGCGATTACTGATGACGAAGCACTAGAAGCGTTCCAAATTCTTGCTCGCCAAGAAGGCATCATCCCCGCTTTAGAATCTTCTCACGCGCTCGCACACGCGTTGAAAATGGCGCACAACGAACCAGAAAAAGAGCAACTGCTTGTGGTTAACCTTTCTGGTCGTGGAGACAAAGACATCTTTACTGTGCATGATATTTTGAAAGAAAAAGGAGCGCTATAATGGATCGTTATCAAGATATGTTTCGTCGCCTAGCCGAAAAACAACAAGGGGCTTTTGTTCCATTCGTGACCATCGGCGATCCAAACCCAGAGCTCTCTTTGCAAATCATGGAGACGCTAGTAGAAGCCGGTGCAGACGCGCTTGAACTGGGCATGCCATTTTCTGACCCTCAAGCAGATGGCCCAACCATTCAAGGGGCGAACATCCGTGCTCTGGATGCGAAAACCACACCACCAATCTGCTTTGACTTGATTGCAAAGATACGCAATAAATACCCAGAATTACCTATTGGTCTGCTGATGTATGCCAACTTGGTGTATTCAAAGGGTGTCGATACGTTCTACCAACAATGCGCAGAGGTTGGCGTCGACTCCGTGCTCATTGCGGACGTACCAACTAATGAAAGCAAAGAGTTTGTTGCAGCGGCGCATAAACATGGCGTGCACCCCATCTTTATTGCACCTCCGACCGCAACAGAAGACACGATCAAGCAAGTTGCTGAGCTTGGGGGGGGGTATACCTACTTGCTCTCTCGTGCCGGAGTAACGGGTACTGAAACTAAAGCCAACATGCCGATGACGACGCAGCTAGATAAGCTCATCAAGCACGATGCACCACCGTCTCTACTTGGTTTCGGTATTTCAGAGCCTCAACAAGTCAAAGACGCATTAAGTGCAGGGGCTGCTGGGGCTATTTCAGGTTCAGCCGTTGTGAAAATTATCGAGCGTAATCTTGATAATCCAACCACACTACTGTCGGAACTGAGCAAATTTGTGGCGTCAATGAAAGCCGCAACTCAACACTCATCGTAATTGTTATCAATTCATAAAGGTTGCACTTAAGTGCAACCTTTTTTTTACATCCCAACCTGCCAATTTATTCAAACCACCTATCCTTACCCACTCTTTTATGACCACTAAAGATAGCAAACGTTTGCTATTGATGGATAATTCACCACTCGTCACTCAATTTGTGCGTTTTCCTACATTATTCGTTTTCTAACAGTTGCTATAAGTGCTAATAAAGTGTAAAAAATCACTCGAAATAATAGTCTAACATTAACCGTTCTAATGGAAGACTATACTGGAGTATTACAATTTTACAGCACAGAGGTTAAGGAAGTGTTAAAAGACAAGTCAATGATAAAAAATATCGGTGTCCAAGTCGTCATCGCGATGATTCTCGGTACCGTGATTGGGGCGATGATGGGTCAGTCAGCTGCGATGTTTGCGCCGCTCGGTACCATTTTCATCAATTTAATTAAAATGCTCGTTATTCCACTGGTTGCGGTAGCACTTATTTCTGGTGCGGCTGGACTAGGTAACAGTAGTAACGCAGGCAAAGTTGGCGCGACGACGCTAGCATTTTTTGGCCTGACTTCAGCACTCGCTGTTGCACTGGCTCTATTCATGGGTGAAATCTTCGAACCGGGTGTCAACATCGACACAGCTGGTATCGAGGGCATGTTCTCTACTGAATACGCTTCAAAAGGTGATCTACCTTCTTTCTGGGCCACCCTAACCGGCATGATCCCAACCAACGTTTTCCAATCACTGAATGAAGCAAACATCCTGCAAATTCTCGTTTTCTGCCTGTTCTTCGGTATTGGTTTATCAAAACTTGAAGTATCAAAGCGCGATCCTCTTCTTAACGGCGTAAATTCAATTGTTGATGTCATGGTTTGGATGATCAACAAAGTGATGATCATTGCTCCAATTGGCGTATTTGGTCTAATGGCTGAAGCCGTTGGTACGTTTGGTTTTGGCGCATTGATGGTCGTGTTCAAACTGTTTGTGGTTTACACCGCCGCTATCTTGATATTTGGTTTTGTGGTTTACCCGCTACTTATTCAAGTGTTCACCAAAACGTCAGCTAAGAAATTCCTTGGCGCAATGAAAAAGCCTCAAGCGGTTGCCCTATCGACAGCATCTTCAATGGCAACACTTCCTGTAACAATGGAAACATGTGAAAAAGAGCTAGGTGTTCGTAACTCAACAGCCTCTTTCGTTCTACCGCTAGGTGCAACGATTAACATGTCTGGTAACGCAATCTATTATGGCTTGGTTGCTATTTTCTTTGCTCAGCTGTTCAACATTGATTTATCAATGGGCGCGTATGTGGCAATCATCGTGACATCAACTCTTGGCGCAGTGGGTCAAGCAGGTGTTCCAGGTCCTTCGTTCCTAGTGGTTGCCGTGTTGCTTGCAGCAGGCATTCCAATCGAAGGTCTACCGCTTCTGTTCGCTCTTGACCGTATCTTCGATATGATCCGTACCGCGCTTAACATCACAGGTGATGCGGCATGTGCAGTCATTGTTGATGCGCTTGTAGAAGAAGAAGCAGAAATAGAATTACAAAAGCAAAACGCATAATTGCTCACATGAGCCAGTGCTAGTGCTGCCTATTGTCATTTAGTGACATTTAACCGTAATCCAAAGCCGATCTTCTAAAGATCGGCTTTTTTACCGCTTATTGGAACCCTATATCGAGGATCGCTGTATCAGCCCGCCAGAGAAAGGTACCACCCTAGATTCGAGCTATGACCCTATCCATGGTCGTTGATAGCGTCAGTAACGCATTTTTGTATTCCACACTTTGCTGGATGTTATTCATACAGTCCTGCAACTTAGTTTTTGACAAGCTAAGCCGCTGTGCATTGTCGTTGGTTAACCCAGATAACTGCTCCGACTGACCTTTTACCTCTCGACCAAAATGTATCAGCTGCTCTATATCATCAGAAATACCGACAAACTTCACTTCCGATTCACGACAACTCGACATCAAGTTCGCTATCTTGTCATTACTCTTTGCTATTCGCGCTTGTAATCCTTCTGACACGTGCATCAATTCTTGATTCATATCTTTAATATCCAACACTGAATGACGGGATGTTTCTGACAACTCACGAACTTGTTCGGCAACCACAGAAAACCCTCGCCCAAACTCTCCCGCTCTCGCCGCTTCGATAGCGGCATTAAGTGCTAATAAATTGGTTTGCTCTGAAATTTTTTCAATTAACGCGACCGACTGAGTGGCCTTATTAACAGCAGCGCTCATCTGCTGGCTCGCAGTAGATACCGCTTTAGCGTCTGCCGCTAATCCTTGTACGCTATCCGCTATAGTTGAAATATTATGCCTCACCACTTGTATACTGCTTGATAACGACTCAATAGACACAAGCGCCGTAGAAGCACTACCGGTATTACATTCAGCGGTCTGCGTCATTAACCCGATTTCCCTACGAGTTCGATCGACGTGTTCATCCTGACTAATTACATTCTTCAAGGTATCAGCAGATAAAATATCCAACTGATTGGAGACGTCTCTTAGTTCATCAACCGCAAAGGACATCTCTTTTAGCAATGTCACCAGCTTGTCGAGCGTTGCATCTGTCGCTTCACCAATTTGTCCAAACTCGTCAGAACCAGAAAAGCCAATCCGTGCATCAATGCTTCCAGAATTCACGTCATGCATGACTTGTTTAACATGATCTAATAGAGGCAAAATGCTATTTTTGATTGCCCATGCTAATAGAGATATGACCAGCATCGAAAGCAGTAATGTTGCGATAAACACCTGCTCATTGAACGTCAAGTTGTCAGTGCTGACTACCACCGCTACCCCAACGCCCCCTAGAGCTAAATTCGCTAATATACTGGGTAGCAATAGCTTCCAGTCCATACTCACATTCATCAACACTCTGTCGATAATCCCTACCTTCACTACGTCCATTCTATGCCTCCTGCAAACACACCCCATCAATTGTAGATATATAGCGCAACAATTGTATACAAATTAATTTATTTTTGTGAACAACACTCGATATCATCGAAGGTAGTAATTCGAGATATCCCTTTATCGACCGAAATTTATATCAGCGCTTTGAAAATGGGTTTATTACGTGGCATGGGTCGCAGATAGCAATGAAAACCATAGAAAACCTATTACTACCCGAGGGGAGACATGTAAAAACCACTTAAAAATTAAGGGGTTATTGTAACTTTAATTCTGTTTTTTTATTCAATTAACTCGTGTAATTGCTACTCTTCAACTATGGTTAGGTCATAATACTTATGGCCTCATGATCTGGCTTACTAAGAGATCTAAAGGTACATACCGCCAACAGAGAAACTACGAAAAGGACGTCGAGGATAATATGGGAAAGATTATTTTTTACATGCCAACCCCAACAACAGATGGTAGAGCGTGGCTAGAATACGGTGACTATCAAGACGAACATGGCACCTATGCCACCAGCCCAACAAGACGTAAGAACCATCGTTGGATTCAGTATTTATGGACAGTAAAGCAAAAAGAAGCCATACAGGTTTGGTATCAGCCTGGCGTGAAAATCCCAGAGTTGATGAATATTGCTAATGACGACCAAATTTATATCCGAGGCCATGGTTTCCCAGGAAAAGAAAGTATTTCAATGGCAAAAAGCTGGGGAACCACCGTCGGACACCGATTTGTTGTCGATAGATTGAAAGAGAATGGTCTTCCAAAAACCTTCTCTGGAAAAATCAAATGCTATAACTGCAATAGCGCATCGTGGTTTGATGGCAAGCGCAGTTTTGCCCAAGCCTTAGCGGATTACATGTATGGTTGGGGCTATAAGAAATGTACCTACTATGGCTATCGTGGAAAGCTTGATTCTTATTACAAAGATGGCTTAGCTGGGCTCCACAAATACGTTAGAGCCAATGGCGGTGACACCGATGGGGTCTGTAGAGCCAGTGATGCTCGGGTACAAATCAAGCCACAAGACCTTCACCCGCCACAATACGCCACAATTTCTGGACTGAAAAAACCCATCGCAGAGTAACGTGTTTAAGCGAGTATATTCAATGCAAGGTTGTCACGAACCGCCTTGCATTGCTGTTTACTTTCATTACTATTTGCTGGCATGGCTACTCACTGTCAAATTAGCCTTTAATTTCGCGGTATCTGTTACCTAACGACGTTATTTATTACTCACCTAAATTATTACGGCACACTTTGTTACCCATCCCATTCTTTACACTTTGTCTATAAAACAAGCGTCTAGAACCCGTTTACCGCTTACCTTTCCTCTTACAATACAAGGACGGAAGGAATAGTATTGTTTCTAATTGTCTCTAATGGTTTTGTATTCTTAAAGTTTTGGTTACACTGTCGTCAATTATTACTGCAAGGTTTGCAAGAAACATGAAGCAACTTATTGATTTTATTCCCCTGATTATTTTCTTTGTGCTGTATAAAATGCAGGACATCTATGTCGCAACAGGCGCACTCATCGCTGCGACAGCAGTACAAATTGTCTTAACCTACTTCCTTTATAAAAAAGTAGAAAAGATGCAGGTCATCACCTTTCTAATGGTCGCCGTATTTGGTGGCATGACTATTTTCTTACATGATGACAATTTCATTAAATGGAAAGTCACCATCGTGTACACTATTTTTGCAATTGGTCTAGCAGTAAGCCATGCCATTGGCCGTAGCGCTATTAAAGGCATGCTGGGCAAAGAAATCACCTTACCCGATCACGTCTGGGCGAAGGTGACTTGGGCTTGGGTAGCGTTTTTCTCGTTTTGTGCTGGCCTAAACGTTTATGTCGCTTATGAGTTTCCACTCGATGTATGGGTGAACTTTAAAGTCTTTGGTCTATTAGCTGCCACGCTCGGCTTTACGGTCGTAACCGGTGTCTACATCTACAAATACATGCCAAAAGACGAAGACGGTAAACCAACCAAAAATGAGAATGAAGATCACATGTCTTGATTCGCTGTGCGGATTTTGTATACTCCGCACCATATCTGAATTGCAGCGACCTTAGGGTCGCTGTTTTGCTTTTTGGAAGCTTATCATCATGACAAATACAATTACGACCACTCCTAAAGGTCAATTAATCATCCGTACGCTGGCTATGCCGGAAAATACTAATGCAAACGGCGATATTTTCGGTGGCTGGATCATGTCTCAACTCGACTTAGCAGGCGGTATTCTTGCAAAAGAAATCTCTCACGGTCGAATCGCTACAGTTTCGGTTTCTGGTATCACATTTAAGCACCCTGTAAAAGTGGGTGACGTAGTGTGCTGCTACGGCGAATGTACTAAAATCGGTAATACGTCGATGTCTATAAACCTTGAAGTCTGGGTTAAGCCTGTGACAACAGAAGGTGTTGGTGAGCGCTATCAAGTCTGTGAAGGGACGTTTCATTACGTTGCCATTGATGGAAATGGGAGACCACGTCCAATTAATCCAAATTAAGCATCAGTGGACGATGACTTTTACGCTAAAAAGTGACATCGTATAGCCATAGGTATCGTGCGCGTTATTTTTCTCTGTACGTTAGCAATAGCCAAGTTACGTTTCCGTCGTCAAAGAGCGGAACGACCCATCGCTAACGATATAACCGCACCATTTGTCACGACTTAATGATTTGAAGGAACCAAATATGTGGTATGTCATTTTTTCTCAAGACGTAGAAAACTCACTTGAGAAACGTATGAGTGTTCGTCCTCAGCATCTCGCCAGGCTACAACAACTTCAAGATGAAGGACGCCTGTTAACCGCGGGGCCAATGCCTGCTATTGATAGCGATAACCCTGGCGATTCAGGTTTTACTGGTTCAACCGTCATTGCAGAGTTTAACTCTTTAGCAGATGCACAAGCATGGGCGGATAGCGACCCTTATATTGATGCTGGCGTTTATCATAGCGTCATCGTAAAACCTTTTAAAAAAGTATTCTAATATCATGAAATCTCTTTTGAAAAGTCGCGTTATTTGGTTATCACTTGCTGCCATTACCTCACTTGCTGGCTGTTCAAGCAAGGGGGACGATGAGCAGCGTCAGCTGGAAATGCTCGCGCAAAGCCGAGCCAGTATTTTATCTTCTGGTTTACCGATCGAGCATGGTCCTCTTTCCATCATGAAAGCGTCTGCCAGTAAAGGTACCGTTGAAATCATGATGTTATACAATACCGATGCGAGAGGGGCAAAGCCCATTGATGAAGTCTTGCATAACAGCATGAACTTTTATTGTACCGATAGAGAAGTAAAAGCGAATCTCGACTTAGGGCTGACCTATCGCATCATGATGCGCAATACTCGCGGACAGATGATGGTCGACCAAATGGTGACGAAGCAGTATTGTGACCAGCCGTCAAAATCAGCGGCTCAACCCGCAAAAAAATAATACTACGCACTCAATTACTATTAAGTTCGACACAAAAAAATGGCTTGCAGATGCAAGCCATTTTCAGTTTGATGACATGAACTTCATCGCTAGTGTATTGCTGCTACGCGAGTGTCGTTCGTAAACGTTTTGCAGCTTCAACCAAGTGCTTCAACGAGGTCTCTGTCTCCTGCCAGTTTCGAGTTTTCAAACCACAATCTGGGTTTACCCATAAGCGCTCTACCGGAATACGTGTCGCCGCTTTTTCAATCAACTGCTCAATCCATTCCACATCAGGTACGTTGGGTGAATGAATATCATAGACGCCCGGCCCAATTTCATTCGGATAGTTAAATGCTTCAAACGCATTAAGCAACTCCATGTTCGAACGAGATGTCTCTATGGTAATGACATCGGCATCCAATGCGGCTACCGAATCAATAATTTCATTGAATTCGCTATAGCACATATGAGTGTGGATTTGAGTTTCAGGCTTAGCACTGGCTGCTGAAACTTTAAACGCATTTACCGCCCAGTTTAAATATTCTGCATGATCTCTGGTTTTTAGCGGCAACCCCTCACGAATAGCAGGTTCATCAATTTGAATGATATTAATACCAGCCGATTGCAGATCGGATACTTCATCTTGCAAAGCAAACGCTAACTGATTGGTAATGGTTTCTCTTGTCACATCTTCACGCGGGAAGGTCCAACATAAGATGGTAACAGGGCCTGTCAGCATCCCTTTCATCGGTTTTTCAGTTAACGATTGAGCATAGCAGGTCCAATCTACAGTCATCGGTGCTTTACGCTCAATATCGGCAACAACAATCGCCGGTTTTACACAGCGTGAACCGTAACTTTGTACCCAACCAAATTGCGTGGTTTGAAAGCCTGACAGGTTTTCTGCAAAGTACTCCACCATATCGTTACGTTCAGCTTCGCCATGAACCAACACGTCTAAGCCAATTTCCTCTTGGCGCTTCACGGTATCTTGAATAAACCCTTGGATTGCTTCTTTGTATTGCGCTTGGGTAATATCACCACGCTTAAACGCAGCTCGAGTTTGTCTTACTTCGCTGGTTTGCGGGAATGAGCCAATCGTCGTCGTCGGCAACAATGGCAGTTTAAGCACTTCTTTTTGGTGATGAGCTCGCTCTGCGTACACAGCACTACGGTTAGCATCGTTCGCATTCAAGCCAGCGAGTCTCTGCTGTACACTTGCCTTATTGACCCAAGTAGAGAGCTCACGGTCAATAATCGGTTGACTGTACTGAGCACAATATTCAACCGCTTTTTCATCGCCTTCAAGCGCTCTAGATAACCAACTGACTTCGGAAACTTTTTGTTTAGCAAAAGCAAACCAGTTTTTCGTTTCGTCAGATAATTTAGTCTCAAGATCTAAATCTACCGGGCTGTGTAACAAAGAACACGAGGTTGCTACCCAAAGGCGCTCGCCTAGTTGCAGTTTCGCATCACGTAGAGCACTCAACTTACTATGAAGGTTAGCACGCCAAACATTACGCCCATTGATCACACCAGCAGATAGCACCCATTGACTTGGCAGTGCTTTCACGACGTCATCAAGTTGCTCAGGCGCTGCCGCTAAATCAATATGTAGGCCATCAACATCCAGCTCGGTAATGGTTGGTAATACATCAACAATAGAATCAAAATAAGTAGTGAGTAGCACCTTTACATCGCTTCTAATAACTTGATATGCCAATTTAAAGCTATCTAGCCATTTCGACTCAAGCTCAAGTGCCAATATAGGCTCATCAATTTGTACCCATTCCACACCCAACTTTTCAAATTTGGTGAAAATAGCTTGGTAAGCGGTAAGCAGTCTTGGCAGCAGAGCTAATCGGTCAAAGCCCTCTTCCACTTCTTTACCAAGGTACAAATAACTCAACGGCCCAAGCAATACTGGCTTAACATTATGGCCTTGCTGCTTCGCTTCACTAATCTCATCAAATAACTGAGTCCAGCTCAATTCAAACTTATCATCGGCAGTGAATTCCGGCACGATGTAATGATAGTTAGTATTAAACCATTTGGTCATGTCTGATGCGGCTTCACCTGAGCACCCACAACTGGCTTGTGACTGCCCTCTACCAACGCGAAATAGCGTATCAAGATCAGGGAAGCCGCGTTGATGGCGCTTAGGGACATGACCCAACAACAAGCTTGTTCCGAGTACATGGTCATACCAAGCGAAATCGCCAGCAGTAGTAAACGACAATGCATTATCTTGCTGAAGTACCCAGTTCTTTTTGCGAATACCAGACGCCACCTGTTGCAGTGCTTTTACGTCTGTCTCACCTTTCCAGTACTGTTCAAGTGCAAATTTCAGCTCGCGTTTCTCGCCAACTCGTGGGTAACCCAAAATATGTGTTGTTGTCATGGTGATATTCCTTATTAAGCAGTCCAGATGTCTAAACTATCCCGCACCATTCAATATGAAACAACTCCAATTAATTCACCTTGATTATGAATTATTTTCAACACCTTTAGTAATGAGTTATAGCCGTCTAGACGTTTACTTAAGGAAGAATTCGCGTTAAGTTAGTCCTCAGGGATAAAGATTAGGGACAGTCATGATAGAGCTTAAGCATCTAAAAACATTAGCAACATTGCGAGACACGGGGTCGCTTACTGCGACAGCAACCTCACTACACCTGACTCAGTCGGCACTCTCCCATCAACTTAAAGATCTAGAAACACGGATTAGTGCACCGCTGTTTATTCGAAAAACTCGCCCAGTAAAATTTACCTCAGAAGGCGAGATTTTGTTAAAGCTCGCCAATGAAATTTTGCCTCGATTCGCGCAAGCAGAAGGCGAGTTGGCGGGATTAAGAGAAGACATACATGGTCGTCTACACATGGCTATCGACTGCCATTCTTGCTTTCAATGGCTCATGCCTGCACTCAAAGAATATCAACTTGCTTGGCCACACGTGGAGTTGGATTTCTCTTCCGGTTTTGGCTTTGAGCCTCTACCTGCATTAGTCGCTGGCGAACTCGACCTTGTTATTACCTCCGATATCCAACCGCGATCAGAAGTGCACTACGAAGCCTTGTTCGATTTTGAAATGCGCTTAGTGACATCAATTTCACACCCTCTAGCCGAGAAAGATCGCATTGAACCCAATGACATTGCCGACCAAACGTTGCTCACTTACCCAGTGCAAAAGCAGCGTCTCGACATTGTGAAGCACTTCCTTACCCCCGCAGGAGTGGAACCACAGCGATGGAAACAAGCAGACAATACCTTAATGCTAATTCAAATGGTCTCTGCTGGTCTTGGTGTTGCAGCGCTACCGAATTGGGCGGTGAGCGAATTCTCAAGACAAGGGTTAATTACCAGTAAACCACTCGGAGAAGGACTCTGGCGAAGGCTGTATGCTGCAGTTAGGCACAGCGAAAAGGACAAGCATTACCTGCAAGCATTTTTCTCCACCGCTAGACAGCAATGTCAACAACACCTGGAAGGGATTCGCGTCGCATAAGGCGAGCACCTAAACTAACGATCTCACGCCTTAGAAACATCTGCTAATGCGCATACGTTGATTACACACGCTGAACAAAGTTAACGAGTAATAGTACATACCCACAGACATCAAAATGGCTCGTTAGTTAAACGAGCCATTTCTTATCTTCTGTAACTTTTCAATTAGCGTCTATTTATTGAGGCTTGACCACGCCGATACAGATTGGCTCTTCTGGCTCTTGTGGTGAATCTTGAAATATCACTTCTTTTTGAACATCTACGCTAAACTGGGGCCACTCATTCGTGAACCGAGAAAACGCACCATCATGGCAACCTTGCCCGGCATAGCCTAGTAGCAATACACCTTGCGCACGGATTTTGTCTGCGGTGATGTGACGGTTATAAACATTCGGCAGCGAATCGTTATTCCATTGATTCGTCATTTTTGGGTGGGGTGCGATATAAAACGTCAGCCATTCAGAAAGCTCACTGCCACCCACTAACGTAAGCTCTGAGTCGCTATTTTCATCCCAATACTGCTTCGCTTGATTGCTCAGTGTCTTAATACCAATAAAGTCTTGGCCAGCATTCTTCACGTTAAAAATCATCACCGAGGCATAACCAGTAATAATAACCAAAGCCATGACAGCGAGCACCTTAAAAGCACCACGTAACTGACCATGGATTTGCGTTGCTAGGAAGGCGACTAAGACGGCAGGCGCTGGCATGAAAAACGGATGTAACCACTCCACCAAACGTCCACCTTTATGGAAAGTGAACCAACCCATTATCACAATTAACGGCGCGAGTAGTACAAACGTGTTTAACCATACTTTCTCTGGAATAGAGGATCTAAAGCGAAACGCATTCTTGCCCAGCAACCCTGCAAGGAGAATAAACGGATAAAACACGGAAAGCAGCGCCAACCAACTACCTGGGCTTAACTGTGCCGATACTTGCCCACTCACCCACTTAAGTGAAGAGAAGTTATTAGCAAACAGCCAAAAGAAGTTTGGCAGTACCAGAGCAATAAATGCCGCAATTCCCGCGTAAAACATTGGTTGTTTCCATGCTTTGCGGACACTTGGCACTGCTAGGCTCACAATAAACACCATCGCGACCGGTGCGAAAGTGGTGTATTTCGCCATTGCAGAACAACCCGCAAGGATACCAAATGGAACCCACCACTTTGGATTCTCATACACCGCTTTGGTAAACATCAACAATAACCATGACCAAGAGCCAAACAACAAATAATTGTCGTTATATGGAATTGCCTCAAAGTTAATGACACCAGAAAGGTTCAGCGTTAATAGCCCCAACCATGCTAGAGCGACAGAATCGGTTAGTTTGTACGCCAAACGGTAACAACCGAGCATACCTAAGGCAATCACACTGAAATGACCGACATACCAAAACGCCGAGGCAAACTCTGTTGAAGGAGACACTAGAAGAACACGAGCAAAAAATCCAACAAACCAAGGGTTATTTGGGCTACCCCACTCACCGTTACTGGCCCAATTTAAGGCTTCAATCGCATCATAAGGTACGGCTGGGTCAAGTTGATAAGAGACAAATGCCCATGCAACGGCATAGATAAAGCACCAGATACCGGCCATTCGGTGTGAACGCTCTACCTCTTCGGCGCTTACGCCTTCTCGATCAAAACTTAAAATTGTTGTTAGCATTGGTTGAACTGACTCCCCGATACCTTTCATATCGCTGTTAACGTTTTTGGCTGTGAACTTTACGCAAAATAAACTCGAGACTAAACGGTGTTACGTCAATTCTCTGTAAATATCAATGCGATATATAAGTCACTAAAATATAGACGTAAATATTATAAAAAACACAAATAAAAGGCAGGTCTTTACGTGTATGGATTTGTCATGAGGTAAAGCTCAGCAATGACGTGAACACAAACGGATTGTCTATCTACTCAGCAAGCAGAGGTCTCAAGGGCCAATTGAGACCAAACTGACTGGTTGGGATCTGAATGATTAACCCAGGATTTATCCTCACGCGCTTCTAAATAACACTGAATACCATCAAATAATTGAAACGCTCTCGGCCCACCTAAGTGCTCATGTTCCTCAAAGAAGCGGTCTTCAAAGTGCGACAACTGATGAAGGGTCGCTATCGCTCGATTCATCATCCATGCGATGGCTTCAGCTTCAACCATGATGTTGTTGAGCCTCACTGTCTGAATAGTACTGACATCCACGCAATTCAGCTGCGTGTTTGGCAGTTTTTGGGCTTGGTCCGTTTCTCGACGTTGTTGCTCAACCTCACGTAACAATTGGCCTCTTAGTTTTTGTGTCGGCCTTGGATTTAATCGCGCAATTCGTAAACAGTATTCAAACTGCTCCTTACCTAGAATATCAAATAGACCAGTAAGCAGCGCTTCATCCACTCCCTCTGATTTCACATAGAAAGCCAAGGCTGACTTTACATTTAAAAACCGAGTGCCTTGAAATTCAAAAAAGAAAGTATCATCACACGACTCCACTGCAGTGCCGTCTACCGTCAGCATCCAGCCCTGAAAATCGACCCTTTCACGCGCAATTTCATACATTTTCCATGCGCTCGCTCTAAAACCTTCAAAAATCGCACCTTCTAGTTGCGACTGCTCCAGCTCTTCCTTGGTCCAATTTACACCGATACCAAGATGTTTCGCATACTTATTAAGAAGACGATCCTTTATATGCAAACGAAGCGGCCAAATCGTCATCGTTACTTTTTTATCGGTAAAAGAAGCGCACTCAGTACAAGTGGGCAACTCAATTCCGCCACTGATGGACAGAGGGCATCGTAACGTCCCACTGCTGGGCTCGCCACAAAACCAACATTGGTATCGTGATTCAAAAGGTATATCGATGGGAAAATAATCAGCCACGTTATTGGATCCTGAGCAGTAAATACGAAGTGCAAAGTACAGGGGATTACGAATAAGTGCGAGAATACAGGAAGGTGACTAGGCATGTCGATTCGGCTGGCGGATTTAGCGATATATTTAGCTATCTGGAGAAGTTATGCACGAAGCCGCGCTGGCGACGTAGCATTAAAGGTCTAAACAATGAGCCAGAGAAGACACTTCTCTGGCTCATTGTTAAATTATATTACCGATAGATTAGTGCGTTAAAAAGAAAACGCAAAACCTAGTGCATAGTCATCACCGTTTTTCGCAGTGTATTCTTTATCTTCATTACTCGTTTTTGGGCGACACTTTTCATCCCCCTTCACCAAACTTACCCAATGGCGAAGGCCCGTCCCATTGTACCCTTCTGCTTGTCCAAATGTTGTACAGCTTTCAAGCTGAATATCTTCAATAGTGACAAACTCAAGACATCCTGTACCTTTACGACGGCCCATTGTTACTTCTACATGCGTCCCACTTTCATCACGAAGTAAAATGGAGTCCGGAGCGCATTTATCACCGGTATAAGCGACAAAGCGTTTAGCATGCTTAAGGCCACAGTGCTGGCCATTTTTGAAATAAGCCTGTACATGACGGTAGTTAATTTCGTAGCTCACCACATCTTCATGAGAGCCATTATCTAGCGGGAATAAGGTATCAAGAAGTTGTTTCGCCATTTTTTGCTTTTGCGTCAGCTCATTAGATTTGACCATTTCCACGGCAAACACAGCTTCTGCGATAAAATTATGTGTGTGATGTTGTTCTGTTTTATCGAATGTCTGCATATTCATAGTCTATTCCTTCAAAGCTAATGGATAAAAACTTAAGCAAATCCCCTAAACGTTGGTGCTAATTCGTCATCGTTATTGCTTGTTAAATAGCATAGCGCTTTTTTGACAACAATTTCACAACGAAATTTTTACACTGTCAATTTTACAAAACCACTCTGTAAAAAACACACCATGAGCAACAAAAATATGAGCATTAAGAACTATTATTCAAAGAGTTATAACCTTCCCCACCCCTATCATGACAAAACCCGTTTTTATACAAGTTTGTAAAATTGTCAAAATCAACGAGTAACATTGGCCCTCGTTCATAAGCCTCGCTGCCATTCCTGACGCAGTGGAATCTGTTCTGGATGGTTAATAGCCAACTCGACTTTTTGCAACAACGCTTGCTTATCTCGGCCTAAAATGCCTTTCAATACTAGGTAATTAGACGCATGATCAGAGCGGAAAATTGTCTTTTCCAGCTGTAAGTTTTCTAACAAACAACGAATTTCAGCGAACAACTCTGGTTGCGTCAACTGACGAAACTCACCATTAAATGCCGTGGCAACACGTTCTTCGCCGAATGGAAAGGACACAACCAAGGTAGATAAGTAATCTGGTTGAGCTGCATTCATTAATTTCGCCGAGTTCAATGCATGTTGTTTGCTCAGAGCAGGACCACCAAGTCCATTCAAGATCATCACCGAACTTTTCATTCCGGCGGCTTTAATTTTATTAAGTGCCGCAAGCGAAGAGTCAAAGCTCTCGCCCTTTTGCACTCTCTTTAATACTTCGTCATCACCACTTTCACAGCCGATATACATTAAGCTAAGCCCAAGCTGGCGCAGCTCGGCCAACTGTTCTGTTGTTTTATTGGTTAGGTTGCGTGGTAAACAGTAACTGGAAATTCGCTGAACATGAGGCAAGTATTGGTTGATGAGTATACAAATCTCTTGCAGGCGACGAAAAGGTAATGTCATGGCATCACCATCAGCCAGAAATACCCGGTGAACTCGCGCGCCTGATTTTGCGATCACCTGTAACTCTTGCGCTATTTCTTCAAGTTTTTTCGGTCTGAATTTTTTCTGGGGCTGGGTGTACATATCACAAAATGTACATCGATTGTGGCTGCATCCATTCGTCACTTGAAGTATCAACGATTTCCACTCTGAAGGCGGTCTAAATACAGGTTCGATATAATTAAGCATAGGGCGATTCTCATTCCGTTAGCGCGCTGGTTGGCATCTATCGTACTTTCTATTGGCAAAATAACAAACTGCGGCTAATCACCCTAACTCTAATCGACAAAGCAAAATAACATCATTCTCGCCATTGCTCTGTTCTGCGCTGCTTCACAAACTCTCCTATCAAATTTTCACTCACAACAGAATAAATCTATATTGATACAAATAGTATCGATATATGGTAATTAAATATGCATGCGGTAGAAAATGTTGTGACAAAGATCGGAGAATCCCCGATATGGAAACCAGACACTAATAGTGTGGTATGGGTAGAAGCAGCAGGACAGGAGATCTACGAATACTCGCTAAGCACAAGGACACTGAATACGGTGACAACCCCATTTGATATCACTGCCATCGCACGTTGCGATGACAATGGATGGGTCTGCGCAAGCAAACAGGGACTATTTTATTGCTCAGTGAATTTCGATACATTCACCCCTCTCTCAGACCCTTGCTTCGATACTGCTCACCTCCATCTTAACGACGCTGTCACCTCACCAACGGGTGCCTTATGGTTTGGCTCCATGAATCACACTCATCTTGAAGCACCAGATGGCAAGCTCTATCAACTAACACAAGGCACGGCGAAAGAAATGGATTCAGGGTTTAGTGTTGCCAATGGTATTGCATTCAACCCCGTACTAAAGCGCGCCTATTGCTCCAACATGTTTCAACGGAAAGTCTATGAATACCAATTAGATGACACCATGAGCCGTATTCTCGATAAGTCCGTTTTTGTGGAGTTCGAACAAAGCAAAGGGTACCCCGATGGACTCGCCGTCGACCGTCAAGGCAACCTCTATATCTGCCACTGGGAGCGTGGCATGCTCTCTTATTATGCCCCATCACAGCAACAAATCGGCACTTCAACACTTATTAATGAAATCGACTTGCCAGTAAAGCACGCCACTCGCTGCACTTTTGGAGGTAACGATTTCAACACATTATTTGTTACCACAGCTAATTTTGAACTGAGCATTCAAGAAGCGCACCTTTACCCTCTATCAGGACAATTGCTTGTTTTAGATGCACCAACGCCAGGGCGAGAAGAGTTTTTGATTAATTCAGTCGCATTACCAAATTTGAAACACGTTATTGAACCGCTAACCAGTTGAAACTCGATGAAGACTCTGGGACTATAAAGCGGCTGTAGCCCACATCACCGCAGTTTACGTGGTATCAAAGGATGTCATTATAGGGTTCGCCATTAAAAGGAAGCAAAGGTGTCGGAAAAAGTAAATTCAGTTGATCGTCTTATCAATGTTATTGAACGTATTAGTGAAGCGAAGAGCCCTATCGCCGCCTCTGATATCATCTTTGAATCTGGCATCCCAAAACCCACTTGCCATCGTTTGCTTCAACAACTTGAAGAAGCTAACTACGTTCAACTGGATGAACGAGGGCACTTTTACCCAGGTTCTCAAATGCTGTCCATCGCCTTGGATGTAAGATGGACCAACCAACACAAGTTACAACGTCAAGCCATCCTACATGGTCTGTCCCGTAAACTTAAAGAAACCTGTGGTTTAGCGCTAGCTAATGACGACGCTAACCCGCACATGGTGTATTACGATCGAATTCAAACTAACTGGCCACTGCAAATCGTCATCCCTGTTGGTTTTCCAACGCCTTTATGGGCATCAGCCAGTGGTAAGCTGTTCTTAAGCACTCTCACCCCACCACAACTTCGTCGTGTTCTAAGTAAATTAGAGCTATCTCAATGCGCCAAAAACACCGTTATCGACAAGCAGCGTCTTAAAAAAGAGCTCAATACCATTCAACGACGCGGATACAGTGTCGATGATGAAGAGTTTATCGACGGCATGGTCGCGATAGCCCTGCCGCTTTATGATCAGCTAGGTAATTTTATGGCTGCGTTATTTTGTCACTGTCCTAAAAGCCGCAAAAGTGTCGCCGACCTTGAAAACTACCTCCCTATTTTACGAATAGCACAACAGAGTTTAGAGGCGGTTTATCAAAACATGAAGTTGTCAGCCGATAGTAAAGAGTAATTCGCCAGCATAAGTAGAATGGTCACCCAACGCTTACCCTGTTCAGAAAGACTTAACCATTGGATCTTGCTGACTGCTATCTGCCCCTTCTCTAGTAAGGACACACACTTTCGCCCTCTAGCTGGGACGCCCTCTAGCTGGGACACACACTTTAAATACTCAAAATGAAAGGGCTCAATGGACACTCATCTTGATAATGACTCCAAACAAATGTCCCCTCTAAGACTCCAACAAGGGCTCAGGCTATAACAAGGACACACACTTTAAATATTCAAAATGAAAGAGCTCAATGGGCACTCATCTTGATAATAATCCCATACAAATGCCGCCCCCTTTAAGGTACTGGGCCGATGTCTTTCATGAATTAAGAGACCATTTCCGGGCTATTTACCAGTTTGACGGTATAAACTGTTCTTAGCGCATTCCATCAGGCCTGCCAATGACCAGTGTTCCACTGAAATAACCGAAGACACGGGGAGAGTCAGCTTTTTAGCTATTCGAGTTGATAAATCTGTATTCTTTGTTTGTTCAGAGCAAGCTTAGCACTCTGGGCCTGAGCATAACTACCTATAGCAGTAGAGCGGGGTTTTTCCAATGTCCTACATACTGATAACCAACGTCTTTGATTGAAGCCCAAACGAGCCAGAATAGGCGGTTGATTATCGTCCATACGGGTCTTTCCTTTTCGAAATTGGCGTGCTGTCCAATCAACTAAATCAATGTAATCAATCAGGCGAAACGGAATACCATCTAGCATTTCATTCGTTGGGTTGCCAATAAAGGGATGTAAACACGGAGCTGTAGCCAAATTTTTACTCAGCGCAACGATTCTGGCTTTTATAGAAGTAAACTCCGATGTTTCAGGGGTGTTAGCAATGCCCGCTCGAATAGGATTCAAATCCACGTACGCCATCGCCGCGACAAGCGCTTTTTCATCAAGTAGCGCTTGGCTTTTGAAGCGGCTTTCCCAAAAGTGGCCCGTGCAGCTGTCTTCTCGGTTCGCCCTACATGCTATATCGTAATTAAGCTCTTTCATGAACCAACTTAAGCTCCATAGTCTTTCCCGCCATGTTTCTATGAGCTCAAGACACTTGTCTTTTTCTGCTTGGTTAGTGAGTTGCTTATTCCGCCAACGCTGTATGAGTACGGGCAATTGATGCTCTCGCGCCCAATGCTCAACTACATCGTGAAGCGATAACGCTAGCGCTTTGTCTTTCTTAATGTGCAACACCAAGTGGTAATGATTACTCATGATGGCGTAGGCGCAAACATCAATGCAGTATACCTGTGTCAGAGCGTGAATTTTTCTCTCAATCCACTCTCTTCGATGTTCGTAGCTAGTGTTGGTCAAAGGGTCTTCACCGCACAAAAAACTTCGCCTCACACAACGTGATACGCAGTGGTAATAAGAGGTCACATCAACAGAGATGAGCTGTTTTCTGGCTGTTGTCACAATAGGATCCGCTATGAAGGTTTTAAGTACCTTAGCAGCTCTCTTTCAACGGAAGTGTCGGTGAATAGGCGAATTAGACAAAATCAAACTAATTTCATACTTTTGTGTCTGTCCTTTGATTTTCTACAGCCACTACTTCTGCGGTGTGTGTCCCTACTAGTCCTACTAGTCCCGCTACTAGTGCTGTTAGTGTTGAGAGCTATCCGCAGTTCAACTCATCTAAGGTAAAGTCCAATATTTCCTTCGCAGCAGACTGCAATTCTGGAAGGTGCGTTTTTAGCTGCTCTAACGAAATGCGAAAGCTAGGGGCATGACAAAACAAATACCCAAAACTCAGCTCACCAGAGCTAATGGGTACAGATATGGCAACCATACCATCAACAAATTCTTCGTTATCTTCACCAAAACCTTGTTCAGATATGCGCGCCAATTCTTCGAGAAATAGACCTTCGTTGGTGATGGTTTTTGAGGTGTATTCTGTAAGCCCCATATGCTGAACTACGTTCTCACGAATCGTGGCATCAAGTGATGATAAATAGAGCTTACCCGACGCGGACGCAGCGATTGGAGCAAGACTGCCTTCTGCCAAGTTAATTTGCAGCGGCCAATTACAATTGACGCGCTCAAAATAAATCATCTCGATACCGTTCGGCACTGAAATCCCACACGTTTCTCCAATACGGTCAGAAAGTCTCTGTAATACAGAGGTACGTTGCTCAGAAAAACGCTGATTTTTCAAAATGTCATGAGATAGCGACTGAAGATTGGGCCCCGCGATTACTCGACCTATTATGTTTTCTTGAAGATGACCTAATGAAATAAGCTGATTAATCAATTTATTAGCAGAAGCAATAGGCATAGCCAAATGTTCCGCTATCAATTCTCTATTGAGTTGACCTCGACTTTTGGCAACGACCGCGACAACTTGCAACACTCGGTCTAAAGTGGAGCCTTTAGTCGCACTTGCTGAATGAGCTCTAGTTGAATCGACTTGCTCTTGATTGGCTTTTATTGCGCTGGCTTTAGTTGCACTGGCTTTAGGTGAATTCGAAGTGACCATAAAACTGAGTTCTTCCTTGAAACGATATTCAATAGACTTAGATAGCCTATTGGTTTTATTAGGTAAGTGCAACTCAACACTTAGCCTAATTCAAGAACGATCGAACTCAATAACAAAATAAGGGCTTACCTTATAGTAAGCCCTTCAGGGTTTAGTGTTGAACGAGTGCCGCGTTCCCCCAACTTGCGTGATCGTACCCGTTACCATTGCCACTATCATTCACTTTAAGCGACAGCGATATGGCGTCTACGGGGATATCAACAGACACGACTTCTGCGGTGTCTGTCCCTGTTAGTGTTGCACTCTGATAATACAGCACACCATCTAATTCTACTTGGAACACCACCGAGCCAGAGTTACCCACTTCATCATCAACGCCGATGCTCGCAGAGAAACGACTGTACTGACCCGCAGGAATAGTGTAGTTAACAGTGGAATTAGCATGAACACCAAGACCTTTCGCAAAGGTCTGTCCTCCAATCGAGAGCGTCGTTCCGTCTTGCGCAGCTTCTTCTCCATTACTCATATCTTTTTCGATTGAGCCCCAGCCGTTAGTCGACGAATCTTCCTGAAGGTCACTCAAATAGACAGTTGTTGGAACGCTTGGGCTACTGCCAGGGTCTTCGGTCATGAATAAATTACCAGTGCCGTTATCCGAAGGATGAATCCAATTGGTCCCCCCATCTGGATCATAGGCAAAAGCAAATCCTGTATGAGGACCACTCCCCCCATTACCGTTACTTAATCTGAGTTCAAACTGGTGCCAACCTGGAGAGAGGTTAAGATTGGTAGTGGACACTCTATCACTCCAAAGATCACTACTTAATACCAATTGGCCATCTATCCAAAGGCGCGTCTTGTCATCGTTGTTCTCACTAAACGAAATTTGCCCATCAGCATCGTAGATATAACCGGTATACACCTCTGTAGTATTGCCTGCAATGGCATCTTCGGTTTCACTCAAGTTGGTTGTAATGGCGGATTTAGGATTGGGATCCGTATCATTGATATTGCCAGAAAGCGTGCCATAAAACAGACCAGGAACTGCGGAGCTAGTACCATCACTAGGGGTACGCAGCTTTGCATCTCCCCAAGAACCATGATCACTGCCAACGCCATCACCCGCATCGCTTACCACCAGCTTTAACTCTTGCGCGCTACTACTTATATTCACTGCCACATACTCAGCGACATCGCTACCACGTAGAATACTACTTTGGTAGGCCATGACGCCGTCAAGCCACACTTCAAAGACCACCGAACCTGAACTGCCCGTTTCATCATCCACGCCAATAAAAGCCGTGAACTGGTCGTAATTGCCTCCGGTCAGACTATAGGTAATTTCAGAATGGGCATGAACACCAAGGCCTTTTTTAAATTCACTCCCCCCAATAGAGATTACTTGCCCATCTCCTGCGGCATTTTCCCCTACGCTGGTATCTTTCTCGATCGGCCCCCAACCATTCGTTGCCGCTGATTCATTTAAGTCACTTAAGTAGGTATAAGCTGTCGCTTGTGGCGGCTCTGGGACGACAATGTCTGGCCCTTCATATTCAATCTGCTCAAGATATGCGACAAGTGCTGCTCTTTCGGTACTATTGGACACCGTATGCTGTGTCCCGATTTGCAATACATCATCGAGTGTCGCAGCCTGTCCGTTATGGAAGTACGGCGCACTACTCCAAACCCCAATAAGACTTGGAGTATCAAAGCCAACTCCAGCTAACGGAGCATTGATACCTTGCCCTGATGACGCTTCAATGGTGCCAACATCATGTCGCTGCATGTCGGTAAAATACACGCCAGAGTGACAGCTATCGCAACTTTTCGAACTAAACAATGCTTCGCCAGTCAATGCATCAGCCGTCAATAAACCCGAAGGCTCTCGATGCGGACTTTTCGGAAATTGGTTTAAGCTGCTCACATAGAACGCCAAGTTATCTAAGTCTTCACTTTTGCCCGATTTAGATACGCCTAGAGGGTTTTCTGCCAGAGTAAACAAGGCATCCACCATAAAGCCGCGTCCACCAAACGCATAACGGATATCGTTTTCAAAATCTTGAATCTCATCGAAATTGGCAGTCCAATGCACTCGACCGTTACCAGTCCCTGTTTTACCTAGAAGTGAGATAGTATTTCTTAGCCCCTCACCTCGATCTGTGAAATCCCATACTCGATGATCACTATCGCCATCAGCGTGACAACTTGCGCAAGAAATATAGCCATCTTGCGTCATTCTGGCATCGGCGGCGTTATAGAATATTTGTTTCCCTCGCAATACTCTTGGATGTAACGCTTCATTAGCCACAACCGAAACCTGAGCGAGTGTTGAAATATCACCTCGGTCAGAAAGAAAGGTGGTGACATCGTGGACAGACACCGTTCTTGACATAAAGTTATGGACAAATAGTGTTGAGCCAGATAGCAATAATCCACGTGGTGCAAGCCCGGTATCGAAAATCTCCCCCGCTCGATTTAGATTAAAGGTATTACGAATTTCAATACTATTTTGACCTTCAACAGCAATAAAAACCAAGTCGCCAATATCACTAAATACGGCGGCTTTGGGTTGCGCTCGGTCATCGATATCAAGCGCATTCGCCATCACTGTATTGGTATTAAGATCGAGTCTATTCACGACCGCCCTTACCGTCGTCTCAAAGGTTAACGCTTTCGCGTCATCCCCCTCAAGATACGCACCGCGATCGACGTTAGCTTTGTTGGATGGTAACCAAGCACTGTAGCCATCAGGAGAAATCGCTACCGAACCTAGGTAATTCGCAATGCCTCGGCTTCTGTCTGGTCCATCAACCGTGGTGGTATCTTTGCTAATGAGGTAACTCTGGTCAACGGTCATTGTTGAGGCATCAACAGCAACCACTTCAGCGTTAGATTGCGGAGAAATAAAGCGGGTCACTAAAGCCCGAGAAGAAGCACTGTCTATCGCTAATCCACGAGCGCTATGCCCCACATCAGCCGTCGCCACGATACTTTTCAAACTTGGGTCAATTTTAACCAGTTGGCCACTCGCTTGAAGAGAAACAAAAGCGTTGCTTCCATCTGGGGAGAATGCAATACCATAGGGTTGTGAGCCTCGTGGCAGAGCAATATTTTCAACAAATAGTCCGGCGTTAGTCACGATAGAAATCGTAGCGTCTACTTGATTCACCACCCAGAGATTGCCATTAGGTGCTACCGCCAAGGTTCTTGGCTGATCACCGACTGCGGTTTCCCACAACTTAGCATAAGGCGCCACATTACTGATCGCACTTATCGTGTCATTATCTTCATTGACCACCACCACTTGGCCTGCCGACTCAACAATAGTAGAGGAGGCAGTGGGTGAGGTAGCGGTTGGCTCTCGGTACACCGTAATCGGTACCGATTGGCTACTTTCAAATACCCCGTCAACCGTGGTTTCTTTGACCGTCACAACTGCCGACCAATGATTCGGCTGACCATACACATAATCGGCATTCCCACTCGCAGAGAACGGCGTCGAATTCCCTCCATCACCAAAGTTCCACGAATACTCTACAGTGCCACCTAGCAAAGGGACGGTTGAGGCAGAAACACTCACGCTACTGCCTAACGTCACTTTATCGTTCGCCGACACCGAAACGTCATGCCCGACTTGAGAGCCTGTAGCAAATCGATACTCAGTGCGCGCCATTGGATTGCCAGCAAAGTCTTCGATTCCTTCAAGCACAACTTCATAAATGCTATCCGCCTCTAGGCTTTGCGATGGAGTGAAGTGAACAAAACCTAAGTTGGTGCTGTATTGGCCTTGAAGGGGTGTCACACTGCCAATTTTTGTTACGGTAAATGAACTACTATTGACTGATTCCATTAGCACACTGTCTGACAGTGCAACACCAATCCGGGTTGATAGTGGTTGCAAGGTCGAATCAATCGCTGGATTGGCCGCAGAAATATAAGGCGGCACCTGGTCGGCGGTACTTTGATGAGCAATCAGCCCACTTCCCGACCCATGGTCATTCCCCACCCAGACTAGGTTACCAAATGGAAACACTTGCCCATGATCGGTGTTACTGCTCGTCGCATTAAGAGAACTTCGCCCTAGCTCGCGAATGTTATTGATATCACTCACATCTAACACCGCGATGTCGTCTTGATTACCCAGAAACAATTTATTGTCTTGCACGTTGCAGTAAAGGTTTTCAAAGCCTGTAAGCTTTTCGTTAACCAAACTCATTGGGTTGGTGGTCGTATCATAAACGCGCAATGCATCATTGGTACTTCGAGCACCAAAATAGGCGTATTTGCCATCCCAACAGGACGCATAGTATTTTTCAGGAAGTCGATTCACCGTCTTCACTAATGTTGGATTGACTGGATCATCGATATTCAGCATAGAGAAACCCGCCGTCCCTTCCATGCTTGAGATAAACATACGGTTACCCAATGCAAACAGAGGCCCAATATTAAAGCCACCCAGTTCAGAGTTTGCGACCGTTTTCACTAATGTGGGATTGCTCATGTCGCTGGTGTTAACGATACTGAGCCCAGCATTACCACGAGCGATATAAAGGTAAGGTGCTTGCCAGAAAAGTTGCCACGACACATTGTTATAATCACCAAAGTTCACCCCTGATATCGCGAGCTTTGATAAGCGAATTGGGTTTGCAACATCAGACCAATCCCAGATTTCAATACCCTTACCCGTCTGAATAGCAATCGTATTGTTTTCACCTAAACCAAACGAATGTGGCTCTCTAAACTCAGCCGTTCTTAATCCATCTCCAGTGCGGTTCAAATTAGCTAAATCTGGCTCATACACCGTTTTCACTAACTGCATGGATTTTGGGTTAGAGACATCCAGCGCAATCCACCCACCGGGGCCACCGCCACTGTCGGGGGCAAATACACCAACCATATAACCATTAAGCATGGTCATAACGTTGACACCGTAATGTTTTCGTCCAGGGTAATCAGGTGGCAAAAAGTTGGTGGTATCATCGACAAGCGGACTCGATACATGAGTAAATGCTTCAGATGAACCATAACTTAGATTACCTAAGCCGGGGCCTTGTGCAGCATACGCTGCGGCAATAAACGAGGTACTGCATAACCCCGCTAATACACTGCTTACAACAGGGCGACGCCATGTCTCTTTAGACTTATCCAGACTAATAGCTGGTTTTAAGCTAAGGGACTTTATTAAGCTAAGGGACTTGATCAAGCTAATGGCTTTCATCGCCTTCTCCTTGTTTTTATGGTCATTAAACAAAGCTCACTTTTCTACGAAAAGTGAGCACTTAAAAACATGAAGAGGACAGGATCGCCAACCGATTCAATCCAAACTCAATTAGCCAATCTCGTGACCGCTAACTCAATTTAAGCAAACCTACCGCACCCCTCATCACGTCAATGCGTTATCTCGCTATTTCATAGTCGGCATGACGAATTCGGCTTGTGATTGGGTCGCCTCTTTTGAGCCAACTTTGACATCAGACTCAGGCCAGCGAGTGGTGATGGTTTTCATTCGAGTAAAGAATCGAACGCCATCTGGGCCATGCATGTGAAGAGGGCCAAATAATGAACGTTTCCAGCCGCCAAAGCTATGGAAGGCCATAGGCACAGGAATTGGGACATTAACCCCCACCATACCGATTTGAACATTGGTGCTAAAATCACGCGCGGTATCACCGTCGGCAGTGAAAATGGCCGTCCCATTGCCATACTCGTGGTCATTGATGATCTTCAACGCCTCTTGATAACTGTCGACTCGAACAATGCACAATACCGGACCAAATATCTCTTCTTGGTACACCGTCATGTCCGTGGTGACATTGTCGAATAACGTCCCACCAACGAAAAAACCGTCACTGGATTTCGCCAGCTCCAAGTCTCGACCATCCACCAATACACTCGCGCCTTGCTCGACCCCTTTTTGGATGTAACCACAGACTTTTTGTTTATGTTCTTTGGTGATAAGCGGCCCCATGTCGTTTTCAACCGACTGGCCGTAACCAGGTCCAACCTTGAGCGTGGCGAGTTTATCCTGCAGATGGCGACCTAAGGCATCCCCTGTTTCTTTGCCTACGGCAACGGCAACCGAAATCGCCATGCAACGCTCCCCCGCGGCGCCATACGCTGCCCCCATTAATGCATTGACTGCGCCATCAATATCCGCGTCAGGCATCACCACCATATGGTTTTTTGCACCACCTAAGGCTTGCACTCGCTTGCCATATTTTGCGCCTTCAGAATAGATATATTCAGCAATAGGGGTTGAGCCAACAAAGCTCACGGCTTGCACTCGTTCATCTTGAAGGAGTGTATCTACGGCTTCTTTATCACCTTGCACCACGTTAAACACACCATCAGGTAAACCCGCTTGTTTGAGTAACTCAGCAAGAAACAATGGCGCGGAAGGGTTTTTCTCTGACGGTTTAAGAATAAAGGTATTGCCCGTCGCGATGGCGATCGGAAACATCCACATCGGTACCATCACTGGAAAATTGAAAGGAGAAATACCAGCCACAACACCCAGTGGCATCATTTGAGAATGCGAGTCCACGCCAGTGCCGACATTTAAGCTGTGCTCCCCTTTTTGTAGATGGGGAATGCCGCATGCAAACTCAACGACTTCTAAACCGCGGGTGATTTCTCCTAACGCATCACTGAACACTTTGCCGTGTTCACGGCTGATGATATTGGCCAGTTCCTCGCGATTTTCTTCAAGTAACGCTTTGAATTTAAACATCACTCGAGCACGGTTGAGAGGTGTCGTTGTAGACCAAGAACGCAGTGCTACCTCTGCGTGTGAGATCGCTTGCGTCACTTCATTGCTGGTACTGAGCCCAACGTGGTCTTGCACTTGCCCTGTTGCAGGATCAAACACAGGCTGCTGCCTTTCTGACTGACTTTCAACACGTTGGTTGTTTATGAAATTGCTAATCATTTTATCTTCCTTGTCTGTATTTTTAGGCTTAATTTGTAATGGGCTCATTTGGGTATGAACTATTGGACGTAGACACAATTACCTGGACATAGACTATTACCTGGACATAGAAACAGTTACCACGCCGCTTTGTATAGCTCGATAACGGCCTCTTTATCTGGAATTCTTGGGTTGTTATTGGGCGAACCGGACGCCAATGCTTGTTCGGACATGATGTCGAGATTTGACCAAAACTCCTGTTTATCGATACCAAAGTCACGCATCGAAGGGACAGACAGGTCTTGGTTGATTTGTTTAAGCTCTTTCAATAATGCCTTCACCGCATCATCTTCATTGCTTAAGGCATCAGCCACTCCCATCGCACGAGCACACTCGGCGTATCGGGTTTTCGCAGCAGGAATGGAATATTCGGTCACCGTTGGTAATAACATGGCGTTACTCATGCCGTGAGGTACATGAAAATGCGCACCAATAGGACGACTCATACCATGCACAAGCGCGACGGAAGCGTTAGAAAAGGCCACACCCGCTAATGTCGCACCGAGCATCATCTGTTCTTTCGCGTCTTTGTTGTCTGGGTTATTTACCGCTTCACGTAAGTTTGGCGCGATGAGCTTCATCGCCAACAAAGCTTGTTGATCGGTAAACAAACCCGACTTACCACTGACATAGGCTTCAATGGCATGCGTCAGGGCGTCAATCCCAGTATCTGCAGTAATTCTCTCTGGGGCTGTCATGGTTAGAGTGAAATCGATGATGGCAGCGGAAGGAATTAGGCCGGGTCCCATACACAGCAATTTTTCATCATTAGACTCATCGGTAATAATGGTCACTTTAGTCACTTCAGAGCCGGTTCCAGCCGTAGTTGGAATAGCAATAAGCGGCATGATGGGAGACGTAACGATATTAGGTACGCAGTAATCACGAATTCGCCCTTGGTATTGGGCTAACAAAGCAATGGCTTTGGCACTGTCGATAACGCTCCCTCCACCCAACGCAATCACCCCATCATAACGACCATCGATGACCTTACTGACTGCTGGCAATATCGACGCTTCCGTCGGCTCAGGAATCGTATCGGTAAACACATCAGCCTCCACGCCAGCTTGGTTGACAATCGAC
Organism: Vibrio cionasavignyae; assembly: GCF_050337155.1. NCBI lineage: Bacteria > Pseudomonadati > Pseudomonadota > Gammaproteobacteria > Vibrionales > Vibrionaceae > Vibrio > Vibrio cionasavignyae. The sequence goes on from NZ_JAKJSR010000021.1 coordinate 153,476, forward strand.
TTAAGTTGCTCAACTTGTCCGAGCGTTTTCATGACGGGATCGGACACAATCATGACTCGCTGGCAACCAAGCTGAAGCGCAATCTCTCCAGCTCGCTGCGTGGCGCCCTCACCCACTTCCAAAAACTTCGGTAAAACAATAGATTGACTCATAATTCACCTCACAATTTATATCGATACAATATGTATCATTATTTGAAAATCCATATTCTGGGCGTAATAACCCCACCACCGTAATATCGTGGTTGAACTAGAATTAGCCGTTATTTATTCGCTCGTGATTAGCTTAACAAGGTCAGCGCGTTTCTTAGTAAGCCATATTTTCGGTATCGCGCAGCAAAAAATTCTCCACGCTTGTGGTTTGGTTCAAATCGTCGTTGAGTATCTTGATCTGCTTGAGCGCGCCTATCACTTTTGTCGGTATTCCCTACGCTCGCAAGTGCTAACATCGCGACCCCTTTTGCGCCCACTTCATCGCAGCCACCAGGGGTTACGGTAACACCTAGCACATCGGCAAATAGCTGACACCAATACTCACTTCTCGATGCCCCGCCACTTATTGCAATACAATCTACTTGATAACCAGTCTCTCGTAAGCGCTCGATATGCTCAAGGTGAGCGAAAACGATGCCCTCATAAAAGGCGTAAACGATGTGTATATCTTGATGCCAGCCTTTAAGTCCAAACAAATTGGCCGATGGGTTATCTTGATGGGTTGACCCATATAGATAGGGATGAAAGATTGGCAGAGAATGGGTCAGCTCAACGTCTTCGAGCTGACGATTAAACTGCTCGAAAATAGTAGTGCCTGACTCCGCTTCACGCGCTCTTTTATCCGAGAAGAAGCGTTCCACCAGCCACTCTAAATTGGATGCTGAACAGGTACTGGACTCAATGGCCAAATAACGGTCTTTGGAAAACTTACACGCCATGAAAATACTTTCTGGGGGCAGCGAGTCTGTGACTACCTGATTAATATTCCACGTTCCTGCCACCACAGAAGTCGCACCAAGTTGGCTTGCCTCAGATCCGTAGGCACAAGCCACAACATCAAATAGCCCGGCAATCACTGGAGTACCGGCTTTCAGCTTAGTTAGGCTTGCCACACTATCTGTCACCGATCCTATCACCTGATGACTTTCATAAATTGACGGCAGTTTGGCGCGAATATCAGCCAGATCGTAGCAGTTAAGCAACTCTTCTGAAATCATGTCACGTTCAAAATCAAACAAGCCAGATGCGGTAATGTCACCCCATTCTGTCGCACATTCACCCGTTAAGCAGAAGTTGACGAAGTCTTTGCAAAACAGTACCTGACCAATTTGCTGGTAAACACTAGGTTGATGCTGTTTCAGCCACAGCAACAGTGTCGCGGTCTGCGATGACCAAGCCCCCTGTCGATTTCTTGTTTTTATTTCTTGAAAACGCGCTGAGCACTGGAGTTCTTGTACCACCTTCTCCGCGCGATTATCCAATGATTTAATGGCTAGTAATGGCGACTTATCGTGGTTAAGAAGATACAGTCCATTGCCATGTCCACTGGTACCAATTGCCACTACGTGCTGACTATCAATGCCCGTTTTTTCAATAAGTTTTACAATAACGTTAGCGCAAATCTGCCAACATTCATTCATGTCTGCTTCAGTAAAATCTGGGCAGGGGATATGAGTCGGATAATTATTGGCGACCGTTGCTATTTCATGACCATTCTCATTAAATAGCGCCGCTTTAATCGCTGTATTACCACAATCGATTCCTATTGCGTATGACATCCTATCCCCCTCCTACACCGACTACTTGTCACCAATATAGATGTTCATTGCATCTGTTGTGGATGCATCGTTATGAATCATGGCCATCAACGCATCAACAACGCGGCTTGGGTTTGGGTGCTGATAAATGTTACGCCCATACACCATGCCCAGTGCGCCTTGATCGAGCAATGCTCGGGCTTTACTAAATACTGATTCGATATCTTCACGGCCTCCACCGCGAACGAGCACCGGACAACGTGCCGCTTCCACCACTTTATGGAAGTCTTCGGCCTGTGCCGTCGGATCGGCTTTAATAATATCTGCGCCTAACTCGCGAGCCATCCGAACAAGAGTCACAATTTTTACGCAATCACCGTCGACCATATAGGCCTGACCTTGTCGATTAGGTTGCATCACCAAAGGCTCAACCATAAGCGGCATCCCATACTTCTCACATTCCGCTTTAACTCGGCTAATGTTCGCCACACATTGTTTAAACAAATCCGGCTCATCTGGAAGCATAAAGAGATTAACCACAACGCACGCTGCATCCATTTGAAGCGCCTGTATCAACGGCTGCTCAGAGTTTTGTAGCAGCGCCCACATATGACGATGACGCTCGGCATTGTAAGGATTACCTAAATCAATGCGCATCACTAATGCTGGCTTATCTTTACCGTCCACGTTTTGCAGTAAATCTGCTTGGCCAGCATTCATCTGAATCGCATCAGGTCTTGCCTCAACAAGCTGATTAACCACTGAAGACATGTCTTCTAGTCCATCCAAAAATGATGGCTCATTGCAGACACCGTGATCAATCGCAACGTCTAAGCAACGTCCTTGGTTAAACAGGCGGTTCATCCTGACTTTACTGGTTAAATACATACTCTTCTCCATCTAGTAATTGTTCATTTTCCGTAACGGTAGGTGTTAATTGGCTGTTCTGAGGACGTTGTGTCACATCGAGCGACACACCGTGGAACTGTAAGAGCACTTGTTTCGTGTGGGCTCGGTCTGAATCACGCTCACTTTGCTGCCAACCAAAATAGTCAGCAACAACATCTGACACTTCATCAAAACTGTGTTGAGAAAGCTGCCCTTCAATCGCAATAGAAGTGCGACGCAGTAATACATCTAAGGTCGTCGAGACAGACTCATGCTCTAGAATGTAGCTCAACTCCCCTTTTGTGTAGGAAGGCAATGCCGCAAGAGGCACATCTTTAAAATCAACCAGCCATGTAAGTAACGTTGCGCAGTGGGTGCCATAACGCTGAAACCAAATCTTGATCTGCTGGCGAGTATAATGAGGGTGTAACGCGGCTAACTCATCGATATAGGCATGCTGAGCTTCCTGCGTGACGGGGTAACCATTACCACCACCAATGGCTTTTTGTTTCGTGCTGCATTGCCTTGGTTTCCCTAACGACACCAGCAAGTCATCGGCGACTTCTTCCCCAAACGCACGAAACGTGGTCCATTTACCGCCAATGAGAGAATAAATGTCGACCCCATCCACCTTGTCTTTTTTGATCGAGTGACTTCTAGGGATCTGCCCCGTAGTTGAAGTATTCACTGACGGCAACGGCCTGACACCGCAAAATTGATAGACAATTTGCTGTTTATGAATCGTCAGTTTGGGTAAAACACCTCGTAGAGACTCCAAAATGTAGTCTATTTCTTCATCCGTGCATCGCACCGAATCAGGATCACTGACCGGAATATCTGTTGACCCAACCAGTACCTTGTCAAAATATGGAAATAAAATGCAAACACGCCCTTCGCTGTTTTCATAAAACAGCATATTGTCATCAAGCTCTGCCAACAGTTCGGGGTTATCAACAATAATATGAGAGCCTTTTGTGCCCTGCATATACTGGCTAGGCGCTGCCAAAAGTCCGTTGGTAAAGTCCACCCAAGCCCCGGTAGCATTGACGATTCGTCCCGTTGTGAGCCTGACTGACTCTGCCAATTTCTCGTTCTCTATAGACAATTGACCGTTTTGAAATTGTGATACCTTGCAGTAATTCAACGCCGTCCCACCCGCCGCAACACCTTCTTGGATTAACTCCATGGCGAGCCGTTCCGGTGAGCTAATCCACGCATCAAAATACGTGGCACTGCTCTTCGCCCTAGCGGCCATCATCGGCCAACGTTGATGGGTTGAGTGAGCAGAGTGCATTTTGTGACTAGGCATCAGCTGATCACGTTTAGTAAACCAGTCATATAGGCTCAACCCCAACTTGATCACGACAGAACCACGCTGTGACGGCTTATCTTTAAGACCAAGAAACTTGAACAACCCATCAAACATACCCGACCATGTGGAATAGATAGGAATGGTGGTTTGTAAAGGCGCAACAAAATGCGGTGCATTATCGAGAAGTCGATTTCGCTCATACAAGGCTTCTTTGACTAACCCAAACTCGCCATTTTCGAGGTAACGCAACCCGCCGTGAATCATTCTTGAAGGAGCCGCACTCGCTTTTGAGCAAAAGTCGTCCTTCTCGACCAACAGCACTTTTACGCCCTGCAGCGCGAGTTCACGAAATACACTGATCCCATTAATCCCCCCACCAATGACAACGGCTTCAAACTCTTCATTCTCTGTTAACTGCCTAAAGGCTTCTGCGCTATTTTTCATTGTTGCTCCCTGCCAACGGTTTCTGCTGTCCTTGCATCGTGCTTCATGTCTTTAGCTCCATGAAGCCGACCGACGAAACAGACTATTAAGCCAATTCTAATTCGCCAAAAAACTCATGGGACTTGGCGTCAATGAATTTCACTTCTTCTTGGGACAAAACCACACTGCCAGCCGCTGCATTTTCAATCGCTTGCGCTGAGTTACGGGCGCCGCACAACGCATACGTGATACCAGGTTGTTGTAGCGTGGCCGCAATGACTAACTGCGCGACACTGACATTTTTTTGGCGAGCAATCGGCTCAATCGACTGACAAAATTTCTGCACCCAACGACGATTTTCAACCGTAAACATGGGGTCAGTAATTCGTTGATCGTCTCCGGTAAATACGCGCTCTGGTGTGACTTTGCCACTCAGCAAACCCATGGCGAGAGAAGAGTAACTCAGACAAGAGACGTTGCTCTGAATAGTGCTCGGCAATAGTGTTTTTTCCAACTGACGCTCAATCAAGTTGTATTTTTCCTGAACCGCATCAACCACACCACATTGTTGATATTGCTCTAAGTCGAGCTGATTGGCGTTGCTGATACCAATCGCTCGAATCTTACCGGCTTTCTTTAACGCCAATAACGCATCCATTGTTTCTTCAACGGGTGTGGTTGGGTCTTGCCAATGGGTTATGTACAAATCAAGATAGTCGGTTTGAAGACGTCTAAGGCTTTGCTCTACTTCATGTTGAATCGCGTCAGCACCTAGGTAACGATGCACTGGCTTACCATTTTCATCAAAGAAATGATTGCCCTTATTGGTATGCCAGACTAGGCCGCACTTAGTCGCTAACACCACTTGGTCACGACGCCCTTTAATAGCTTTACCCACCAGCTCTTCAGATACCCCTAAACCGTAAGCGGGCGCGGTATCAATAAGGGAAATGCCGTTATCTAACGACGCGTGAATGGCATCGATAGACGCTTTTTCATCCGTTCCACCCCACATCCAACCGCCCATTGCCCATGTTCCTAACCCGATGACAGAGGCTTCAATTCCTGAGTTACCAATTTCTCTTGTTTGCATGTTCATTCCCTATTCTGCTTGTTCTAAAACACTGGCGACGGTGTCTTCATCTGAGACTAATCCATTAATCAGTCCACCTCTCAGTGCGGCCAACACAGCCGACACTTTTGAACGCGTTGCCGCCACTCCAAAACTGTGCTCAATATTGCTAAGCTCTTGTAAGCTAAGACCAATCAGTTTTTTATTAATATGCTCTGCACATTTATCTCCGTGCGCGTCATAAAGATGAGCTAACACCTCTCCTTTACACTGCGCACTGATCATTAATTCCGTGTCATGACCACTAAGCGATCGTAAATCATAGTAACTGTCACTTTCGCTGGCCACCGACCCTATGCCGACCAAAGCAATATCAGCGCTACGTGCCAAATCAAGTACCGCTTTTACGCTGCGCATCTCCATTAAGATGGTGCGTTGCTCGTCGGTATCGACGAATAACGGCGCATGTAGCTGAGTGCTCGTGCCGCCCAGTTTCTCGGCTAATTTACTCGCAAGATAATTCACATCAGTAAAGTGATGTCCCTGAATCCCCCCGGTAGCTGGCACAACACGAACGTTGGGAAAGCTCATCGGTTTTATTTGATCAACAATCTGCGCCATGGTTTTACCCGCACTAATGCAAATAACACTATCGGGTTTGATGGTTTCAATCAGTAGTTCACCGGCGGTCTGCGCGACTTGGCGCGTGACCACTTCATCATCTTGACTGAGGCTGGGTTGAATCACCGCTGTCTTAATTCTGAAATGTTCGATCAGTCGTTGCTCTAAAGTGTGCGTCCTTTCTTGCGGGAGCTTTAAGGTAATTTCAACCAAGCCATCATCGTGGGCTTGTTTTATGACTCGATTCACTTTTGCCGTGGACAGACCAAGCTGCTTTGCAATATCTGATTGACTGCGATTTTCCATATAACGCAGTGTCAGAACCTTTGCAGTTTGTCTTAATATGTCGTCACGTTCGTTCATCGTCATATCCCTACCTTTGTTTACTTCCTACCGTCTTTATTAAGACCTCACACCTTATCTTTTTACGACGCTATACATCATCAGACTCGTTAACAGGATGTGAAATTTATTTCATCTGAGTAAAAAGTAATCATAGAAAACAACTTTTACAAGTTAAAATGATACCAAACGTATCGTTTTGGTTATTTAAGTGCGACAGATCACAAATAACAACCAAACTGATACGTATTGTATCGATATGGGATTGACCGGTTACATTTTGTTCACTACCTTTTAACACGTGAAATATATTTCAACAGTCTGAAAGATAATTCACATCATCAAGAACAACGTGTTGTGCTGCTTACTGCTGATAAAAGACAAAACATAGCTTGCTAAAGACAAAGGTGTTTTTCTAAAGCAAAGCAGCAGTTGCTCCTAAGACGACGAGTGAATACCCAATAAAAAATGGAGAAAATTATGAAGTCAGTGACTTTGAAAAAGATATTTACTAAGGGACTTATTACTACGAGTATTATTGTCGCTTCAAGCCTAGCTGCCACAACACAAGCAAATGAACGAATCGCGTTTTTCGTTTCCGACTTGTCGAATGTTTTTCATCAATCTCAAGCAACTGAAGCAAAGCGCTATGCAAAAGAGAAATACGGCGCAGAAGTGGTGATCTTCGATGGTAAAGCAGACTCTGCCGTCATGACACAAAACGTCGACCAAGTTGCGGCGGGTGCGTTTGATGGCGCTTCTTTACATATTTGGGATGGTGAAGCGGCAACACCTGGTGTTGAAGAAGCATTAGAAGAAAATATTGCCATGACCTCTTTCTTTAGCCCTATTACCGCCACCGGTATTCCTACGGCACGTAGTGATGAAGCAACGGTGTCGTTTGATATGGGTGCGCAAATGGCAAAAGCGTGGAAGCAAGCCAACCCAGACAAGCCAATTGTCATGGTGCAACTAGGTTGGCCAAACCACACCGAGGTCAGCTCTGGTCGAACTAACCCGTTTGCTAAGGGCGTGTTATCGGTGGACCCTACCGCGAAAAACTTAGGAGCTCTTGATGCCAGTGGCGGTCAAGAAGCGGCCAAACAAATCGTTGTTGACCTTCTTACTCAACAACCAGAAGTTAACCTCATTTACTCCGAAGCGTCTAACTTAACGGTAGGCACAATGGCTGGCCTGTCGCAACTCGGTCGCGGTAAGTTCAAAGATGGTAAGCCGGTTACTGAGATTGTGGCGAGTGTGGATTTTGATTCGGTTGAATTTGGTCAAATCTACGATCCAGAGTCAAGCTTAAAAGTCTCTATGGGCCTACCACCAATTGAAACTGCTCGCGGTCGTATCGATTTAGTGATGGATGTGATCAATAAGAAAGTTGAACCAACCAAAGATGAAGCAGAAGAGTTCTTCTATAAAGCTTATACCATCTCATATTGGTCAATGCCAAAGCCAGATGCTGAACAATGGCTAGACGCACAATTTAGCAACTAACCCTCGCTCAAGGTCGGCCACAACTCGGCTGACCTTGATTCTCTTAATATATTCAAAATCTCAGTGTTAAGGAAAGACCGACTTCAACTGTATTGCTTTTCATAGCAACGCAGTGCGAACGGGAAGCAACTGAAGGAGAGATCATCTTGAATAGTCACAATTCAACACCCGCTCTGTCAATCGAAGGGCTTATTAAAGACTACCCCGGTGTGAGGGCGGTGAATGATGTTAGCTTTTCAATTGAGCGAAGTACCGTTCATTGTTTAATTGGCGAAAACGGAGCCGGTAAATCAACGTTAGTAAAAATGATTACGGGGGCAATACAGCCCACCCAAGGTGTGATGAAAGTTAATGGCCATGATTACCAACCCACTGGTACTCAATCGGCACGAGAATCTGGCATTGCTACCCTATTTCAAGAACTGCATGTTGTTGACGAACTGACGGTACTTGAAAACCTCACATTAGGTATGGAGCAAAGCCGATTTGGCTTTCTCATCAAATCCGATCTTGAGCACCGAGTCATAGACACGCTTGCCACTATCGAGCCGTCAATTGACCCATACGCGCGTGTATCAACCTTAGGGGTTGCACAAAAACAGATCATAGAAATAGCACGCGCCGCCTCTTCAGGTGCCAACGTCATTATTATGGACGAGCCGACCGCTGCACTGTCTGAGCGAGAAGTTGAAAGACTGTTTACCGTCATTCGAAGGCTACAAGAACAAAGCGTAACGGTGATTTATATCTCGCACAAGCTAGATGAAATTCTCGCTTTGGGTGATCGAGTCACCATCATGCGTGATGGTAAGCACATTGCCACAAAACCGATGTCAGAAGTTAACGGACGAGCAGAGTTGATTGATATGATGATTGGTCGCAGCATCATGCACGATTACTCCCCCCGTGACGCCATCACCGATGAAGTCTTTTTAGCCGCGCAACGTCTCAACAATCACCGACTTAAAAATGTCTCATTTGATATTAAAAAAGGCGAAATCGTTGGTTTTTATGGGCTAGTGGGTGCCGGTAAAACCGAAATCGCCCGCGCAATTTTTGGTGCCGATAAAGTCTCTGGCACTATTCGCCTAAACGGGAAAGACGTCGGCAACTCACCGAAAGAGGCCATCGCCGCCGGTATTGCCTTAGTCCCTGAAGAACGTCGCACGCAAGGTCTATTCACCAATTTAACCATTCGCGAAAACATTCCAGTAATGAACCTACCGCGAATGTCGGATTTTGGCGTATTTCGAGAAAATGACGAGCTCAACGCTGCCATGGATTATGTCGACAAACTGTCCATCGCCACCAGCTCAATCGAAAAGCACACCGAAAAGCTGTCCGGCGGTAACCAACAAAAAGTGGTCATTGCCAAATGTCTTTTTTCCCAAGCAAAGCTGCTGCTGCTTGACGAACCCACTCGTGGCGTGGACGTAGGCGCAAAAAAAGAAATTTATGACTTAGTGAAAAGCTTAGCGAACGAAGGAAATTCCGTCGCCGTCTTCTCTACTGAACTTGAGGAGATCCTTGGCGTGTGTGACCGGATTTTCTTGCTCTACGATGGCTCACTGGTTTCAGAGATTCAAAACGGACCCAATGTCGACACTAACTATATTTTGAATGCCGCCACGGGTGGCCTTGAGGAGGCAGTATAATGAACACGTCGGTAAAGCCTAATCACTCTCCCGTCGAGTATCGACGGATAAGCGACCAAATGTACATTACCTTACTGGTTGCATTTGTTGCCATTGGCCTCTTTTTAGTGGCGTCCGCTTTCGTTCCTAACTTTTTTCAAGTTCAAAACATGTTGAACTTAATCACCAACAACTGGGCCGTCATATCACTCGGTATTGGGGTTTCTTTTCTTCTTGTATCTGGCAATTTCGATCTTTCTGTCGGCGGTATTGTTGCGCTTTCAGGGGTACTATCGGTGTGGTTCGCCCAAGCCATTGGTGGCGGTTCCGCGCTTTCAACAGGGCTTGGATTACCCTATTGGCTGGCAGTTGTCGGTGCTTTAATGGGGGCGCTTGCAATCGGCGGACTCAATGCGCTGTTTGTGGTCAAATTTCGTATTCCATCGATTATTGTGACCTTAGGGACAATGATGGTCGCGCGGGGGATCGCTCAGGTCATTACCCAAGGCTCGCAACGCAATACCAACCTGCCTGAAGAATTTGGCGTACTAGGCAATCTAAAAGTCTTCGACACCTCTATGCAATTCCCGGTGTTATTCATGTTGATACTGTTCTTTGTCGCGATCTTTATTGAACGTAAGACCGTCTTTGGGCGCATCACCTACTGGATTGGCGCCAACCCAGAAGCCGCCAAGCTGTCGGGTATCGATAACGCTAAGCACATCACTTACTTGTATCTGTTTAGTGCGTTAGTTGCCGGTATTGTTGGGGTCCTGCTGTCTTCAGAGTTCAAATCTGGCTTTTCTAATCGTGGCCTTTTAATGGAATTCGATGCATTGGTTATCGCGCTGCTTGGCGGTATTGCGATTGCTGGCGGATTTGGCTCGGTGATTGGCATGTTCTTCGGCGCCATTATTTTAGCCGTCGTGACCTCGGCCGCGACCGGACTTACCCTATCGCCCGATTGGCAATTCATTCTTAAAGCGGTCGCGGTATTTCTAGCGATCACCGCGCAAACGTGGGCACTGTCCCTCAGAAATAAATAAGGAAGGTGAGGGTTATGTCTGATTCAACCAAATCACTTAGCATGGCACCCACGTTTGGTGGACAAATTACAAAGTTTATTGCCAATTACTACATCTATTTTGTACTGGCGGCGATCGTTATTTTCTTAAGTAGCATCAACCTTGAGCAATATGCGCTGTTTGAACGAGGCAACTTTCTTTATAAGAAAAATGTCATCAATATTTTGCGTGTGTCGGCGCCAATTTTAGTCTTGGCTGGCGCGTTCACATTACTCATGGTTTCGGGTTACATCGATTTATCGGTGGGCAGTACCATGGGGCTGACCGCAGTCATCTACGCGCTACTTGCCATTAATGGCGTCCCCTTCTGGGCGGCATTTTCCATTACCGTCTTTTGCGGCGTGTTATTGGGGGCATTTAATGGCTTATTGGTGGTGAAGTTTAATATCACCCCAGTGATTGCCACGCTCATTACGCTTAGTCTGTACAAAGGCATTGCGTTACTGTTGGTACAAGACGGCGTGTCGGCGATCAAATCCATGGGCGACTTAAAAATGCCAGCATGGTTCAACGACTATGGTCGCGATGGTGTGCTACTCGGCCTGCCAATGGCCTTTTGGGTCGCGGTGGGCGTCACCGCGCTCTTGATCATCTTGCAAAACCGTTCATTACTTGGCAAATACGCGGCGGCGACAGGCGGCAACCCAACCGCAGCCAAACTTTCTGGTATCAAAACCGGGCTCGTGGTATTCAGCTTATACGCCATTGTGGGTGCGACTGCCGCGCTTGCTGGGATCGCGCGCTCTAGTTTCATGTCATTAGGCGACCCACTGTCTGGTGATGGCATGGAACTGACGGCTATTTTGGTGGTGTTAATTGGCGGCACCGCATTTAGCGGCGGTGAAGGTAAGGTTTTGCGCTCGTTTGTCGGCGCCTTGATCATCATGACACTGACAGTAGGCATGCTAACGCTGGTTCCCGCCTACTACCAAACTTTGGTTATTGGTGGCGCTTTACTTGCTGCAGCGGCTTCTAACCACTTGGTGAGCCGGAAGCGAAATGAAACAAAATCCGCCTAAATAAACACGTATTATTGATTCACTGATAATACGTCGCCAGAGTAACGAGCTTCCCACTGAATAGGTTTCAGTAATTGTCATGGAAGCACTCATCATTTCGAATGAATGAACATACGAAAAACACAAAGGTTAGCCTACTAATAAGCTAACCTTTTTCGTTATCCCGTCTAAATCTATATAGCTATGCGCCATCACCCATTACCGCTAGCAGTGGCCGACTGTGGTTAGTCTTCTCTCACCAGCGCAGCGTGGCTACAACGCATTCCACCACCAGTCGCGTGGTTGGTTTCTGTCATATTAGAGTAAAGCACTTCAATACCTTTGGCTTCTAACTGCTTACCAATATGCGCAAACTCTGGTGACATCGCGTAAACACCTTCGCCAAGTGGTAGGCCATTACAGGCATCTATGCGTGCTTCTTCTAACGTGCAGTTCACAATATCCCAGCCTTCAATGAGCGCAGGTAGACCATTTGGAAAAGCATCACGACACACCAACGCTAACCCTTCTCTAGGTAAAGAGAGACAGCAATCTAAGTGCATCACTTCCGGGCTGTATTCAACAAAATGTACCGTCCAACCTTCTGAACTCAATAGATCGGCCGCCCATTGCAGCCCTAGCATATTCGAGTCGACACCATTATAACCAAGCAACACGTTGTTGTTCCCCATGACAAACACATCGCCACCTGTCAAAAATGGCCCTTTGCCACCTTCTACACAATGGGTGTCCGTTTGAGGGGTTGGTATGGTTACCCATTTGGCGTCAGTGCCGCTAATACGCTCGTTAAGAATATGACGATAAGTAAACACATCTTTATGGCGCATAGGAAAACGATTAGCCCCTTCTATCACCATCTTGCCGACAACAGAGAGAGGATCTTTGACAAACAGCGACCCAACACCGGGCTCTTTATATTGTAATTCTTCTGCTGTTAGTAGCCTTGGTCGATGCACCTTAATACCACGACCTTCAAGCAGATTAACCCAGTCTTCGACTTCTTTTCGAATTTTCTTAAAACGCACGGGATCGGCTTCAGCGTACGGCTTTCCTGCGTTAGCCAGAATCTTATCGCGATCTGGCTTATTGAAAATCCCCATACGAGCAGCCAACGCTTTACTGATTGTCGGATATGCAAGTTGGTCTACTCGACCAATGAGCACTTCTTTAAGCACACCCCATTCTGATCCAACCCAAATGTCAGTCTGCGTTGTTTTTTTAAGCTTGTTTTGCATCACATTCACCTCACATTGATGTCTTAAGCCAGCATGTCATTGTATTGGCATCATGAGTAATCAGACTCTGACGTGACAAGCGATATTAGCGCTAAAAGATATCGATACGATGATTACTGTTAAGCGTTATTTCAGGTACAAAAAAAGACGCCCTAAGGCGTCTTTTCTAACAAAGTAACTACGTCGATTAAACGATGCGCAGACCGCCTTGAGCGATAGCGAATCGGCGTGCACGTGTGTAAGACAGCGCATTAGTAATGCCTTCACCCGTAGGGCCTGCAATCGTGAACGTTGACGTGCCTTCTGCGTTGTAGCCAACACCTGAAAGCGTTGGGCCATTGTGAGCAAAGATAGTGGTGTTAACCGCGCGACCAAACTTAGTCACGTTGTCAATGTTACCTGAGTAAATGCAAGAAGAGTGTTTGTTACCACGCTCTGCTGCAACAGCGCGCTCAACCGCTTCATCGATATCTTTACAGATAACCACTGGCAGTACTGGCATCATTTGTTCAACGTGCACAAGTGGGTGATCATTTTCAACAAGCATAACCGCAAGACGAGTATCAGATTCAACACCAATAGACTTCAGGATGTCGCCAGCGTCTTGACCAACATGCTGCTTCACCGGGTGCCACACGCGTGCGATTTCATGCGCAGTACAAGGCTTAGCGCCTTCAAATTCATCAAGCGTTAGGATTTGCTCGGTTAGCTTCTCTGCTTCTTCTGCTGATAGAACGTAAGCGCCGACTTCTTCTAGCTTGTCTAGGAACGCATCGGCTACCGCTTCTTCAACAAAGACTTCTTTCTCACCGATACAAAGCAAGTTGTTATCGAAAGATGCGCCGCCGTATACGCCAGCAGCAGCAAGGTCGAGGTTAGCAGAAGCGTCGACGATGACAGGTGGGTTACCTGCGCCAGCGCCAATACCTTTCTTACCAGACTGTAGAATCGCCTTAACAAGACCTGGACCACCCGTACCAACAAGCATGTTAATAAGCGGTGATTTCGCGATTTCGTTCAGTGTTTCTAGCGTTGGCTCTTTCACCATAGTGATAAGGTTTTCTGGGCCGCCCGCTTCAACAATGCTAGTGTTTAGCATATCAATCATGACAGCAGACACGACTTTAGAAGAAGGGTGAACGTTAAACGTCACCGCGTTGCCACCCGCAAGCATAGAGATTGCATTGTTAACAATGGTTTCTGTTGGGTTGGTCACTGGCGTTACTGCGCCAATCACACCGTATGGTGCGCGCTCACCCAAAGAGATGCCGTTATCGCCCGACCATACTTCTGTATCTAGAATTTCAGTACCTGGCGTCTTAGCTGCTGTTAGTTGGTGCTTGGCAATTTTATCTTCAACACGGCCTAGCTTTGTCTCTTCACGAACCATTTTAGCGAAGTCTTCTGCACGCGCTAATACTGCTCCACGGATAGCAGCAATGATGGCTTCGCGATCTTCTTTAGTGGCGTTCACATAAAACTCTTGTTGCGCTTTATGAGTTGCTTCAATCGCAGCGTCCACTGTCGCGAATACACCTTTAGCGTTGTTGATATCAAAAGACATGATAATTACCTCGTAAAATTGGGTACTGTGAAGAGCCAGACATCGTCTTCTCTCTTCGAGTTATTTGGCGACACTCTATGTACTAAGACTCAAAAGTTCTAATTCTCAAAAAGTACTAAAACTCAAAAAGTGCTATGACTCGAAAGTGATAAGACTCAGAGACCCGCCTTAAATTGACTACAATCTAACCTAAGTTTGCCGCTCAGCACCGTCACTGGGCGTCAGATTAATTGACCAAGCACCTTAATTTTCTCGAGCATGTTACTTGACGACTCCTCACCCGATTCATGATTGGACTAAAGATCAGCAAGTTACCTTCCCTCCCCCCTATGAACGGCTATTTTTAACGCAATGAAAGTTACGTAAATAACCCCCATACGCAGGACTTGCTCATCGTCACAAAAAATATCTTCTCATCACCTCTCATAAATAAAGACCAGACAATTCATAACGTTAACATTAAGCGTAAGATTAATTGACCCTGAGTGACATGTTGAATTTTTAGCCGCCAGATAGACTAGTATTCATCGAGCAATGCTAACCAAAAGCATGCCACAAACTGAAACGATCTCGTGAGGAACGAATATGAAAAATCATGCGCTTTTAGAAGAATCTGTAAAGCAACTGAGCACTATTTTAGAGACTCAGCAACAACTGTTGGACGAGCATAAAGCGAACCAAAACTATGCTGAACGCCTCGAAAATATTCTTACTCCTACTGACGAGCTAAGCACTCAAGGCGACGACTTATACATCGGCGGTTGCAAAGCCTCTGATCTTATCGAGCAATACGGTAGCCCGCTATTCGTACTAAGCGAAGACACACTGCGTAACAACCTACGTCGTGTTAAGAACGCTTTCGGTAACTACTGGCCAAAGCCGGTAAACGTTATGTTTGCTATCAAATCAAACACTAACTTCGCGGTTCGTGCTATTTGTAACGAAGAAGGCGTAGGCGGTGACTGTTTCGGTCCTGGTGAAGTGGAAGCAACTCACTACGCAGGTGCCGATCCAAAAACTATCGCACTTAACGGTACAGTTAAGCCTGAGCTTGCTATCCGTAAAGCGATTGAATACGGCTACGCGGTTCACCTAGACTCTTATGAAGAGATCGAAATCGTTGAGCGTATCGCTCGCGAAGTGAAGCCAACTGAAAAAGTTCGCATCGCCGTTCGTCTAAAAGTTATCCCAGAAGATTTCTTCAACGACTTCGAACCAGACGCATACCCGTTCCCTAACTTCATCGGCGCGATGAAGTGGATCAAATTCGGTCTTCTTAAAGAAGAAGCAAAGAAAATTGTTAACCGCGTGAAAGAAATCGACGTTTTCGAATTCTACGGTTTCCACACTCACCTAGGTCGCTTCTCTAAGCAACCTGAAGGTTGGGATGCGCTTTACCGTGAATACGCGCGTAACATCATTGAGATCTCTCGCGAGTGTGGCGTGCAACCTTTCCAATGTGACCTAGGCGGCGGTTGGCCACGTGAGCGTGAGCCAGAGTGTCGTAGCAAAGAGCACATGATGAACTCAAACACTATCGAAGACTACGCGAAAATCGTTTGTGCCGGTATGCTTGAAGAGTTCAACAAAGAAGGCTTTGAAGTGCCACAACTGTGGCTAGAACCTGGCCGTTACATCGCTGGTAACATCGGTACACTGCTAACGTCAGTATACGTGGTTAAAGACGACCAAGAGATGGACTACACGTACACCATGGTGGACGCGTCTACTTACCTAGCAACGCTAGTGGAGTCTCAAGAGTCTAAGAACCCAGTACTTCCTGCTAACAAGATGACACAACCACTTGTTGATAGAACGACTGAAATCGCGGGCCCTATCTGCATCCCATCAATCTGGGAAAGCGGCGCACGCATGCCTAAGCTGGTACCAAATGACGTACTTGCTATCATGGATGTGGGTCATTACGCAGAGTCTCAAGCAAGCCAGTTCAACTCACTACCACGCCCTGCAACGGTACTGGTTAAAGACGGCGAAGCTGAGCTAATCAAGCGCGCAGAAACAGTAGAAGACGTATTTGCCACGCAAATCCTTCCAGAGCGTTTTGTAAAAGCAAAAGCTGAGATTGAAAAGAAAATGGCTAAGCCAGCAGCGAAAAAAGCGCCATCTAAGCGCAAAGTAGCAAAAACGCCTAGCTATGCAAAAGCGGCAAAGTCTACGAAAGCTAAATCGGCAAAGTCTGCTAAGTAAGCCACTTAGCGAGCAGTATTATCACGACGTACTGAGCTTATGATAAAAAGCGCCCATTGGGCGCTTTTTGCGTTTAGTGATTAGTACTACTGCGAGTTAACTTCACGCTAATGTCAGCGCCGATGTAAAAATGACCCACTAACGCCGATTTAAAATTGACCCACCTGAGGCAAACTATCCGTTCGTAAATGGACAAAGCGGCGGATTATGATCAATCAGGAGCAACTAGTGGAAATACACGTTTTACATCAGCAAGGGCAAAGCATCCGCCGCATCGCGAGAGATTTAGGTATCTCAAGGAATACCGTTCGCACTTATCTTCGAGACAGAAGTAAAGAGTCTGTGTATCCCGAGCGGCAATCTCGACCAACCAAATTACAGCCTT
>NZ_JAKJSR010000022.1:0-148260 GCF_050337155.1 Vibrio cionasavignyae
GGCATCTGGTTCGAAGTCGTTGAAGAAATCGTCAGGGATAACTTTTAGGCGAACCGCGATGCGAACTTTTTCAGCTGGCTTCACTTCGCGAGCAATGCGCTCAACGATTTCAATCTCTTCATAAGAATCTAGGTGAACCGCGTAGCCGTATTCAATTGCTTTACGGATAGCAAGCTCAGGCTTAACCGTGCCGTTAAGTGCAATCGTTTTTGGATCGGCGCCAGCGTAGTGAGTTGCTTCAACTTCACCAGGACCGAAACAGTCACCGCCTACGCCTTCTTCGTTACAAATAGCACGAACCGCGAAGTTAGTGTTTGATTTGATAGCAAACATCACGTTTACCGGCTTAGGCCAGTAGTTACCGAATGCATTTTTAACGCGACGTAGGTTGTTACGTAGTGTGTCTTCGCTTAGTACGAAAAGCGGGCTACCGTATTGCTCGATAAGGTCAGTTGCTTTACAGCCACCGATTAGTAGGTCGTCGCCTTGAGTGCTTAGTTCGTCTGTAGGAGTAAGGATGTTCTCTAGACGCTCAGCGTAGTTCATTGTTGCTTTTTGCTCTGCAAGCAATTGTTTTTGCTCTTCAAGAACAGTGCTTAGGCGATTTACGCTCTCTTCTAGGCGGTTTTGATATTTCATCTTCGACCCTTATTGGTAGTCAACTTTATATGTAATGAGATTCAAGCACTTAGGCCAAAATCTCTTTATTGTTTCGTTGAGATGAAGTTTAGATTAAGGAGATATTAAAGCATTTCACTGGGCGTCAAAAAATCTTACGCTAAAGTGGTAATTAGAGTTGCAAATAAAAGAAGAGGTATTCACTGGCTGAATGTTTGCGTTATTTGATACTGAGGTAGTGCTAATAAAAGTGGTGAGCATGATAGGTATTGGCAATAAAAGTGATGGGGTAAATAACAACAGGGTTAAATACGTCAATCAAGTTACTGTGCTGTTACCTTTATTTCTAAGTAACTTACCACCAGTGCTATTGCTGTTACTGGATCGATCTACATTCATTCTCGCTTTAATATTAATGACTTTGCATTGTTTAAATTCAGCGAAAGTGTGACTTGAATAACGATATATAACAGCTATCAATGTTGATTTGACTGAATTATTACTGTTCAAGTGAAGTTACGGTAAAACGTTCAAAAAAATTGACTCTCAGTGAAGTTAAAACCGAAATCAAGTGGGCTAAATTAATTCCATCCTTTGAAAGGAATAAAAATTAAGCGGACATATTGCTCCACAGTATTAAGCGCTTTATTCCTGATAAGAATCTATCGAAATAGATAAATAGAGAGCTACATATTGAGCTCATCTATCTAATTAAAAGGTATCGCCCCTATGTACAATAAAGACTTCTTTATTAAGCAAGCTCAGAAATTCGGTAAAAAGCAACGCATGGTTGTTGCAGCAGCTCACGATGATGCAACATTAGATGCAGCGAATAACGCATTTAAAGAAGGTATGGCTGACGTCATCCTTGTTGGTGAGCGTGCGCTAATCAATGCAGCAGCTGAAAAAGCGAACGTTGACTTGGCTAATTTCGAAATCATTGAAGCTGACGGCCTTGAAGCAACTGCAGCAGCAGCTGTAACAGCAATTGCTGAAGGCAAAGGCGACTTACTAATGAAGGGTCTAATTGACACTTCAATTCTTCTAAAAGAAGTGCTTAAAAAGGAACACGGCCTACGTACTGGTAATGTTCTTAGCCACGCAGGCGTACTTTTCAAAGAAGGCGGCGATAGCTTCCACGTATTTACTGATGCTGCAATGAACATTGCTCCAACGCTTGAGCAAAAGAAAGGCATCATTAAAAACGCAGTTCAACTTGCACACTCTGTTGGCATCGAAGAGCCAAAAGTTGCGAACCTATGTGCGAAAGAAAAGCCATACGACAAAATGCCAGCAACGATGGACGCAGCTGAACTTCAAAAGATGAACCAGAATGGTGAAATTGAAGGCTGTATCGTTTCAGGCCCTATCTCTCTAGATATCGCAGTATCTCAATATGCAGCAAACCTAAAAGGTTGTACCGATGCGGTTGCTGGCCAAGCTGACATCCTAATGGTTCCAAACATCGAAGTAGGCAACGTATTTGCTAAAGCACTTCAGTACATGGCTGGTTTTAGCATGGCGGGTGTTCTACTTGGTGCTCGTATCCCAGTTGTTCTTGTTTCGCGTGCAGACGGCGAAGCTGAGAAAACCGTTTCTATCGCGCTTGCGTGTTCTGTTGCTGCCCTAAGCCAACAGAAAGAAGCTGCAGAAATCTCTGCGTAATTACAAATAGAAAGTCACTAATTCAGGTTAACGAAGAAATGAAAATTCTAGCTATCAACCCAGGTTCTACCTCTACAAAAATCGGTGTTTTCGAAGGCACTACTGAGCTTTTCGAAAAAACGCTACGTCACAGCGCTGAAGAACTAGCGCCATTTGGTGCGGTTGTTGCACACCAAAAAGCGTTCCGTAAAGAAGCGATTCTAGCGGCGCTTGAAGAAGCTGGCGTTAAAGCATCTGAGCTTGCAGCTGTAGCATGTCGTGGTGGCGTACTTAAGCCAATCGCTGGTGGTACTTACAAAGTTGAAGATGCAGTAATCGCAGACCTTCTAGAAGCTCAAATCCAACATCCAGCGAGCCTAGCTGCGATCATTGGTAAAGAAATTGCTGACGAGAACGGTATCGAAGCGTTCTTCACAGATGCGCCTGTTACTTACGAGCTATCTGAGCTTGCATCTTTCTCTGGCCATAAAGCAATTAAGCGTAAGGGTCGTTTCCACGCGCTTAACCAGAAAGCTATCGCTCGCCAGTTCGCTGAAGAGCAAGGCAAAAAGTACGAAGACGTAAACGTAATCGTATGTCACATGGGTGGTGGTATCACTGTTGGAGCTCACATGGGTGGCCAAACAGTTGACGTAAACGACGCAGTTTCTGAAGGTCCTTTCACACCAGAGCGTTGTGGCGACCTACCAACTCGCGAACTTATCGACCTTTGCTTCAGCGGCGAATACTCGCACGCAGAGATGAAAGCGTTCATCCAAGGTAAAGGCGGCGCATTTAGCTACACAGGTAGCATCGACATGCGTGAAATCGAAGAGAAAGCAGAAGCTGGCGACGCTGAGTTTAAGCTTGTGACTGACGCAATGGCTTACCAAGTATCTAAGCAAATCGCTTCTATGGGTGCAGTGTTCGGTGGCGAAGCTATCGACGGTATCTTGCTAACTGGCGGTATTGCTTACAGCAAATACATCACTGCTGAAATTGCTAAGCGCGTTTCATTCGTAGCACCAGTTAAAACGTACCCAGGTGAAGTAGAGCTTGAAGCTCTTGTACTAGGTACATTGCGTGTAGTGAACGGCGAAGAAGCTGCTCAAACTTACGCTTAATAAAAACTGACGCTTAATAAAATGGCGGCGCTTAATGAATGAGTGACGCCTAACTAAATAAAGATTAGAGCAGGTTCTAGTGTCTGCTCTGCGAAAGTGGACAACCACTTAATACTTTACAGAGGTAATAAACATGTCTTTTGATATCGATAATGCACAAGGTGTATTCACAACTGTTGAAGCTGCAATCGCGGCAACTCACAAAGCTCAAGTAGAATTCTACGCAACGTCTACTAAAGAAGGTCGTGAAGCGATCCTTACTGCTATGCGTGGCGCTGTTCTAGCTAAAGCTGAAGACTTCGCAAAAATGGTTCGTGAAGAAACTAAACTTGGCCGTGTTGAAGACAAAATCGCTAAGCACCAACTAACGGCAGCTAAGACTCCAGGTACTGAAGTTCTAGAAACTAAAGTATGGTCTGGCGACCACGGTATCTCTCTAGAAGAGCGTGCACCATACGGTGTTATCGGTGCTGTTACTCCAGTAACTAACCCAACTGAAACTATCGTTAACAACGCTATCTCTATGCTAGCGTCTGGTAACGCGGTAACGTTTAACGTTCACCCATCTTCTAAAGTTGTTTCTGCAGTAATGATTGATCTTCTAAACAAGACTATCGTTGAAGCAGGCGGCCCAGCTAACCTAATCACTATGGTTAAAGAGCCTACTCTAGAAACGCTTAACGAAATCGCTAAGTCTCCTCTAATCAACATGCTTGTTGGTACTGGTGGCCCAGGTCTAGTTAAAGCTATCCTACAATCTGGTAAGAAAGGTATTGGCGCAGGCGCTGGTAACCCACCTGTAATCGTAGACGCTTCTGCTAACCTAGACCTAGCTGCGGCTGGCGTATACGGCGGCGCATCTTTCGATAACAACCTACTATGTATCGGTGAGAAAGAAGTATTCGTTGAAGATTCAGTTGCTGATGAATTCCTAGCTAAGCTAGAAGCAACAGGCGCTTACGTTCTTTCTGCAGAAGAAGCTGAGAAGCTAACTGCACAAATCCTAACTATGGACGAAATCGACGGTGCTAAGCCTTGTACTGCTCAAGAAATCGCTCGCGTATGGCACCCAGTTAAGCAACACGTAGGTCAAGACGCTGGTGAAATCCTGAAGTCTATCGGTGTTGAATCTGAAACTCGTCTAGCGGTAATGGTTGTTGAGAACGATCACCCACTAGTACACGTTGAGCAAATGATGCCAGTACTTCCAGTTGTTCGTTGTGCAAACATCGACGAAGCTATCGAGCGCGCAGTAGCGGCAGAGCGTGGTAACAAGCACTCTTCTTGCATCTACTCTGGTAACGTTGAAAACGTGACTAAGTTCGGTCGTGCAATTAACACAACTATCTTCGCTCACAACGGCCCAACACTATCTGGTGTAGGTTACAACGCTGAAGGTACTTCAACGTTCACAATCGCTGGTCCTACTGGTGAAGGCATCACGAACGCACTGTCTTACACACGTGCACGTCGTTTTGCTATCGCTCAAGGCGGTCTACGCATCGTTTAATCAATTTACCCCGATTGATGACAACGAAAAAGCCGAAGCATTTTGCTTCGGCTTTTATCGTTTTAGCAGGGAAAGAACGGAGAGGTGCAGTTCTCTGAACCTAGGAAAGAGTGATGCCTAGTTTCTAGGTGGTGTAATTTAGAACAAATCGTAAATGCCTTCTTCTATTCCGTCGATCAGTGATTGGCGTGTCTCAACTGCGTGATCATTCGGGCGCGACATCTCGCCAAAACTTTCGAAATACATGCCATTTGGATGCTTCACAACAACTAAGTGTTCCTGTCTTAACTGATGCCTAACTAGGGTTTCAGGGATAATTGCCCAACCTAAATTATCAACGACGGCTTCTAATACTTCTTGGTGGTTAGAGAAGCTAATTGTGCTACTTGAAATTGGTCGGAAGTCTTCGTGAATCTCTTCAAATAAATGCGACAAAACAATTTGGCGATGAGCACTAATGTCAGTAGACGTGACGTTATTTAATTGTGCTAAGGGGTGCTTAGGAGAGCAGACCGCCATCATTCGAATTCGATGTAACGAGCGAACTTTGATTTGAGGATCATCACCAGAGCTAAAGACTAACCCGTAGCCAAGTTCGACATGCCCATCTTTTACTAGCGTTGGAATATCGGCGCTGGAGGCTTTTATTGCCGTTAGTGACAAATGAGGAAAGTTGTCCGATAGGGCAACGAGCTGCTGACGCCAAAAGGTAGAAGGTAGCGTATCATCATAGGCAATACGTATTTTGTCGCTGTCCCCTTGACGAAACTGTTCCGCTTTTGAGTATAGGCTTTCCGCCATGTTTAATATATTACGACAGTCGGGGAGTAAGGCTTGTCCGGCATCGTTGAGTACGAGTCTATTACGGGTTCTTTCAAATAGCTCAACACCAAGCTCATCTTCTAGACTAGATAGAGCCATGCTTAGTGAAGTGCGGGTCTTGCCCATCATGGTGGCGACTTTGGTTAACGAGCCATGTTCGGCAGTTAATGCAAATACGCGCAGTTTAGTTAGGTTCATAAGGTAGGCTCCAGCCTTAAATGTAGCGATATTTTGATCCGCTACTATTATTTTTATCATCTCTTTTTAGAGTATAGCAATATTGGCACTGAGTGAAGCGTTATGTTGACAGTGGCGTCCGGACCCTATATCACTTTATAGGTAGAGTCATTATGATGAATTTGATTAATAAGCCTACCAATTGAATGGCTAATAATTTGGCTTTGATGATAACGATAAACGCCGGATTATAAGTTCAAATAACGAAATTGTTAAGCTTACTTATAAAGTGTAAAAAATGGATTTTTTTTGCGGTTTATTTTTGTCTATTCACATTACATAGTGATTTACCTACGAGGTCTGTAATATGTTGAAAAAACTTGGCTTAGAAGGCTGGTTCTCAGCGCATTTTGCTTATGGCATAGTTCAAATCGTATTTATACCAATGATGGTACCGTCTTTTATTCTTGCTCGTACGGGGAGTGCGACTCAAGCCGGTCTTGCAATGGGGTTATTTGGTATTGCGGGGTTATTAGCGCCGTTAATTGGTTTAATGGCTGATAAATTTAAAGCACACCGACTCACACAGGCATTAGGCTTGATTGCTTACATGCTAGCGGGTGGTTGTTTTGTCATTGCTGGCGAAAACTTCACGTTCATGGCAGCAGGTTCTGTACTTTTTGGTGCTGGCTCCGCGATTATGCTGATGCTTAACCCAGTATTTATTACCTTTGCTGGTCATGATGCGAAAACAGAAGCGATGAAGTTGGGGCGTATGTCTCAGGTTCTGATTGTTGGTTCTTTGCTTTCTGGTATCGGGCTTGCAGCAGTCACTGACGCTGGCTGGACGTACGAAGCACGTTTCATTGCAATGATTATTGCGGTAGCGGTACTTTTCGTCATCACCATTGCGACTAACAAGGCCGCCGCTCAACGCATTATTGATAATGCAGACGCGATGGCAGCAGAGGCGGCGAAAGAAGATGCACCGAAAGTGAGCTTATTTAAAGTCCTATTTTCTAACTTCGGTCTGTTTTTAGTTGCGGTTGGTATTTTATGTGCTGGCCAAGGGGCATTTCAGGCCCAATATCCAAACTTGATGGAAAATGGTTACGGTGTAGCACAGTCGCTATCTGCAGCAACCTTGTCTGTTGCCGCTGTACTTGGTTTGTTCGTTCTAGTATTGGCTGAAAAATTTGTTGCCAAATATGGCTCTATTAGCTTGTTTAAGCTGTGTGCTGTAATTTCTATCGCGGTGATTGGTGCGCTTTACTTCATTGCTGAAGCCGCTATGGTTCTACCATACCTCATTCCACTGGCTTTGGTTTTGGTGTACCTACAAGGCATTACTATTACAGATATGATTTCTCCTGCAATCGCAGCTCGTTTAACGCTTGTTGGCGGTGGTTACACTCAAGGTTTGATGATGTTCTTTATCTCACTAGGCTTTGGTTTAGGGAGTGTGGTAAGTGGTGTAGCCGTTGATGGTTATGGTTGGTCTGCGCTTCCTCTTGCTATTTTGGGACTGACGGTCGTTTCTTATGTGTGCATCTTGATTGTTGCGAGTAAGCAAAAAAAACAGTTAGTTAAAGAGCAGGCAAGCCATGAAGCTACCGCTTAATTGCCTATAATGAAGGAAAAAGCTTGGTCATATGACCAAGCTTTTTTTTTATCTAAAAAAGTCGGACTGTTAATGCGTGGTTTGTTAGTGGGGTGTTAATTGTGTAGCTCGTTGAGATAGTTTGATGTTGATGTTTGTTGTCAGTGGGTTGAGTTTTTTGTAGGTAATATACTATTGGAATGAAATGCCTCCCCCTATGTTACTTCTATGGTTAATAAAGACAATTATACTTGCGGCCATAGAGAAGAATGACTGCTATTACAGTGGTCTGAATTATAATTGTTCGTTACTTTCACTTCGCGATACCGGTCGAAATGTAAGTGAACAATGGCATTAGAGGTGATGACATGTTGAAAAAACTCGGTCTAGAAGGGTGGTTTTCTGCCCATTTTGCATACGGTATTGTTCAAATCGTATTTATTCCTATGATGGTTCCATCATTTATTCTGGCCCGGACAGGTAGTGCCACTCAAGCTGGTCTTGCTATGGGTTTGTTTGGTCTAGCGGGTCTATTTGCTCCTCTTATCGGAATTCTTGCCGACAAATTTAAAGCACATCGTTTAGCGCAAGGTTTAGGCCTAGTATCCTACTTACTGGCAGGTGCAGCTTTTCTGGCAGCAGGTGAAAATTTCGCATTTATGGCAGTGGGTTCAGTACTATTTGGTACAGGCTCGGCGATTTTGTTGATGCTTAACCCTGTGTTTATCACGTTTGCTGGTTACGATGAAAAAACCGAAGCGATGAAGCTCGGCCGAATGGCACAGACGCTCATTTTTGGTTCGCTGATTTCTGGTGTGGCTTTGGCTGCGGTAACCGGAATGGGTTGGAGTTTTGAATTACGCTTTATTGCCATGATGGTTCTGGTTGCAGTATTGCTGGTTGTAACAATGATGAGCAACAAGCAGGCGGCTCAGCGTATTGTTGATAATGCGGAATTGATTGCTCAACAAAATAGTGAAGATGATGGCGCAAAAGTTGGTTTCTCTAAAGTCCTATTTTCTAACTTTGGTCTGTTTTTATTAGCCGTTGGACTACTATGTGCAGGTCAAGGTGCCTTCCAAGCGCAGTATCCGAACTTGATGGAAAATGCCTACAGCGTTGCACAATCTATGTCGGCTGCGAACCTTTCAATCGCTTCGGTTCTTGGCTTGATTGTTTTGGTTGGTGCGGAAAAATACGTAACTAAGTTTGGGGCGTTGAGCCTGTTTAAGCTTAGCTGTGTGGTATCGATTGTGGTAATTGCGGGTCTGTACTTTATTGCAGAAGCCGGATTGTCTCTTGGCTTTATTATCCCACTGGGTCTTGTTCTAGTGTACCTACAAGGCATTACTGTGACGGATATGATCTCGCCAGCTATTGCAGCTCGTCTCACGTTTGTTGGCGGTGGATTCACTCAAGGGTTGATGATGTTCTTCATCTCACTTGGCTTTGGTTTAGGTAGCGTAGTAAGTGGTATTGCCATCGATGGTTGGGGCTGGTCAGCGTTACCTTTCGCAATTCTTGCGCTTACGGTTGCCGCTTATGTTTGCATTCTTATTGTTGGCATCAAGCACAAAGCGACCGCAAAAGCAGAATCTTAAGGTAACCTATTCAAGGCTTAGCCGAGAATAGATGCTTAAAAGTGAAAAAGCTTGGTGATATCACCAAGCTTTTTTTTATTTGGAACTTTGTTATTTACTAATAGATGAAAACATTACGACAACGCTGTTTGTTCGTCTGCACCACCCGCGCCTTTAAACCACAGGCTTAAATGGTGTTTAAGTGATTTGAGTTCGTCAGGGCCAATAAGTGCCAAACCTAGATCTTCAGCTCGAGTGATGTCGTTATGTCGTAACGGACGGAAGCTCACTAGCATCGCTCGTGCTTGTAACCCGCCTAATAGATCTCGTAAAGATTCAAGCTTATACAAGGTGTCATCGCCATCATCTCGCATACCTTTGGTTTTGCATTCAATGATGTGTAACTTGTTGTTGACCACTGAGGCTACATCAAGCTCATTACGAACTTCTCGCTCGCCCAGTTGACGATAAACCTGAACGTTGAGCGAACGGTCTTGGATGGTTGGCATGTCATCTTGGATTTGTCTCACCGTGCTATGAACCAAGTTTTCCAGCCATTCCCCGTTAGAAAAACGCCTTGCATCTTCACTGATGAAGGTAAGTACACCGTTCTCATAAGAGGCGATTTCTAGATCAACCAGATCACTGATGAGCATGTTGAGTTCGCGATAGCCTTGTTGTTTATCAGATAGCTCGACATCGAGTTTTTGTTCTTTACGACATGTCGTTGCTAGATAGTTAAGGGTGGCTAAGCCCGGCCCCAACTCAAGCGCATTACCTGCCCAGCGTTCGCCAAGGGCATACAGCTTTTTATCCAGCTGAGGTGGTATATCGTATTCGGTGAACTCGCCACGAGCACCAAACACGGTGAGGTAATCTTTGATAGTGATATGATCTTGAACTTGTGCGTCTTCAGCGCCTTCAGGGTATAACCAACACATGCGGTCGCTACTCGGCTCAACAACAAAAATTGGCCAGTGGTAGGTTCGAAATACCTCGTATACAGACAGTAGTCGGTGCCTTAGCCCACAACTGGCATTGAGTTTTACTTCGACGTTTTTGTCTTTCAGAGTCTTAGCGAGTCCAAGTACCGACTGCTTGATCGCTGAAGTGTTGGCTACATTCGGTATTTCGAAAAATTCCGAGGTAATTTCGCGTTGCGCTAGTACGGAATGAAGCCGTTCAAACATGTCAAACTGCGACTTATCACCAATAAATATGATGTGTCGACTTACCGTTCTATCATCTAAAAGTGGGGTGACAAGACGAATAGGGTCTTGGTCAATGATACCAACATGAACAGCCATAATAATTCCTTCAACGTTTGGCTTGCTGAAGAAGTAGGAGAGAATGACGCCTAAGTCATTAAAAAGTGGAGCAAGCCATACCCAAGATATAACGTCGCTTGATACAAAAAACAAGGGCAGGCTTGTAGGAAAGCCTGCCCTAGAACAATATTTAACGTGTTTCTTACCTAAAATAGTGCTGCGTTAGATTAAAAACACCCAAAAGAGGGGAGTCGTTACTTGTGGAGTATTATTTATCGCTACAGTTTGTCGCTATAGTTTAAAGCTATAGTTTAAAGCGATGAACAAGCTCACCTTGTTGGTTTGCAAGGCTAGTCAGGTTCTCACTTGTAGAAGCAATTTCCGACATGGCTTGATAGCTTTCATCGGCAATATGGTTGATCTGCTCGATGTTTTGCGCAATGTCTGCTGTTGTTTCACTTTGTTCTGCGGCGGCTTGAGAAATGTGCGTGCTCATTTGGCTAATTTCAATAATCAGTGCCTGAATTTCTTCCATCGCGCCATTGGCACTTGAAGCTTGTTCAACGGACAGCTCCATATCTTGCATACAACTTTCGATCACCTTCCCTGCACTTTTTGAGCTACTTTGTAAGTTGCTGATCATGGTTTCAATTTCACTGGTAGACTCGGTGGTTTTTTGCGCGAGTACACGTACTTCATCTGCTACTACGGCAAAGCCACGGCCTTGCTCTCCCGCTCGTGCTGCCTCAATGGCTGCATTAAGCGCCAATAGATTGGTTTGCTCTGCAATATTACGAATGACATCTAAGATGCTGCCAATTTGACTGCTCATTTTTTGCAGTTCGCCAACGGCTTCAACCGACTCATTGAGTCTTACTTCAAGCTGATTAATGGTACTGATGTTAGTGCTCATGATTTGACGACCAGACTCAGAGGCCGTTTCAACTTGGTGTACTTTTTCTAATGAGTTTTGTGCGCTGTTTGCAACTTCCTGCACTGAATGTGACATTTCTGTCATAGCCGTCGCGACGTTAGCCGTTTGTTCGCGTTGAGCACTTAACTTACTTTGTGCATTGCTCGACGTGCTCTGGTTATCACTTGCCGTCACGGTAAGGTTATCTGAGGCGTCGTTCAATTTAACCAATACATTATGCAGGCTATCCGCTAGTGTATTGATGTGGTTACCTAAACGACGAAACTCGTTGTTATATTTCACATCAATGCGCTGTGTCATATCACCTTCAGTCAGGCTTTCAAGCGCTTTTAATGTACTGTTGAGCGGCTGGCGAACACTTTGTGCGATATGGTATCCAATAGCAATAGCGATGAGAGAGACCAGCAGACCAATGCCGATCGCTTTAAGAACGCCTTCATCGTATATCGTTCCGGCTTCAGACAGTGAATAATTGAGGTTGGCGGTGGCGGTATCGCTGAAGCCGTTGAGTGTGACCATGGCGCTGTCCACTTCTAGAGCAAGGTTCTCAATGTTTTGGTATAGAGCGGCGCGCGCAATCAGGTAGCTGTTATGCTGGTCTAGCACTCCACCTTTTTTACCCACATCCTTACTAAACTGCTCGACGGATTCATCAAACACTTTTTTTAGTTCTGGAATTTGCGTCACGAGTCCGCGATAGGCGTAGTTAAGGTGCGTTACCGCTTTGCGGTTTTTATCAACGGCTTGCTGGACAAACTCGGTATCGCTGCTGGCGAGCGCGTCAGAGGTAATGAGTTCGGCGTCTTTTAATTTAATAAAGTAGCTTTTTGCCATGACCTTAACTGAGATACTCGAAACGTCGTCGACATATTCTTTCATGCCGACCGATAAATCAGAATGAAGCTTTTGGAAGCGACGGGTTGATTGTTGAACTTGTTCCTGAGCGATGAACATGGATTGATAGTTATCCATGGCTTCTTGTGCTTCTTGTCCATAGCGGGTATGTACTTCGCGTAACTCACCGATTCGAGCTTCTAATTCTGGAACGTTAGCACTGGCCTGTGCGAGTTGCTCTAGCACCGAGCCAAAGACGTCCATGGATTCAGAAAATTCGCTACGTCGCATCGCCATGCGTTCTTCATTTTGTGTGGTGAGAAAGTCTTTGAACGACTTGTCTGCAGAAAGTAGCTCGACACTGGTTTGGTTAGAGAGTGAGACTAAAGGTAGGGAAGTTTTGGAGACGGTACCAAAATATTGGTGTATTTGACTCATTCCATTGAGCATTATCGCGATAGTTATAACAAAAAGAACGACGATGAGTGTAAACCCTGCGTACATCCGCCTAACAACTGAACCCTGCATACCTGTTCCCTCTTAGTGTTTTGCAGCAATTTAAAATAAACAACCTTGGACGCGTTACCTGATGTTCGGTTACCGAACTCAAGGTACTTGTCTCTCTGTCTCTGATATCGTTATCGTTAGAAATAACAAAAACTGCAATATAAATGAGATGCGGTGCTACGTTTTATGACGCACACTGCAAAAATATAACAAAGTGCTGTTTTGTTAACTCTTGTTTAGCGATTTAGCGAATAAATACGCGGGTTAGAAGCGAACGAAATACAGTAAAAACAATTCTCTATCGAATCTCGTAGAATTGTGATTCTAACGCCCATAGTGCATACTTCTGTGTAATGGCTACAACGATAAGCCAAAGTGGCATAAACAGTAATCAATTTGGAGCGTCTTCATGGCTGAAGAAACGATTTTTAGTAAAATAATTCGCAAAGAAATTCCGGCAGATGTTGTCTATCAAGATGACCTCGTTACAGCCTTTCGTGACATCAATCCTCGTGCTCCAAGTCACGTATTGATCATCCCCAACAAACTTATTCCAACGATCAACGACGTTGAAGCTGATGACGAAGCGATGATGGGGCGTATGTTTACGGTAGCGAAAAAAATCGCAAAAGAAGAAGGGATAGCGGAAGATGGTTACCGTCTTATTGTTAACTGTAATGCGCATGGTGGGCAAGAGGTTTACCATATTCACATGCATTTGGTAGGTGGTCGACCTTTAGGTCCGCTGCTACTGAGCTAATCCTTTTAAGCGAAAAGGTTGTGGTGCTTGTTAGCTTAACCATTGAGGTAACAAGCACTTGTTGAAATCTAAACTTCATTTGAACGTGTCTATGCTAAAACGTCGTGTTAAACACACTTTGGTTGTTCTCCTCTCTATTAGTTTAACTGCCTGTGCTGGCCTGAGTGCTGGTAACCTATTTAGCCACTACTCCCAGCAAAATGCGGTGGTTTATCAATCGATAAAAGCCGGGCAATATCAAGATGCCCAAGCTGCGTTACCACAAGATATTGTCGCTGGAGATATTCTTGATAATTTTGAAAAAGGTCGTGTCGAGTTTTTAAATGAAGCTTACCCGCAAAGTAAGTCTGCTCTGGAGCTCAGTGATAAAGCTGTGCGTGTACAGCAAGATAAGGCATTGATTTCTATTTCGGATGCGGCGACGAGTGTTGGTGCTTTAGCGGTTAATGACAATATTACCGAGTATGTGCCGCCAGACTATGAGTTGGGTTTTTTACACCTTTACTTAGGGTTAAACTATATTCAAAAGAATGATTTAGAAGGTGCTTTGGTTGAAGTGCGCCGTGCAAATCAAGTGCAAGAGCGTGCGAGGCAATCAAGAGAGAAAGATCTGAGATCGGCTGAAAGCGAGCTTAAAAATAAAGGATTGTCGCCAAATCTTGGTTCCGTGCTGTCTCGTTACCCCGACGCGGGTAGCAAATTACAAGCCGTACAGAATGGTTATCTACTGTTTCTCTCCGGTCTTTTGTATGAAGCGTCGAATGACTTAAATGGCGCGTATATTGATTATACGCGAGCTCTAGCCGTTGCACCGGATAATCAAGCGGTGATTGACGCTGTGATGCGTGTGGCAAAGCGTGCTGGAAGAAATCAAGCATTAGCAAAGCTAGAAAAGCAGTACGGCAAACAAGCGTCCATGAAAAATGGTGAGGGCCGAATCGTGGTGCTTGAAGAGCGTGGCGTTGTGGCAGCAATGCGAGCTTGGAATTTGTCTTTGCCTGTTTATGACAGTCAAGGTAACACGGCGATATACAGTATTGCATTACCTCATTACGTTCCTGCTGTGCGGGCTAAATATTCAACAATGAGCCTTGATGGTCAAGCTATTGATGGCGACCAATTAGTTGATGTTAACCTGATGGCTCAGCAGCAGCTGACAGAAAATATGCCGAGTATCTTGTTACGCCAAGCTTTACGTGTGTATGCCAAAGATCAAATTCGTAAGAGTACGGCGAAAGATGACGATGTGGGTAATTTATTGTTTAATGTATGGAATACGCTTACAGAGCAGCCCGACACAAGAAGCTGGCAAACATTGCCAAATACGGTGAATAGTAATAGTCGCTTTGTTAAAGCAGGGTCGCATACCATCGTTGTCGATGGGCAAGACTATACTTTTGATGTACGAGATAAACAAACCACACTTGTTTGGGTGTCGCGCCAAGGTGGAAGTGCCACCATTTGGCATAAACAATTAGGAAGGTTGTAATGAAAAAATGGTTATTGAGCGTGGGTATTCTACTGGTGTTGGTAGGTTGCTCATCAAGTAAGACTGCGGGCATCAAAATCGAAGGGCAGACTCAAGCTGTGCTCTATGGTGATGAAGCGATGGGTAGCAAGTTTTCTATTGATGACATTTCAACGATCGATACTAACGGGCATGCTCGCGGTATTGTTAAGCTTGCGAATAAAACATCGACTGACCAGATCATTCAATATCGATTTTATTGGTACGATCAACAAGGTTTAGAAGTGAATACCAAGCAAGCACCTTGGAAGCGTGCGATTTTACGTGGTGATGAAACCATTACCCTCTCTGAGGTGTCTATTAATCCAAATGGCAAAGATTTTCGCGTACAATTGCGCGGAGCAGATAAATAACGTCACTCTAGTTCGTTGGTGAATAGGTTATTGATGAATAGCTCATGAATGACGGATTCGGCAACGAATAGGTAAACGTTGTAAAAGTAGCAAGACTAAGGAAAAAACATGAAAAAAAGTATTATTGCTTTGTTGGGTTTAGCCGTGATTCTTGGCGGTTGTTCAAATAAAGTAAGCTATGGTGAC
This sequence comes from Vibrio cionasavignyae, assembly GCF_050337155.1. NCBI lineage: Bacteria > Pseudomonadati > Pseudomonadota > Gammaproteobacteria > Vibrionales > Vibrionaceae > Vibrio > Vibrio cionasavignyae. The sequence continues at coordinate 15,446 of NZ_JAKJSR010000022.1, forward strand.
TCACAGGCAACAGAAACAACAACGATTGATTTTGGCTCTACAGATTTACAAAAAATCGCCGGTGAAATGGTCGATAGCATGTTGATGTCTGGCTCTGTATCTGCAATTACAAGAGATTCACGTCCGATTGTATTTGTAGAAAGAATTAAAAACAAAACGACTGAGCATATTGATACAGAATCCATTACCGATAGCATTAGTACAAAAATGTTGAATTCAGGTAAGTTCCGTTTTGTGGATATGGATCGTGTAGAATCAGTTCGCGAACAGCTGAACTTCCAAAACAATGACGAATTAGTGAATCAAAGCACTGCAATTCAATTTGGTAAAATGGTCGGCGCACAATACATGCTTTACGGCAACCTGAGCAGTATCGTAAAAGAAGCGGGTAGTGACAAAGATGTTTACTACAAGATGACGATGCGTTTAATGGATCTTGAAACTGGCCTTATTGAGTGGGCAGATGAAACAGAGATTCGTAAACAAGAATCCCGCTCTGTACTTGGCTTCTAAGTCGCGCTTTTGTCGATGTTAGATTGGCAGCAGGCTTTGCAACAACAGCCAGAACTTGCCCATGCGCAAACAGTGCTTAATGAAGTGCCCTTAGGGGCACTTCAGCTTTCTGGCGGGTTAACCAACCGGACATGGAAGATAGCGACTAAAACGCATGGTTGGACGGTTTGGCGTGGTCATACAAACATAAGTGCTGCGTTTGATATCTGCCGAGTCAATGAGCGAAACGTTCTGCAGGCTGTACAAACGTTGCTACCCACTAGCCAAGTCCTTGGTGACAATGCGCACGGAGTGTTGTTATCGTGGTTAGAGGGGAGGCCGATTTCCTGTGCAGAATTGTCAGCGGAGAGGGTTATCTCGCTATTGGCTCATATTCACACTTTTAGTGGTGATAGCATAGATGGTGACAGCATCGGTATCCGCCGATTTGATTACACGGAGAAGGTTGATCACTATTGGCATCAACTCAATCCAAGTATCTATAAGTCCCGTTATCAAGAGCTATACGTTAAGTTACGAATTCCCCCCGCGCTCCACTGCAATCACAGTGCGTTATGCCACTTTGATTTTGCTCACCACAATCTCATACGTACCCATCAATCAATCGCCGTGATTGATTGGGAATATTCAGCAATAGCAGACCCAAGGCTCGACCTCGTATTGACGCTAGATATGCTGGATATGGATTATCCCCAAGGGCTTTACTGTTACTTACAGGCGTGTGGTCTTAGTGACCAAAATGCGGTGATCGACCGCGAGCAATGGTTAAGTGATATGAATGCCTGGTCGGCTCACGCTCAGATGATGGCATTGCTTTGGTACGTATTAGCTGCTCAGCTTTGGGATAATGATGACTTTCTAATCGATGCAGAGTCGATTTACCAACGATTATGCAGAAGTGATCACTGTTTGTAATTTCTCTTTTCTTAAACAACGGAAATTCACTTTTAAATTAGGATGGAAGTGGTAGATTTAAGGAAAGCGTACCAGTAAGGAATGATTGAGAGGTACTATGATTATTTATCTTCATGGCTATGATTCAAGTAGCCCGGGCAACCACGAAAAAGTGTTACAACTGCAATTTATCGATGATGACGTACGGTTCGTTAATTACAGTACTCTGCATCCTAAGCATGACATGCAGCACTTACTTAAAGAAGTACATAAATTGGTTGAGCAGTCTGATGACAGTGCACCATTGATCTGCGGTGTTGGACTTGGTGGTTTTTGGTCTGAACGCATTGGTTTTTTATGTGGCATCAAACAAGTCATTTTCAATCCTAATTTACGCCCAGAAATCAACATGCAGGGGCGGATAGACCGCCCAGAAGAATATGAAGACATCGCGACGAAATGTGTAGAAGAATTCCGCACTAAAAACCGTGGCAAATGTCTGGTTATTTTGTCGAGAAATGACGATATTCATAATAACCAGAAATCAGCCGATGAACTTCAAGATTACTACAACGTAATTTGGGATGAAGCAGAGCCGCATAAGTTTAAGAAAATATCACAGCACTTACAGGCAATGAAGGCATTCAAAGAGTCTTAATACTTTACCAGCGCAGTACTTAAGAGTTTTAGTAGTTAAAACCTAAGATATAGCGCCTAAGAAGATTCGAGCTAACAAGACGTGATGTTTGACGATTAAAAAGCAGCGAGATTCGCTGCTTTTTTTGTGCCCGTTGTATCGATAGGTGTTGATATCGTTCGTAACGGCATCTAAATGACTAATAACTCAGCGAATAGGTGCGGAATTGAAAAATAATTCCATTCAATAGTTGCGGACATTGATTTGCTCTATATAATAAATTCACTCTACATTTGTTGATAAATGTCAAAAAAAGTTTAGAGCAAGAAGAAAACTTGCCCAGAAAAACCCGTTGTGTTGAAACATTAACCCAAAACGTGAAGTGAAACGGCTGTTGTACCGAATTAGGGTCGCTGAAGACCATGAGCAATTCGCTCATAATGAAAGAATTTTTAGTTGTTCGAGTGACTCGGGCGACTCACCCCATTTTTTCACTTTTTAGAGGATAGCCATTTTGACAAATATTGTTGTTGTAGGCGGAGGCGCAGGCGGATTAGAGCTTGCGACTAAATTAGGCCGCACACTAGGAAGAAAGAGACGAGCGAACATCACGTTAGTTGATCGTAAAGCCAGTCACTTATGGAAACCGCTTTTGCACGAAGTCGCAACGGGCTCTTTGGATGAAGGTGTTGATGCTCTTAGCTACCGTGCTCACGCAAAAAATCATCATTTCGACTTTCAAATGGGTAGCCTAAAAGCGATCGATCGTGGCCAAAAGCGCATTGAATTGGATGAGCTTAAAGATGAACACGGGGCGTTGCTTATGCCTGCTCGTGAGATTGACTATGACATTTTAGTGTTAGCTATCGGCTCTAAATCTAATGATTTCAATACTCCAGGCGTGCGTGACAACTGTATTTTCCTTGATAGCCCAGAGCAAGCTCATCGTTTCCGTACGGAAATGAATAATGAATTCCTGAAGCTGCATGCAAAGAATGGTCACGGTACCGTTGATATTGCGATTGTTGGTGCGGGTGCAACGGGGGTGGAACTATCAGCAGAACTGCACAATGCTGTGAAAGAGCTGCGTACGTACGGTTTTGGTGATTTAGATTCGAGCAAGCTTAATGTTAACCTGATTGAAGCGGGTGAACGTATTCTACCTGCTCTACCACCACGAATTTCATCGGCTGCGCACTCGGAACTGACTAAGCTTGGCGTTACCGTTCGTACCACAACTATGGTGACACAGGCAGACGAAACGGGTCTAACAACAAAAGATGGCGAGCATATTCCTGCACAAATTATGGTTTGGGCTGCAGGCATCAAAGCGCCAGATTTCATGAAAGATATTGCCGGTCTTGAGACCAACCGAATTAACCAGCTTGTGGTAAAAGATACATTACAAACGACTCGCGACGATGACATCTTTGTGATCGGTGATTTAGCGCAGTGTACTCAGGCTGATGGTTCATTTGTGCCACCTCGAGCACAAGCAGCACATCAAATGGCCAGTCGTGCATTTGGTAACATTGTGGCGAAACTTTCTAATCGTGAACTAAAGGCTTATCAGTATAGCGATCATGGTTCGTTGGTTTCCCTAAGCCGCTTTTCAACGGTCGGCAGTTTGATGGGCAACCTAACGAAAGGTTCAATGATGGTTGAAGGTCGTATCGCGCGAGTGGTGTATATTTCTCTGTACCGAATGCATCAGGTGGCGTTACATGGTGTGATCAAGACTGGTTTGATGATGTTAGTAGGTCGAATTAACCGAGTACTTAGACCTAACCTTAAATTACACTAGGATATATCTGGTTATTTATTGGCTTTAGATGCGCATACATAATCAAGATGAATAAGGCACCCAATATTGGGTGCCTTATTTTTTGGGTGGAATAATGGAATACACCTGCCCCTGTTTTGGTCGACCATTAAATATAAATCGGTTCTCAGCAAGGCACTCATAGGTTGCACCAACTCGTGTTGCTAACGCCTGGCTGGGTTCATTGTTAGGATCGCAGACAATTTCTAGTCGTGTCAGTAATAAGCTAGCAAAACTAAATTCAATCAACGCCTCAAGCCCTTCCTTTGCATACCCTTTAGCGTGCGAGGCATCCGCTAACCAGTAACCTAAGCTGCCCATATTGAAGGTATGGTAAAACTCGTTAAGTGCCACCATCCCTACAAATTTATCCGTTTCTCTTTCAAAGAGGCCAAAACCAAACGCGTTAGCTTTCACCCAATTGAGTCTTGTTGCGGAAATAAACTCGTGTGCTTCTGCATCACTAAACTCAGTGTGGCACCAGTCTATCCATTGGTGTAGAGAAGGAGAGTGACGAATGATGTGGGCAAACTCAGCAGCATCACTCAGTTTGAGCAACCGCATAGAGAGGCGAGGGGTGTATATTGCGTAATTTGCATTCATAATCTGGCTGGGTCATGAAGAATAAAAGGCCCAATAATAGGGCCTTTTTTTAAAGTTAATTGGCGACTCTTCGTACTTGGATAATCATCCCCAATAATGGGTGGTCTAAGTAGTGAGTTTCGTTACTGCGCATACGTCTCTTTTGGTCGAGACGATAGTCTTTCAAAAAGGTTTGTACTTCTGTTTGTACGGCAACGTCCTGCAAGTTACCTGCAATGACATTGGCATCCTCGGTAATTGGTTCAGAAATAGGCGCTGCTACTTCTTCGCTACTTACTGCTGCAAAGGTGGTTAAAGGGTCAGAATCCGCAACTTGCGTCGGGCCTGCAATCACGACTTCTTTGCTACTTGGGGCTTTTAAGTCAAGTTGAGCTTCTGCATAGAGGTAGTGCTGAACATAAACCTGTAGCTTACCGTCAAGTTCATATAGTGGTTTATCGATCGCGACTTCTGTCACTCCGTCAACAGGTGAGGAATGATTATCGTCATTGCCTTTTTCTGAGCCATCAACATTAAAGGTTGAAGAATAGTCTTTACCTGCACGAATATGAAAGGTTGGCGCGTAGGCTTTACTTTGGTCGCCCTGTCGCCATGCTTTGTGAAACAGCACCGAGTAGCCTGCGTGTTTTTTAAGCTTTTCTACTTCGCCTGTTAGTTCGTAAGCAGAATAAGGCAGCATTTTTACGCCTTTGGATGCGCGATAATTGGCATCGGTTATTGCACCACTGCGTTTAAAGTCGATTTGTGCAATATCATTAGGCCAGGATTCGTTTACTTTTTCAGGATTCACGGCGCGCTTAAAAATGATCACTTCAATATCAAATTGTCGCTGTGCCAAGCTCGGCATAGAGACTAATAGGAGCAGCAGTGGTATCAACTTTTTCATTCTTTCTCCATTGATTAACGCTATCATTGCGTTTAATCACATTATATCAACTAATGTAGGGTGTTGCCGAGACAATTCATGGCTCGTTTGCACACACCCATTAGGCTCTAGCTATCAACTTACGTATCAATCTAGTTGGCGCTTTAGTACTAGCGATGTGGGGCCCGATTTTTCTCAAATTCTTCCAGCATATTATTTAGGAAATTAAGTCGCTTACGGCGATCCGTCAAGCTTTCTATGAATTTGAACTTGGTTGGCCCTTCCATGGCAAACTTATTGGGCTGTGCTTGCAGCAGTTTAACTAAGAAGGTCGGATCTATGTCAGCATCAGGATAAAATTCAATGTATCCACCTTTATCGTGCGCTTCCAGTTTTCTGACTTTAAGGCCGGCGGCGCGTAATTTCATTGCTGAGATAGCCAGTAGATGTTTTGCAGCGTCCGGTAGTAAACCGAAACGATCGATCAGTTCGACTTTCAGTTCACTTAGTTCTTCATTATCAGAGACGCTAGCAATACGCTTATACATGGAAAGGCGCATGTTGACATCTGGAATGTAGTCATCAGGTAGTAAAGCTGGGATACGAATTTCGACTTCTGTCTGCTCACGGAGTAAGTCATCGAGTGAAGGCTCTTTGCCTTCTTTCAGCGCTTCTACTGCTTGTTCAAGCATCTCCATGTAAAGTGAGAAACCAACCGATTGAATTTGTCCGCTTTGTTCATCGCCAAGCAGTTCACCGGCACCGCGGATTTCTAAATCGTGGGTGGCAAGGGTAAAGCCAGCCCCCAAATCTTCTAGTGATGCAATGGCATCTAAGCGCTTAATTGCGTCTTTAGTGACAGCCTTTGGATGCGGGGTCAGCAAGTATGCGTAAGCTTGATGATGGGAGCGTCCAACACGGCCACGTAGTTGGTGTAATTGAGCGAGCCCTAGGTTGTCAGCCCTATCCATAATAATGGTGTTGGCGGTTGGAACATCAATACCCGTTTCAATGATCGTCGTACACACCAACAGGTTAAAGCGTTGGTGGTAAAAGTCGTTCATGATGCGCTCAAGTTCACGTTCGCGCATCTGACCGTGAGCGACGGTAATACGCGCTTCTGGGATCAGTTTTGCTAAATCTTCTGCGACCTTATCGATGGTTTCGACTTGGTTGTGAAGGAAATATACTTGCCCACCACGCATGATTTCACGCAAGGCAGCTTCGCGGACCGTGCTGTCGTCTTTTTCCCTGACAAACGTTTTGATGGCTAAGCGTCGTGCTGGTGGAGTAGCGATAATAGAAAGATCGCGCATGCCACTCATTGCCATATTGAGGGTTCGTGGAATCGGTGTCGCCGTTAAGGTCAGAATGTCGACATCGGCGCGCATCGCTTTGACTTTTTCTTTTTGGCGTACCCCAAAGCGGTGCTCTTCATCGACGACTAACAAGCCGAGATCATTAAACTTGATGTCATTAGACAGCAGTTTATGAGTACCGACTAGGATATCAATTTTGCCTTCTTTAACATCCTCGAGAATCACTTTTTGTTCTTTAGCCGTTTTAAATCGAGACAATACCTCAACACGAATTGGTTGGTTGGCAAATCGGTCGCGGAAGTTTTCAAAGTGCTGCTGAGCAAGCAATGTTGTAGGAACCAACACTGCGACTTGTTTATTGTTGTCGGTACAGACAAACGCGGCGCGCATCGCCACTTCCGTTTTGCCAAAGCCGACATCACCGCACACCAATCGATCCATTGCTTTGGGTTGGCACATATCAGACATCACAGCGTTAATAGCTTGTGCTTGGTCTTCGGTTTCCTCGAATGGGAAGCCTGCTTTAAATGTCGCGTATTGATCTCTATCTAAGCGGAATTTATAGCCAGGTTTAAGTTCGCGCTTGGCATAAACATCAAGCAATTCGGCGGCAACATCGCGAACTCGCTCTGCCGCTTTACGGCGCGCTTTTGTCCAAGCTTCGCCACCCAATTTGTGAAGAGGCGCACTTTCTTCTGCTCCACCTGAGTAGCGTCCAATTAGGTTTAGTGACGCGACTGGGACATAGAGTTTTGCTTCGTTTTGGTACTCTAAGGTCACGTATTCGGTTTTGATGCCACCAGCTTCAAGTGTTTGCAGTCCAAGGTAGCGGCCGATACCGTGATCAACGTGTACGACCGGCTGACCAGGTTTTAATTCGGCAAGGTTACGTATGATGGTATCGCTGTTGACCGAGCGTTTTTCTTTTTTACGACGCTGTACTACACGGTCACCCAGCATGTCGCTTTCGCAAACGAAAGCAAATCGCTGACCTTGCACAAAGCCGTATTCACAATGACCAATGACTAGGCTGAATTTATCATTGCTGGCCAATGCCGACTGGAGGCTATCGTGCTCTTGAGGGCGCAGTTTAATGCGATGCAATAATTCGTTAAGTGCTTCTCGGCGTCCCTCGGATTCCACAGAGAAAATCACTTTACCCGCGTATTGTTCCGTAAACTGACGCACTTGCGCCATGGGTTCTTTTAATTGGTGTTGAACGCTAATGTCTGGCAGCGGCGTAATGTCAGCATTTTGGCGTCCCGCTTTGGCACTGGTGGCGTCATTACAACAAATAAGTTGAGGATGCTGCTTAAGGTGAGAATAGAACTCGTCCTTTTGTTGCCACAGTGCAATAGGTGGCAATAAAGGGCGTAATGGGTCGACTTTTCTCTGTTCATAGCGTTGTTCAACATCTAGAAGGAAGTGGTCGATGGAGGCATCGATGTCACCAACCATAATGAGTTGAGAGTCTTCATTGATGTAATCAAATAGGGTTTCAGTATGGTCAAAAAACAGTGGTTGCCAATACTCGATACCAGCAGGCCAAACACCTTTAGAGACCTGGCTATAGACGGATTCAGGCTCTCTTCTGGCCTCAAACTGTTGACGCCACCTAACTCTAAATGCTTCTATTGCTTCCTTTGTGCTAGGAAACTCATGAGCAGGCAATAGGCGGATTTCATCGATATCATCGATAGAGCGTTGATTTTCGGGATCAAACGTGCGGATCGTATCGATTTCATCATCGAAAAAATCTATTCGATATGGGGCTGAACTACCCATTGGGTAGAGGTCTAGGATGGATCCTCGGCTGGCGTACTCGCCGGGACCAAAGACTTGGTCAACTTGGCGGTAGCCTGAGCTTTCAAGTTGCAGGCGAAGCTTCTGTAAGGAGAATAAATCACCAACCTTGACCATCAGAGTGTACTGAAGTAGGAAGTCTCGTGGCGATTGTCGCTGTAACAATGTGCTTACAGGAACAATAGTGATGCCGGAACTTTGTTGCGGCAGCGTGTAAAGCTTGGCAATACGATCCGAAATAATATCCTGATGCGGAGAAAAGTTGTCGTAAGGCAAGGTTTCCCAGTCAGGAAATAATCCGACACTTCCCGAGTAAAATTGTTCGATTTCGCCTTGCAATTTAATCGCGAGCTGAGGGTCGGGGACCACCAGTAACGTATGGCTGCTATGCGCTTGCGCGTGTTCGCTGATGGCTAGAGCAAGGGATGCACCCCGAAGGTTACCGAGCGTTTTTTTGTCGCCAGCACCTGACGGCATATTTAAGGGAAGTATAGGAGTCTTGGTCATAGTGATTAGCTTTTGTCTCGATCAAGCGAGCGCTGTCTTAAGAGTTTTTGTTGATGGTACAAGGCGGCTTTAATGAGCATGTCTTGATGCTCCTCAAGAATGCGAACGAACGTCAGAGTGATGGTGTAATCTGAATCCGAATGTTCTGAGTCCGAAAGCTGTACGTCAGTGACTTCACCGTAGCAATAAATGCCTGCGGGTGGTGCATCTAGAAATAGTTTTATTACCGCTAGCTGCCCAATGCTGAGAGGGGTCTGACTGCGGTAGACGATCTCTCCTGCGCCAAATCGTGTTGTGACTTGACGGAAAGCGGGTTCATCTTGTTGAGCGATCATGTAATTGAGTAGCAGATTGAGCTTGGTATTTTGCTGGTCTATGAGCTCGGCAACCTGTTTAAGGTTTTGCTGTTGCAGCTCATGTTTTGCGGCTTCTCTTTGTTGATTGAGTTGGCTGAATTCACAAGAGGCCACAAATGGTGCAGGGATCTGTGCCAGATAACTGTCTAACTCAGGTAGTGTTGCGCCAATTTCCATCGGCTCAATGTTGGCTCGAATTGCGCCGTTTACGGTAAAGAAGTCATTCTGTGACATAGGTAATCCCTGATTAATAGCCTTAATTATCTCTGTGTATCACCGAGTTATCAAGAAATTGCCCTATCAAATCGTTAAAAGTCTGTCATTTAAAACGAAAATCACATTCAGGGCTACAACCTCAACGCGTTTATCGTTACATTAGCCTTAGATTTCATTCTTTGGTTGTGTCTATGTTTCACCCATTACCCGTTTTTATCGGATTACGCTACTTACGAGGTCGGTCAGGCGATCGCTTTAGCCGCTTCGTGTCTTATATATCAACCGCCGGAATTACCATCGGGGTGCTGTCTTTGGTGACGGTGCTATCGGTGATGAATGGTTTTGAGGCGCAACTCAAGGGGCGTATCTTAGGCGTGCTCCCTCAGGCGGTTATCACCCATTCAAGTGGCACTATAGCGTCAGATCAGGTACCTCCAGCTTTTCTTAGTGACTACCCAACGAGTCAGCCTCCAGTTCCTATTGTACGAAGTGAAGCCGTGGTTCAAAGCCATCAAGGCTTAGCCGCGGTGATGATGTTGGGTATTGAACCGGAGAGTAATGATCCCATTCGCCATCGAATGGTGAGTGGCAGTGTCAATCAACTTGAGGCCGGAGACTATCGGGTGTTGCTTGGTCACACGTTGGCGCGAGAGCTCGATGTTCAGGTTGGCGACAAAATTAGATTAATGGTGACCAGTGCCAGTCAATACACACCATTAGGTCGAATTCCGAGTCAACGGATGTTTACCATCGCGGGCTTGTATAGCACAGGGTCAGACATTGATAGTTCACTGGTGATCACTCATATATCGGACGCGGCAAAACTCATGCGTTTTAAGCCGGGAGAAGCCAGTGGCTGGCGACTCTTTTTTCAAGATCCATTTGTTGTTTCGAGTTTAAGTCAACACGAGCTTCCGGAATCATGGCATTGGAGCGATTGGCGTGAACAGCGCGGAGAGTTATTCCAAGCAGTCAAAATGGAAAAAAATATGATGGGATTGATGCTGGGGTTAATTATTGGTGTTGCCGCTTTTAATATTATTTCCGCTTTGATCATGGTTGTCATGGAGAAACAAGCAGAGGTTGCTATTCTCAAAACCCAAGGGATGTCAGATAGACAAGTGCTGACGATTTTTATGGTTCAAGGTGCGAGTAGCGGCGCTATCGGCGCGGTCGTAGGAGGCATCTTAGGCGTTTTGATGGCTCAGAACCTAAACGCGTTATTAGATGCGATGGGCGTTGCTCTGTTTAGTTTTGGCGGTCAGTTGCCTATCATGATTAACCCGAACCAAATCGTTATTGTTGTTGTGGGCGCAGTGCTACTGAGTCTGGTGGCGACTTTATTTCCTTCTTACCGTGCGTCGTCCGTAAAACCAGCTGAGGCTTTAAGATATGAGTAGTCCTTTAATCGCTTGCCAGAATATTCGAAAAACTTATCACGATGGCGCGGTGGATACCGAAGTCTTGAAAGGGGTCAGTTTTGAGATTGCTAAAGGGGAGCTTGTGTCCATTATTGGTTCATCGGGATCGGGTAAGTCAACCTTGTTACATGTGCTAGGGGCATTGGATGATGCTTCGCAGGGCGAGGTTGAATTCTTAGGTCAATCTTTGTTGACGCTTAGTAGCAATCAACAAGCGAAGATCCGCAATCAGCATTTGGGTTTCGTTTACCAATTTCATCATCTATTGAGTGACTTTACTGCCCTAGAGAATGTGGCGATGCCATTGTTAATTGGTGGCATGAATGTGAAACAAGCAAAAGCTGAAGCTCATGACTTATTGGAGCGTGTTGGTTTAGGTCATCGTGTGACGCATCGCCCTTCGGAACTGTCTGGTGGTGAGCGACAACGTGTGGCAATTGCACGAGCATTGGTCAACAAACCTTCGCTGGTGCTCGCTGATGAACCTACGGGTAACTTAGATCATAAAACAGCGCTCGCTATTTATGATTTGATGCGTACTTTAAATAAGGAATACGGCACGGCTTTCTTAGTGGTCACCCATGATAACGAACTAGCGGAAAAAATGGATAAACAGCTTCACATGCAAGATGGTTTATTAATTGATATCGCGCAGAAGTAAGGAATAGACGTGTCATTATCCTTTTTTATTGGTAAACGTTTTAGCCAAGCCAAGCAGCGCAATAGAATGGTGTCTTTTATTTCGATATCGTCAATTGTTGGTATTGCTGTGGGTGTCGCGGTGATTATCGTCGGTTTGTCGGCGATGAATGGTTTTGAGCGAGAACTTAAAAATCGCGTACTGTCAGTCATTTCTCATGGTGAGTTTGAAGGAGTCAATCAACCGATTGACGATTGGCAAAAGATGGTCGCTGCTTCAACAAAGCACGAACATGTTGAAGCAGCAGCGCCCTATATTCGAGTGACGGCCTTAGTTGAGAAAGGCAGTCAATTAAAAGCGGTTGAAATTCGAGGGGTTGATCCTCAATTAGAGCAAACCGTTTCCTCGTTACCTAGCTTTGTTGACGAGAAAAGTTGGCAGGCGTTTCGTGCTGGAGAGCAGCAAGCCATTTTAGGCAAAGGGGTGGCGGAGCAAGTTAACGCGAAGGTAGGGGATTTTGTTACGTTAATGATCCCCTCAACCAGTGATGCAACTAAAGTGCAGTCACCAAGGCGCGTGCGGGTAAAAGTGACAGGCTTACTTGAGCTCAACGGTCAAATTGATCACAGCTTGGTGATAGTGCCGTTGCAAGATGCCCAAAAGTACGTCCGAATGGGGGATAAAGTCAGTGGCGTATCGATCAAAGTCGATAATGTCTTTGATGCGCCACTAATTGTTAGACAAGTCGGAAACTCTTTGTCTGAATATGTGTATTTAAGAAGTTGGAAGCAAAAATACGGCTTTCTTTATCGTGACATCGAATTGGTCCGCACCATTATGTATTTAGTCATGGTGTTAGTCATCGGCGTTGCTTGTTTTAATATTGTCTCGACGTTGATGATGGCAGTAAAAGATCGCTCTGGAGAAATTGCGATTTTGCGAACAATGGGGGCGAGTGATGGTTTGATACGGCGGATCTTCATTTGGCAGGGCGTATTTTCTGGCGTGGTGGGAAGCATTGTCGGTGGAATCGCGGGCGCCTTGCTGGCATTAAATTTAACGCCAATCGTATCAGCCCTCGAGACACTCGTCGGGCATCAGTTTTTATCTGGTGATATCTATTTTGTCGACTTCTTACCATCGCAGTTAGTTTGGAGCGATGTAGCATTAGTATCCGGAACTGCGATAGCGTTGAGCCTAGTTGCGACCTGGTATCCGGCATCGAAAGCGAGCCAGTTGAACCCTGCGACGGTGCTAAGTGCCAAATAACGATGAATAACATAATGACTAATAAAAAAGGACCCTAGGGTCCTTTTTTTGCTAACTGATGTACTTAACAGTTTCACGCTTTTGCTATTTACCTCATAGGTTGTCGCTACGATCTTGCGCCCTTATGAGTAACGCTTTAATTTAGCCAACACATGATGCAAGCATCAATACGCTCAGAGACTAGCGTAGTGAGCGTTGTTGCCAACTTCTGACGACAGAATAGCGCCATAAACCACGGATACCGAAATACCCGGCAATTGACGCGAGTGCTGCACAAAGTAGGCACCCTAATAGAAATGGAGGCCCGATGGTCGACATTTGCTCAGAAAGGTATTGCCATGACAATTCAAAATGAAACGGTTGCGTGGGAGTGCTCAAGCAAAACGCCCCGACTTTATACGCAAAATAAAACAGTACAGGCATAGTGACTGGGTTACTGATCCAAACCAGCGCAACCGATAAAGGCAGGTTTACACCGAAGAGAATTGCGAGACCCGCAGCCATAATCATTTGGCTTGGCAGTGGAACGAAAGCCATAAACAAACCAACGGCAAACGCACCCGCTGCAGAGCGGCGGTTTAAACACCATAGGTTGGGGTTATAGAGGACATTGCCGAATATTTTCAAAGCCTTTTGTCGCTTGATCACTTCGTGATTTGGCATGAAACGTTTGATGAACTTTCTTGGCATAGGGAAACATGACTCTCTTTACAAGCATCACTGTACCTTTGGTTTACACCCTAACTTTAATAAGTGCAACCTTTTGGCCTGTGATGCCAACTATCTATTGGTTGATTCCTATATCCCTAATCAGTTTCGCCTTGCTGATAAAGCGTCGATTTATATTGTTGACGGGATTCATCGCACTATCCGTGGCATTAATTCAAGGGAATCTTCTTAAGAGCCAAACAGAGGCGCTTTTTCGATTCGGCACAGATATTACCATAAAAGCGCGAGTTGACAGCTATTTTAAACAAATAAGTCAAGGTTATGAGGCGGACGTGACGGTTTTCAGTGTCAACGGTGAGTCGATTAACTTGATTTATCGACCGAAAATAAAACTGAAGTTATCTATGCCGGTAGACGTTGGCGCTTGGGTTATGGTGCCAGTGAGGTTAAAGCGCATTATTGGTGTTAAGAACAGGGTGGGGTTTGACAAAGAAAAGTACTATTTTTCTCATGGCTTGCTTGCCCAGGCGAGGGTTGATGATTCGGCTCATAGTATGGTGTCGAGTAAGCGTCACTGGAAGTCGAACATATACAACCATATATACCGCGCAACATCTATGAGTCGCTATCAGGGGTATTATTTAGCGTTGATATTTGGCGACCGTTCTAAATTAACCGCCGATGATTGGGCCAGTTTACGCGAAAGTGGTCTGTCGCACTTAATGGCGATATCGGGGCTTCATATCGCCATTATATTTTCCATTGGCGTCTTCGTTGGGCGGGCCGTTGGGCTGTTATGTGGTGCGCTATCACGCCAAAGCCAAAGCCAAAGCCAAAGCCAAAGCCAGCGTCGAAGTGGCAAGAAGCGATGGTTTACCCAAATAGCGTTATTCATTGCTGCACAACCTTGGCTAGCAGTTGCCTGTGGGTTTATTTTCGCAGGTTTCTATGGTGCGTTAGCGCATTTCCCCATTCCAACGGTCAGAGCACTGCTGATGCTTTTGACCCTCTATGTTATTTACTCTCGAAGTATTAAAGCCGATGCTGTCGCCATGTTACTTTTTAGCGCGGGTTTAGTCCTGACAGTGTTGCCATTTTCATCTGAAAGCATGAGCTTTTGGTTGTCGTATTATGCGGTGAGTGCGTTAGTGATATTAGCGACTTACTTAAGACAACCTCAGTATATTGAAGCAGGGAAGATACGCAGTGGTTTATTATTTCATATCGGACTGGCGGTGTTGTTTTTGCCATTGTTGATTATTGTGTTTAATGGCGCGTCACTGGGGAGTGCGTTATACAACCTCATTTTTGTGCCCTGGTTCAGCTTTATTGTTATGCCTGCATTATTGCTGATGACAGTATTTAGTTTAGTAGCATCAATGATGGGAATCGACGATATTGGCCTCTATGACTTGGTGATGGACCCATTATTATCCGTGGTAATTAAGGCGATGTCTTATTCCAGCTGGTTCTGGGTAGAGTTGGAACCTCATTATGTACTGCCTATTCTATTCGTCATTGCAGCGGGTTTATGTTGGCAATGGATAACGGTGCGTTGGGTATCCATCATTGCAGTGGTTGCTCTCTTTTTATGGATAGACGCAGAGAAAAAGCATCATTTTCGGGTGGTTGTGTTGGATGTCGGTCATGGTCTAGCCGTCATTGTTCAGCAAGGCAATGAAGCAGTGATCTATGATACTGGTATGGAAATGGCGGGATTTAGTATTGCTCAGCGTCTAATTACCCCCACACTTGCTCAGTTAGGGGTGAACACACTAGAAGGCATTATCTTGAGTCATGCCGATAATGATCATGCTGGTGGCTCAGTGAATTTACAACGGCAATGGCAGCCAAAGTGGATTCGAAAATCTGACGCTGATGCGACTGAACTGCCGTGTATCGCTGGCGAGGTTTGGCAATGGGGCAAGGTAACGTTCGAGGCGCTGTGGCCGCCTAAGCTGGTAGCACGTGCCTATAATCCACACTCTTGTGTTGTTCTCATGACTTATTCTCCAAAAGGGCAGTCTCATGACTATCGAGTGTTATTTACTGGTGACATTGACCAGATTAGTGAAATCTTGCTCGCACGTAATCTACCTTTGTTGGATGTGGACGCTATGTTGGTTCCGCATCATGGTAGTAAAACATCATCTTCGGAATGGTTGCTTAATCGAATTCGTACGCAGCATGCTATTGCATCGACGCGTTTTGCAGGGCGATGGAATCTACCCAATCCGGATGTGAAGGCTCGTTATATACAAAATGGGGCCAAATGGTACGACACTGGCTCAGTGGGACAGGTGAATTTGTCATTTAGTGCACAAGAAGTGAGCGCTTTCACTCTCAGAGGCGATAAGCTCGCCCCTTGGTATAGGCAGATGTTAAGAAGCGGAGTAGAATAAAAGAAAATTAAGATGAAAATGATTGAAGAATTATGTCACTAAATCAAGATGAAACCACACTGCAGACCTTTAAGCGCTTGTGGCTGTATATCCGTGAGTATAAAACTGGATTGACGGTTGCCGTTATCGCGCTGGTGATCAATGCCGCAGCAGATACTTACATGCTTTCTTTGCTTAAACCGCTTTTAGATGAAGGGTTTGGTGATGTTGAATCTAATTTTCTTAAAGTCTTGCCACTGATTATTATTGGTATGATGCTTATACGGGGCTTGAGCGGTTTTGTATCGACGTACTGTTTAAGCTGGGTATCAGGCAATGTTGTGATGCAGCTACGTAGAAAGATATTCAGTCATTTCATGCACATGCCGGTTTCCTTTTTTGATAAGGAATCAACGGGTGGGTTACTTTCACGCATTACTTATGACTCAGAACAGGTCGCAGGTGCCACGAGCCGTTCTTTGGTAAGTATTGTGCGAGAGGGCGCCAGTATTATTGGGCTGCTGTTCTTGATGTTTTGGAGTAGCTGGCAGTTGTCCTTAGTACTGATTGTTGTTGCCCCAGTTGTGGCTTGGGCGATTGGATTTGTATCGAAACGCTTTAGAAAAATCTCCCGTAACATGCAAACCTCTATGGGAGAGATGACCACATCAGCAGAGCAAATGCTAAAAGGCCACAAAGTGGTCTTGACCTATGGTGGTCAAGAGGTGGAAGGCGAGCGCTTTGACAGTATGAGCAACCAAATGCGTCAGCAGACCATGAAAATGGTGGCAGCGTCAGCGATTGCTAACCCTGTGATTCAAATGATTGCATCGTTGGCTTTAGTGTCAGTGTTGTATTTAGCAAGCTTTGATTCGGTACGCAGTGAGCTAACGCCGGGTACGTTTACGGTTATCTTTTCCGCGATGTTCTCTTTAATGCGTCCACTTAAAGCGTTAACGGGTGTGACTGCTGAGTTCCAACGAGGTATGGCCGCGAGCCAAACGTTATTTGCGTTAATCGATCTCGATACTGAGAAAGACAATGGCACGACAGAGTTGAAGTCCGTTAAAGGTGACATTAGCGTAAATGATATTACCTTTACCTATCAAGGTACGGAGAAGCCAGCGCTGCGTAATGTCAGCTTTGATTTACCGGCAGGTAAAACTATCGCATTAGTGGGGCGTTCAGGATCAGGCAAAAGTACCATTGCCAATCTGTTCACTCGTTTCTACGATGTTGATAGCGGACATATTGCGCTCGATGGTCACAAAATCGATGACATTAAGCTCACTAATTTGCGTCAACACTTTGCGCTTGTCTCGCAGAACGTACACTTATTTAACGACACGATTGCTAACAATATCGCTTATGCGGCGCAAGGGAAATATAGCCGTGAAGAAATTGAGCACGCCGCAAAACAAGCTCATGCCATGGAATTTATCGATGGCTTAGAGCATGGTTTGGATACAGTGATTGGTGAAAATGGTGCTAGCCTTTCTGGAGGTCAGCGTCAGCGAATCGCGATTGCAAGAGCGTTGTTACGTGATGCGCCAGTTCTGATTCTAGATGAGGCTACATCTGCACTTGATACCGAATCTGAACGTGCGATTCAATCGGCGCTCGATGAATTGCAAAAGGATAAAACGGTCTTGGTAATTGCTCACCGCCTTTCAACTATTGAAGAAGCGGATGAGATTTTGGTTGTTGACGAAGGCGAAATCATAGAGCGCGGCAATCACGCGACATTGATCGCTCATCAAGGCGCTTATGCTCAGCTACACCGTATTCAGTTTGGTGATCATTCGTGATTGAAAAGCTTTGGTTCGAACAGCACCCACTGCGTTTTGTTTTGTGGGTGGTGCTATGGCCATTGAGCCAACTTTATGGCGTGATTACGGCGAGACGCAGACGGGCTTATCGCCAAGGTAAAAAAACGGTTTACCGTTCAACATTACCCGTTATTGTGGTGGGCAATATTACCGCGGGTGGGAATGGCAAAACACCGATGGTGATCTGGCTGGTAGAGCAGCTCGCCAATCTTGGTTTTAAACCGGGCGTCGTGTCGCGTGGCTACGGTGCCAAGTCTCCACAATATCCTCTACGCGTTGATCAACAGACGTCGACACAGCATTGTGGTGACGAACCAAAGTTGATTTTTGAGCGTACTGGCGTGCCAGTTGTCGTTGATCCTGTTCGCTCACATGCCGTGCAAGAATTGGAAACACTGGGTGTGGATGTGGTGATTACCGATGATGGTTTACAACATTACGCACTAGACAGAGCATTTGAAATTGTTGTCGTTGATGGACAGCGTCGCTTTGGTAACGAAGCGCTATTGCCCTTGGGACCTTTGCGAGAACCGCTTTCTCGACTGCAAGACGTTGATTTGATAGTGACCAATGGTAGCGGCTCACAACAGACGAGTGAGAAAGTATTTACCTTAGAGCCAACGTTGGCGGTGAATCTACTCTCTGGAAAGAAAGTGGCCGTGAATGAATTGGGTACTCTGGCTGCATTCGCTGGTATTGGACATCCACCAAGGTTCTTTGCTACGTTAAATCAATTGGGAGCAAACTTAGTGCGAGAGCAGGGTTTTGCAGACCATAAAGATTTTGATAAACAACAGCTTGTCGCACTTGAGCAAGGTGTTGATAATGTCATTATGACAGAAAAAGACGCGGTAAAATGCCGACACTTTGCTCATGAAAATTGGTGGTACTTACCAGTATCTGCAAATTTTACAGACCAAGACAGCGAAGAAATACTGATAAAAATTAGAAAGGTTATAGAGAGTTATGGATCATAGACTTCTGGAAATTGTAGCGTGCCCTATTTGTAAAGGTAAGCTGACGTTCGATAAAGATAAACAAGAGCTGGTTTGTAAGCTAGATCGATTGGCATACCCGATTAAGGAAGGAATCCCAGTGTTGTTAGAGCCAGAAGCAAGAACGATGGCGATGGAAGAGGGGCGATAATGTCATTTACAGTCATTATTCCAGCGCGTTACGAGTCGTCGCGATTACCGGGCAAGCCACTGGCGGATATTGCGGGTAAGCCGATGATTCAGCATGTTTATGAAAAAGCGATGTTATCGGGGGCCAAGCGAGTCATTATTGCCACCGATGACCAGCGTGTTGAGCAAGCTGCAAAAAGCTTTGGCGCAGAAGTGTGTATGACCTCTCCAACCCATGAGTCAGGGACAGAGCGTTTGGCTGAAGTGGTTGAATTAATGGCAATAGAACCGGAGCATATTGTTGTTAATGTGCAAGGGGATGAACCTTTAATACCCGCAGAAATTATTGCGCAAGTTGCGAATAATTTGCAGCAAAGCACGGCACCAATGGCGACGTTAGGTGTTCGTATTGAGACCGAGCAAGAAGCGTTCAACCCTAATGCCGTCAAGGTTGTCACGGATGAACAAGGCTATGCGCTGTATTTTAGTCGCGCCACTATTCCGTGGGATCGCGACGCTTATAGCCAAGATCCTAAACAATCGCCAGCTCACCCTCTACTTAGACATATTGGCATTTATGCCTATCGTGCAGGGTTCATTAACACTTATGTGTCTTGGGCACCAAGTGTATTAGAAAAAGTGGAATGTTTAGAGCAGCTGAGAGTGCTTTGGTATGGTGAAAAAATCCATGTTGATGTGGCGTTACAAGCGCCTCCGGCAGGGGTGGACACACCGGAGGATCTTGAGCATGTTCGTCAGTTAGTGGCTTCGTTAACGACGGGCGATTCAAACTAACGTTTACACCGTTATGAAGTCGTACCGTTTCCTATTACGCAGTTAACGACTCAGCGCTGGGTGATCGGCAGGAAGTAATTCCCATTCACCCGGTTGCAAATTACTTAGCGTAAACTGCCCCATAGAAGCGCGAATTAGGCGAAGCGTTGGAAAACCAATATTAGCCGTCATTCGGCGAACTTGGCGGTTTCGCCCTTCAATTAAGGTAATCGAAAGCCATGTTGTTGGGATATTCGCTCTAAATCTTACCGGCGGATTTCGTTCCCAGACATCGGGTGCATCCATACGAGTCACTTTAGCGGGTAGTGTTGGTCCATCTTTAAGTGTCACGCCATCTCTTAGTTTTTGAATATCATCTTCTGACGGATCTCCGTCAACCTGAACCCAATAAGTTTTTTCCGATTTCGAATTCGGTTGAGTCAAGCGAGCCTGCAAGATGCCGTCGTTAGTTAAAATGAGCAGTCCTTCACTGTCTCGGTCCAGCCTTCCTGCAGCATAAACATCTTTAATAGAGATAAAGTCGGCCAGTGTTTTCCTTCCATCACCATCGGTGAACTGGCTGAGCGTATCAAAAGGCTTGTTAAAAATGATGACCTTTCGCTCAGCAATAGACACTTTTGGTTTCACGTCTTCCGTTTTTCGGCGACGCGATGGTCGACGATGAGAGGATGTCGATTGCCCAGTGGATTGTTTGAAACGTGTTGATTTAGTCGCGGCACGTGACTTAGATGGTTCACGTGTTGTTTTAAATGTCATGTTAACTACCCTGCAAAAATGTAAACAAACTGTGTGCTTTAGTTTTGTCTACCGCTGTTTTGAGCTATCATGAGCGCGCTCAAAAACAGGATTAATGCACAAGATAATAGACTAATTGCTCATTTTTGTTTAATTATAGTTGCTTAGGATTTCGTTTAACTGAACTAAAAGCCTCTGATTGCTTATTTATGCACCACATTGGGTGCAGTATGAGGCTTGTTGGTACAGTTACAACGTTTACGCTGCCTTTTTCGGTATGCGTTAATTGATAAGGGTAACCTTGCCCAATTAGAACGATAGGGAAATTTCATGCCTACAGAAAAGCCGACCATTATTTACACGATTACTGATGAAGCGCCAGCGCTTGCGACGTACTCACTACTACCGATTATTCAGTCATTCACAGCGTCTTCTGGGATTGACGTTGAAACGAGAGATATCTCATTAGCAGGGCGCATTATTGCAAACTTCCCTGACTATTTGAAAGAAGAGCAGCGAATTGGTGATGCGCTTAGTGAGTTAGGTGAATTGGCGACGACGCCAGAAGCAAACATTATCAAACTGCCTAATATCTCGGCTTCTATTCCGCAATTAAAAGCAGCCATTCAAGAGCTACAAGCCAATGGTTACGCGCTACCAGATTACCCAGAAGAGCCTGGCTCAGCTGAGCAAGAAGCGGTGAAAGCAATCTACGATAAGATTAAAGGCAGTGCGGTAAACCCAGTACTCCGAGAGGGTAACTCAGACCGTCGCGCACCATTATCAGTAAAGAACTACGCCAAGAAAAACCCGCATTCAATGGGGGCGTGGTCAAAAGATTCAAAATCCCATGTTGCTAGCATGGCAGATAAAGATTTCTTCGGTAGCGAAAAATCAGTCACGATTGATCAAGCAACGGATGTCAAAATCCAGTTCACCTCTGCTAACGGTGAAGTGTCGATTTTAAAAGAGAAAGTATCATTACTCTCTGGTGAAATTATTGATGCGTCGGTGTTAAATAAGAAGGCACTGGTCGCGTTCTTTGAAGCGCAAATTGCAGAAGCAAAACAGCAAGGTGTTTTACTTTCTCTACACTTGAAAGCGACAATGATGAAGGTGTCAGACCCTGTCATTTTCGGTCATGCAGTTGAAGTGTATTACAAAGAAGTATTTGCAAAGCACGGTGCTCTATTTAATGAGTTAGGTGTCGATGTTCGAAATGGTATTGGTGATGTGTACGCTAAGATTGCGTCACTACCAACGGCGCAAAAAGCAGAAATTGAAGCCGATTTAGCCGCCGTCTACGAGACACAACCCCCGTTAGCGATGGTTGACTCTGATCGAGGTATCACGAACCTTCATGTGCCAAGTGACATCATCGTTGATGCTTCTATGCCCGCAATGCTTCGATCTTCTGGTCAAATGTGGGGACCGGATGGTAAACAGCAAGATACCAAGGCACTGATTCCTGACCGCAGCTATGCAAGCATTTATCAAGCTGTGATTGACTTCTGTAAAGAGAACGGTGCGTTTGATCCTACTACCATGGGTAGTGTGCCAAACGTTGGTTTGATGGCGCAAAAAGCAGAAGAGTACGGTTCGCACGACAAGACGTTTATTCTTGATGGTGCAGGCACTGTGTCTGTTGTTGACGCACAAGGTCAAGTATTGATTGAGCAAGCAGTAGAAGCGGGCGATATCTTCCGTATGTGTCAGGTTAAAGACGCTCCGATTCAAGATTGGGTTAAGCTAGCTGTGACACGTGCTCGTGCGACAGGTGTACCTGCCGTATTTTGGCTAGATGAAGCGCGCGCTCACGATGCAGAGTTGATTAAAAAGGTAAACCAATATTTACCTGACTACGATACGAATGGTTTGGATATTCGCATTCTTGCACCTCTTGAAGCGACCATTTTCTCTCTTGACCGAATTAAACTAGGCCAAGACACCATTTCAGTAACTGGTAACGTGTTACGTGATTACCTGACGGATTTGTTCCCAATTTTAGAATTGGGCACGTCTGCGAAGATGTTGTCGATTGTTCCATTAATGAATGGCGGTGGCTTATTTGAAACTGGCGCTGGCGGTTCCGCGCCTAAGCACGTACAGCAGGTTCAAAAAGAAAATCACCTACGTTGGGACTCTCTAGGTGAGTTCCTCGCGCTAGCAGCGTCTCTAGAGCACTTGAGTACAGTCAGTGGCAACGAACGTGCGAACGTACTGGCTAAAGCGCTGGATCAAGCGACAGGGCAGTTCTTAGACATGAACAAGTCACCGTCACGTAAGGTGGGTGAGTTGGACAACCGTGGTTCACATTACTACTTGGCTCTTTACTGGGCTCAAGCACTGGCGCTACAAACTGAAGATGCAGCACTGGCGAATGAATTTGCTCCAATTGCAGAGCAGCTGGCTTCTAACGAAAGTGTGATTGTTTCTGAACTGAATGCCGCGCAAGGCGTTGTTGGCGATTTAGGTGGGTATTACTTACTTAATGATGCATTGGTGGCACCATTGATGCGACCAAGCGCAACGTTGAATGGTATCGTTTCGTAACCATTTAGGTTCATTAACGATTTAGACAGTTAACGTTCAGCAGTAAAAGCGGCTCCTTTATAGGAGCCGCTTTTTTATTTTGCTGTAATTAATGGTGGTCAAATACTCGAATTGTAAGCCTCGCGTTTTGGACAAGTCGCCAGGATCTCTCGTCGTCCAGATTCTTTTACTTCTTCTAAAATGACATCAAAGCCCCAAAGTCGATAGAGGTGCTTAAGCACTTCGTCGTACCCTTTATCTAATGGAATTCGATTGTGGGGGACATGTTGTAGAGTGAGAGAACGATCACCACGAACATCGACATTATAGACTTGGATGTTGGGCTCTAAGTTGCTGAGGTTATATTGCGCCGCTAACTTTTCACGTATTTTTCGGTAACCCGATTCATCGTGTATAGCCGAAATTTCAATAAAGTTCTTTCTATCATCATCAAGAATAGAAAACAGTTTAAACTCTCGCATTAACTTTGGTGACAGATACTGGCTTATGAAGCTTTCATCTTTAAAGTTATGCATGGCGAAGTGTAAGGACTCAAGCCAGTCACTACCTGCCAAGTCTGGGAACCATTCCTTGTCTTCATCCGTTGGCTCTTCACAGATACGTTTTATGTCTCTAAACATGGCAAACCCAAGGGCGTATGGATTGATGCCGCTAAAGTAAGGGCTGTTATAGGCTGGTTGTGCGACTACACTCGTGTGGCTATGCAGAAACTCTAAAATGAATTTGTCGCTGACCAAGCCTTCATCATATAGGTGATTAAGAATGGTATAGTGCCAGAACGTTGCCCAGCCTTCATTCATGACTTGTGTTTGTTTTTGTGGGTAGAAGTATTGGCTTACTTTCCTGACGATGCGAACAATTTCACGTTGCCATGGCTCCAGCAATGGTGCATTTTTTTCAATGAAATAGAGGAGGTTTTCTTGAGGCTCACTAGGGAAGAGTACCTTTTGCTCAGATTCCTTTTCGCGATTTTTAGGCACAGTTCGCCACAGTTCGTTCACTTGAGACTGTAAGTATGCTTCACGTTGCTGCTGGCGAATGGTTTCTTCTGCCATTGAGATCTTTTCAGGGCGCTTATAGCGATCAACACCATAGTTCATTAAGGCATGACAAGAATCGAGCGTTCTTTCTACATCTTCAACCCCATACTTTTGTTCGCATTCAGAGATGTAGTTCTTAGCAAATAGTAGATAATCTATGATGGAACTGGCATCCGTCCAAGTCTGAAATAGATAATTACCTTTGAAAAACGAGTTATGACCGTAACAAGCATGCGCCATCACTAAGGCTTGCATGGTCACTGAGTTCTCTTCCATCAAATAGGCAATACAAGGGTCAGAGTTGATGACTATTTCATACGCTAAGCCCATTTGGCCATGTTTATAACCCTGCTCGGTTTGTATAAACTTTTTGCCGAATGACCAGTGATTATAGTTAATCGGCATACCAATACTTGAGTAGGCATCCATCATTTGCTCAGACGTGATGACTTCTATTTGATTAGGGTAGGTATCAAGTTTATACAAGGCGGCGACGCGCTTGATCTCAGTATGATAGCGTTCGAGCATATCAAACGTCCAATCTGGGCCGTCAGGCAACACTTTTGATGATGTTTTAGCTTTAGTTGTCATAGACACATCTCCCTATGTTGTCTCTTTTTGAAACAATTCCCTAAACACTGGGAAGATATCTTCAACAGAGCGAATATTCTTCATTGCGAAGTTGTCGAAGTCATTTTCGAGTTTTTCGTATTCATGCCACAAGGTTTGATGCGTACGGCGAGTGATCTCGATATAAGAGTAATACTGACATGCGGGTAGTAAACTATTGACCAGCAGCTCTTTACAACGCGGTGAGTCATCAGCCCAATTATCCCCATCAGAGGCTTGAGCCGCATAGATATTCCATTGTTCGGTAGGAAAACGTTCTTGGACGATTTGTTGCATTAATTTGAGTGCACTTGATACGATCGTGCCACCAGTCTCTTGAGAATAGAAAAACTCATGCTCGTCGACTTCCTTGGCTTGCGTATGGTGGCGGATGAACACGACCTCCACATTTTCATAAGTGCGGGTCAGGAATAAATAGAGCAGCACATAGAAGCGCTTAGCAATGTCCTTTGTGGCTTGATCCATTGAACCTGAGACATCCATCAAACAGAACATGACGGCTTGGCTAGAGGGCACAGGGCGTTTCTCGTAGTTTTTAAAGCGCAAGTCGAAGGTATCAATAAAAGGAACACTTTCAATTTTCTTGCGAAGCTGAGCGATCTCTTCTTTGATACGACGTTCTTCGATGGGCTGAGCGGGTTCGCTCATTTGAATACTATCTAGCTGCTCGTTTAATTCTTCGATTAAGCGACGTTTACCCGCCGTCATTGCAGTGCGTCTTGCGAGTGATTGCTGTAATGACCGCACGATGGCAATATTAGAAGGCATACCGGCAGTTTGATAGCCCGAGCGGTGTGTTTTCCACTCTTTGATTTTGTTAATTTGGTTCTTTTTAAGGTTTGGAAGCGCTAAATCCTCGAAGAGAATGTCGAGATATTCATCTTTGGATATTTGGAAGATAAACTCATCTTGACCCTCACCATCTTGGCTCGCGTCGCCTTGACCTGCACCGCCTCCTTGTCCGCCTTGCGGTGGGCGTTCTATTTTGTCTCCGGTAATAAATTGGTCGTTACCAGGGTGGACCCGCTCTTTCAAACCGCCTTGACCTTGATGAAAAATAGGCTCATTGATATCAGTATTAGGGATCGAGACATCTTCACCTGTTTCAGTGTTAGTGATAGAACGGCGGTTGACCGCGTCTGTGACGGACTCTTTGATTTTTTGTTTATGTCTGCGTAGGAATCGTTGTCGATTCACCGCGCTTTTATTTTTACCATTTAGGCGTCTATCGATAAATTGCGACATGAGCTGTTACTCCCTGTATTCCTCTCACCAAGCAGAACCCGAGCTATAGCTCGGGGCTGCGTCATAAAGCTCGGTGTATTTAAGAGGACTTACGAACGCGCAAGTACCACTCAGATAGTAACCTTACTTGTTTCTCGGTGTAGCCTTTTTCCATCATACGATTAACGAAGTCATCGTGTTTTCGTTGGTCATCTGATGAGGTTTTGGCGTTGAAAGAGATGACGGGAAGGAGTTCTTCAGTATTGGAGAACATTTTCTTCTCGATCACAGTGCGTAATTTTTCGTAACTCGTCCATACCGGATTCGAGCCATTGTTATTTGCTCTTGCACGTAGTACAAAATTAACGATTTCGTTTCGGAAGTCTTTAGGGTTACTGATCCCCGCAGTTTTCTCAATTTTTTCCAGCTCTTCATTGAGAGAAGAGCGGTCAAATAGCTGGCCAGTTTCTGGATCGCGATATTCTTGATCTTGAATCCAGAAGTCAGCATACGTCACATAGCGGTCGAAGATATTTTGACCATATTCAGAGTAGGACTCTAAGTAGGCGGTTTGAATTTCTTTGCCGATAAACTCTACGTAACGAGGTACTAAGTAACCTTTCAAGAACTCGAGATATTTTTCTCCCACTTCTTGCGGGAACTGCTCTCGTTCAATTTGCTGCTCAATCACGTAGAACAGATGAACGGGGTTTGCTGCGACTTCAGTCTGGTCGAAGTTAAATACTCGCGACAGTATCTTAAACGCAAATCGCGTCGACAGTCCGGACATACCTTCATCTACACCCGCATAGTCACGATATTCTTGGTAGCTTTTGGCTTTTGGATCGGTGTCTTTTAATGTTTCGCCATCATACACGCGCATTTTAGAGAATAGTGAAGAGTTCTCAGGATCTTTTAGTCGCGAGAGTACACTGAATTGACCCAGTAATTCGAGTGTACTTGGTGAGCATGGTGCTTTTGTTAACTCACTGTGTTCCAAAAGTTTTTGATAGATTTTAACTTCTTCTGAAACCCTTAAGCAGTACGGAACCTTAACGATATAAACCCTATCTAAAAAGGCTTCGTTATTTTTATTATTTCTAAAGGTTTGCCACTCTGATTCGTTTGAGTGGGCGAGAATCATGCCATCGAAAGGCAATGCTGAAAGCCCCTCCGTACCATTATAGTTACCTTCTTGAGTAGCAGTTAGCAAGGGGTGAAGCACCTTGATTGGTGCTTTGAACATCTCTACGAATTCCATCAGACCTTGGTTTGCTCGACACAAAGCGCCTGAATAGCTGTAGGCATCAGGATCGTCCTGTGAAAAGTGCTCAAGTTGTCGAATATCAACCTTACCTACAAGTGATGAAATATCTTGGTTATTCTCGTCACCTGGTTCGGTTTTAGCGATAGCGACCTGATCGAGAATTGAAGGGCGGACTTTGACGACTTTGAATTTGGTTATATCGCCACCGAAGTCGTGCAGTCGTTTAGCGGCCCACGGGGACATGATCGAGCGGACATAGCGCTTTTCAATGCCGTATTCGCTCTTGAGTAAGTCACCGTCTTCATTGACATCAAACAGGCAGAATGGATGATCATTGACGGGGCTGCGTTCACCATTTGCAGACAAAACATAAATAGGCATTTTTTGCATTAATGCTTTGAGTTTTTCTGCTAGTGAAGACTTACCACCACCCACGGGACCAAGAAGATATAGGATTTGTTTTCGTTCTTCTAAGCCTTGAGCAGCATGTTTTAGGTAAGACACGATTTGCTCTATGGCATCTTCCATACCATAGAAGTCTTCGAAAGTTTTGTACCTCGATATGATCCTATTTGAGAATAGGCGACTTAAATGTGGGTCTTGAGCAGTATCGATGATTTCAGGCTCTCCAATAGCAAGCAATAGACGTTCAGCTGCGTTGGCATAAGCACTTTTGTCGTCTTTACATAGACCTAAGAATTCCTGAATTGATAGCTCTTCATCTTTGGCGGCTTCGTACCGCGATTGATAATGGTCGAAAATACTCATAGCTGATTCCCCTTAAACCTGCAAAACTGACCGTTAACACATAATTAATGCGACTCCATGTCAATTTAAAGATTAGTAGGGTTTTCAGATTTTTGCTTTGCAATTATGTGTTTATTTGTAAATTGGCAAAGACAACAGAGAAAGAATGGTTATAGTCTCAAATTTTGAACGCGGGTCTTGATTATGGGAATTGGGCACTAAAAGGAGTCGGAGAAACGCCCAGATAGAAGGCTACTGGGCGTTGATAAGTGCTATTTTTCGATCAATTGACCGGATTAAGCGTTGAAAATTTGCTTAAATTCAGCGCTAGATAAGTGGTATTGACGAGGGCAGTTTTTCCAGGTCGCGAGCATGCGACGGTACTTTTCGAGCATCGGCATCTGGCTATTAAAGTGGTGGTCCGCCTTATCAAATTGTGGGTAGAGCCCCTCTGAATCAACTAAAAAACGAACATAATTAACAAGCTGTGCTTCGCTAGCAATGTCAAAACCTAAAAACTGTAGACGACGTTGGTCAACATCTTTACGCTCGTTCTCTTCCAGCATTTTGTTTGATTCTTGCATCGCATGATACATTTCCATGATGTCGATGATTTCACGACATTCATCTTCTATTAGGCAACCGAATTCTTTGTCCATTTCACGCATTTGCAGCGCATAGCCACGCTCGACAATAGTTTGCAGTCTTTTGTACTTGTTTTCACTCTCAGGGCTCAGTTTCGCCATTAAGTAATATTGGTTTGATAAAATTAGACGTTGAGCATTAGTCATTTCCATCTTTGGAGCCTCACTAGAATTTGTCTTTATTATAGGTGGGTGACGACGATGTTTGTCAGCCGAATAGCCACATTTGAATGATAGTTAGATTACCAGTTTACCCCCAAATAGGAACATGATCTGAGCACGAAATTGAGATAAAAAAACGCGCTTTATGCGCGTTTTTATTGGGGGTGAATAAGTACTTAATACTTAACCACGTCGGTATATTGCAAAAGAATATTCTGAATATTATCCATGACCTCTTTTGAAGGGGGCTGGGTTCCCTCAAGAGGGTAGTCGTAGCCAAGTGCTTCCCACTTATGAGCACCTAATTTGTGGTAAGGCAATAGTTCAACCTTTTCGATGTTATCCATGTCTTTAATGAATTCACCTAAAAGATGGGCCGCTTCTGGATCGTCGGTGTAGCCAGGGACGATAACGTAACGAATCCAGGTTTTTTGATTGATCTTGTGTAAGTAACGAGCAAAATCCAATGTGCGACGATTGGAAACACCGATGAAATCTTGGTGTATCTCATCCTTCATATGTTTGATGTCGAGCATGACTAGGTCGGTGGCATCTAGGACCTCATCAACCACATCAGTGTGCTTACGAATGTAGCCGTTAGTGTCCAAGCATGTATGAATGCCTTCCGCTTGTGCTGCTTTAAAAAAGTCGCGCACAAACTCTGGTTGTAGCATTGCTTCGCCACCCGAGCATGTGATGCCACCGCCTGAAGCATTCATAAAGTGACGGTATGACTTAGCTTCAGCAATCAATTCCTCTACTGATACTTCTTTACCACCATGTGTATCCCATGTATCACGATTGTGGCAATACATGCAGCGCATAAGGCAGCCTTGTAAAAAGACAATGAAACGGATTCCCGGACCATCGACCGTGCCACAGGATTCGTATGAGTGAATGCGACCAGTAGTTGACATATGCTCTCTCTAATAACTATTTTTACCCGTTATTTTATTACAAAACCCACTCTCACAACAGCAAAACTGGCGACGACATTCATACTCTTGCTTGATGATTGAATCTGCTTGTTGCTCATTGAATGAATATGTTATAGCGTTGTTAATTAAATTGTCAGTTGTGGTCGCCATTTTCCAACAATAACTAGAATATGCTGGATTTACTGAGTGTTATATGGGTCACCATCTCTATAAAAACGATTGCTGTACGGGGAATAATATGGAAGTTGCTCTATCGCAAAAACAAAAAACATCGCTGGCAATGTTCACCCTTTGGGCAGGGTTCATTATATTAGTGAGCTATATCTTTTATGCGCTCACTAGCTTAAATAGTAAATACGAAAGTCGCTCTGGCATGGAGCGGGCAAGTGCACACTTGGCATCGACACAAATACTGCTGCTTGATACGGTGAATAGGCGTACCACTTTGACTGCAGCGGATAAAGGAGCATTTGAAACGAGTCTAATGATGCTTGAACAAAGCGCTGATGTGGATCGCGACTTTTTACAGCGCCACGGCTTTGAAGATCAAAACCAGGTAATAACGGACGCGCTGACGCGTTTTATTCAAGATCTTGCTCCGTGGATAACACTAAAGTCAGAATTTGGTTTTTCTATGGATGACGGCTTACTTGGTCAGATGCACCAGTACAACACTAAGATTGATGTCGCGATTAAGGAAACAGGCATGGTAACGCTAACGGCAGACTTTCAAAAAGTGGTTACCAGCATGCAAGAATTTCTCATTCAACCCAGTGCGGATAATGAAAAAGGTTTCAAGCGAGCACTTGCTGGTTTTATTAATGCGTCGAATGCTTACGCTATGTTGGAGTTGTATGAAAAGGAAGTTCA
This sequence comes from Vibrio cionasavignyae, assembly GCF_050337155.1. NCBI lineage: Bacteria > Pseudomonadati > Pseudomonadota > Gammaproteobacteria > Vibrionales > Vibrionaceae > Vibrio > Vibrio cionasavignyae. The sequence goes on from NZ_JAKJSR010000022.1 coordinate 45,919, forward strand.
AGCACTGGAGCTTGGCTTTACGCGCATCGTTGAATTATCCGCAGGTTTGAATCAATTGGAAGGGCAGTTAGAGATCGCTCAAGTCGCAACACTAGCGGCTTTTTCAGATGCAGCTGAACTGCTTGGGCAGCAAGCAACCAGTCTTGCCAATGAAGCTGATAAAGTATCGGGTATGACGCGCGTGTCTGTCGGTATTGCTTGTGCGCTACTGGCATTATTCGCGACCGCCATCTTTCTCACCTTAAATATCTCTTTATCTCGTTCACTTAAGCAAACATTATCGGCACTTAAACAAATTGAGCAGGGAGATTTGACCACTCGGTTGACGATCACTCGTAATCATCGCGATGAATTTAATCAACTCAAACAAGCAATCAACATTAGCTGCGACAACCTAGGTACATTGGTGGATGGCGTGAAAGAAAATAGCCAGTCATTATCTGCCAGCTCAGAATTACTCGATAGCAGCATCACTGAGCTTGGGCAACATCAGTCTCAAGTGATGGCGCAAACTCAGCAACTTGCATCGGCAACTGAAGAGGTGAGTGTCACGACTCAAGAGATCTCGGGCTCTTTAGAGTATGTCGCCTCGATTAGTAAATCATCGGCAGAGTCAGCGCAAGCTGGTGGAGAAGTGATTGTGGAGACCATTGCTTCTTTTGAGCAGGTGGCAAGCATATTGGATGAAGCAGCGGCACATATTGGTCAATTAGAGCAAGCGTCGCAAAAAATAGATTCAGTGATGGATATTATCAACGGGATCGCCGAGCAAACGAATTTATTGGCGCTTAATGCGGCAATTGAAGCGGCAAGAGCGGGTGAGCAAGGGCGTGGTTTTGCTGTTGTGGCTGATGAAGTAAGAAGCCTAGCGGTTCGGACCGTTCAAGCAATCGAAGACATTTCAGGTACCATTGACACTATGAAACGTGAAAGCTCGGAGGTCATTCAGTTTATTGCGCAATCAGACACTTCAATGCAGGTGGGGCGAGAACAGGGTAATCAAGCAAAAGCTGCGCTTGAAGACATTATGAATAAAGCACGAGAAGCGAGTGCTCAGACGGAAGTCATCTTCTCGTCAGTTAAAGAGTTAGCGACGACGTCACAATCAATGGCGAGTAATATGTCGCAGATAAGTGAATCGATGAGCGAACTAGAAACGAGTAATCAACACCTTAAGCAAACTAGTGATTTGGTAGACAGGCGCTCTACCGAGCTATATCAAGATTGTGAGCGCTTTAAAACGGCTTAGCAGGGTGAGTAACCGTATGAAGGAAAAGAAATATCTAGCAGTAACTATGCGTAAAAGGTTTGTGTAGTCTCGCCTTAACAGAAGGTTGAGTGCGAATATTGTGTCAACGCACTCATCTTTCTTGTTTAGAAGAACGTAAGCTTGATTAGAAGAACGCAAATAACGACAGGCCACCGTTACCATAAATTGATTTCTGTGCTTCTTTGTATTCAGCAGATTTAGAGGCAATAAAGGTACTGACGCCTACATGCTGGTTATACCACGTTACTCCTAATACCGCTTCCGCTTGCCAAGGTTGAAGTGTAACGTCATAAGCCTCCTTCGGTTCTGGAATACCGGGACGGTTCCCTTGAATGGTCACGTCATTAAAGCGGTATCTAGCCTTAAGACCAAAGTAGGTAAACCAGCCTCGCCTAGACGCACCTATCATCCCTGCCTTAAAAGGGTTTTCGCTACTGATATGTGCTGAACCGAAATTACCGCTTAAGTCCGTTCCCCAGCGAAGCATCGCACCCGTTGATACATCACTTCGAAAATTACCAATATTGGCTTCACTGACGTTCGCTATTTCCCAGGAAGTATTGGCTATAGCGGTTTGTCGCTGCCAGTTTATATGAGTAATGTAACCTATGCTGCCGGCAAACTGGTCTTCTATTTGATACTCCCAGCCCTGCGGTTCGCTAGAACCGACGAGAGAGTGCACCAACTGTTGTGCTTTATCGGCAAATGAGCTTTCGCCCGTTGCCCCTAACGTTAGATTGAAACGCTGAGCTTGTTCAGGATGTAAGCTAATGTAGTTAAATTCTGCATGGAAATAACCTGCGTAAGGTCGATCATTTGCAAGGGGTTTAGTGGATGCGATATTTGAAGGCGTCCACATTTTATGCCCGAGCTGAAATTCAACTTTATCTAGTGATGATGCACCCCAATAGCTAAGACTCAGTGGGCGAAATAATGTATATGGCGTAATGGCGCCACTGGTATAAGAGAGGAAAATGCCATTGGTATAATCTTCGTCGGTGCCAAACACACCATCATTGTCGATTGAAAACGAGAGGGTAGAGCGCTCTGAAGAAAGTGCGCTAGAACTTAGTAACAGTAGTGCGCTAGCACTAAGCAACATGAAAGGTGAAGCGGTGGGGTATTTCATTATGAGTCACTCTCTTCAAATACGGCGTGTAGAGGTGTAATAAGTTAAGACGATAGTGACACGTTTGTGAAGGGCGATTAGTGATCATGTAGTGAAAACGTTATCAATGACATAGAGGAAATTGTAAACAATCCTTACTCAATGAGATTTACCGGTCATATCGATGATGATGAGACGGCAGGCATAAAAAAACCTCGCCGAAGCGAGGTTTTTATCTCAATCAGTATAACGCTTGTCTGTACGAATTTAGCTATACAGACAGAGACTCAGTTATAGAGATTCAGTGAACGTACGTGCGATTACGTCTGCTTGTTGCTCTGCTGTTAGAGAGTTAAAGCGAACGGCGTAACCAGATACACGGATGGTTAGCTGAGGGTATTTCTCAGGGTGCTTAACAGCGTCTTCTAGAGTACCGCGGTTAAGAACGTTCACGTTAAGGTGTTGACCACCTTCAATGCCAGCTTCGTGGTGGAAGTAACCATCCATTAGGCCTGCAAGGTTAGCACGTTGGCTGTCTTCTTCTTTCCCTAGCGCGTTAGGAACGATAGAGAAAGTGTAAGAGATACCATCTTGTGCGTCTGCAAACGGTAGTTTACCTACAGAAGTAAGTGAAGCTACAGCACCTTTTTCGTCACGACCGTGCATTGGGTTAGCACCAGGAGCGAAAGGAGCACCAGCACGACGACCATCTGGAGTGTTACCTGTCTTCTTACCGTAAACCACGTTTGACGTGATAGTAAGGATAGACTGTGTAGGGATAGCGTCACGGTACATCTTAAGCTTACGGATTTTGCCCATAAACGTAGAAACAAGTTCACATGCGATATCATCAACGCGTGCGTCGTTGTTACCGAATTTAGGGTAATCGCCTTCGATTTCGAAATCTGTTGCGATGCCGTCTTCGTCACGAACTGGTTTAACTGTTGCGTATTTGATTGCAGACAGTGAGTCAGCAGCAACAGAAAGACCTGCAATACCACACGCCATAGTACGACGAACGTCACGGTCATGTAGAGCCATTAGAGACGCTTCGTAGCTGTACTTGTCGTGCATGTAGTGGATGCTGTTTAGAGCAGTCACGTATTGCTTAGCTAGCCAGTCCATGAATGTGTCTAGGCGACCCATTACGTCATCGTAGTTAAGTACTTCGTCAGTGATCTTGTCGCCAACTGGGCCAACTTGCATCTTAAGCTTCTCATCAACACCACCGTTGATTGCGTAAAGCATAGTTTTTGCAAGGTTAGCACGAGCGCCAAAGAACTGCATTTGCTTACCAACGATCATTGGCGATACACAACAAGCGATTGCGTAGTCGTCAGAACCTAGGTCAGGACGCATTAGGTCATCATTTTCGTACTGGATAGAAGACGTATCGATAGATACTTTCGCACAGAACTTCTTGAAGCCTACAGGCAGTTGCTCAGACCAAAGAACCGTGATGTTTGGCTCTGGAGAAGGACCCATAGTGTATAGGCTGTTTAGGAAACGGAAGTTAGTACGTGTAACTAGTGTACGACCGTCGATACCCATACCACCCATTGATTCTGTTGCCCAGATTGGGTCACCAGAGAACAACTCATCGTATTCAGGAGTACGTAGGAAACGAACCATACGTAGCTTCATTACGAAGTGGTCAATCATTTCTTGAGCTTCAACTTCAGTGATTTTGCCAGCAGCAATATCACGCTCGATGAAGATATCTAGGAAAGATGAAGTACGACCTAGAGACATTGCCGCGCCATTTTGTGATTTAACTGCAGCTAGGTAACCGAAGTAAGTCCACTGAATCGCTTCTTGAGCAGTTTGAGCTGGCTCAGAGATGTCGAAGCCGTATTTAGCTGCCATCACTTTGATTTGGCCAAGGGCACGGTGTTGCTCTGCAATTTCTTCACGAAGTTGCATTGTTGCTGCTAGATCTTCGCCGTTTTCAAAACGCTCTTGAAGAGAAGCGAACTGAGCTAGCTTGTCCTTCATTAGGAAGTCGATACCGTAAAGTGCCACACGACGGTAGTCACCAATGATACGACCACGACCGTATGCATCAGGAAGACCAGTCAGAACACCAGATTTACGACATTTTAGGATATCAGGCGTGTAGATATCGAAAACGCCAGCATTGTGTGTTTTACGGTATTCAGAGTAGATTTTTGAAACCATAGGGTCAAGAGTGCGACCGTATGCTTTACAAGAACCTTCAACCATACGTACACCACCGTTAGGGATGATCGCACGCTTAAGTGGCGCTTCAGTTTGAAGACCAACGATAGTTTCTAGATCTTGCTCAATGTAGCCTGCATCGTGTGCAGTGATGGTAGAAATAACAGAAGTATCGAAATCTACAGGCGCTTTAGTTGCGTTCTCCTGCTTGATACCTTCCATTACTTTAGCCCAAAGCTTGTTAGTTGCTTCAGTACCTTCAGAAACTAGGAATTCTTCGTCACCTTCATAAGGTGCATAGTTCTTCTGGATGAAATCACGAACGTTTACTTCGTTTTGCCACTCACCTGCCGCAAAACCTTCCCAAGCTTTAGCAAATTGCTCTGCCATGACATACCTACCTTGTTAGTAGAAAAAACACGTACTGTTCTCGGATATCGAGTGCTCTCCGAATGGAGAGCCAGTACACACATTAATAAAAATATTTATGGTCAATCATAGTACCGGATTAATCATAGATATTGTTATTCATCACGTTGAAATCAAGACTACACTAAAAATTTATTGTAAAACTTAAACTAAATCAATAAAACTTAAAAAAGTTTGATAAAAATTTGGGTAGTGACGCTCACTACCCAAATAAATCACTATGTTTTTACAAGAATGCAGGGATTCCGTACTGACCTTCTAGCATACCGACAGCAAGCATTGCTACCAAACATACGACGAATACGCCAACAGGGATCACGATTTTGTCTACAAAAGATAGACGAGATGCACGCTCTTTGTCACCAATGAGTCCATTATTATCTAGGAACATGGTTAGTGCCCAAGCTAGAACAGGGTTAGCAACAACTGCCGCAAAGATACAGATACCTGCAGCTTGTGAATCTTTGGTTTCTCTTACCATCTGCATGCCTGCTTCAAGTAGCGGAAGGAATACACCTACCAACAACGCAACACGCATAACAGGAGGCCATACCGCAACGTCCATTGGGAAGCCAAGGATTGCCACGATGATACATAAAGAACCAAGTAGAATCGCACCCGCTGGGATAGGACGCTTAGCGATAGCTGCTGGGATCATATAAGTACCCCAAGACGATGTGATGTTACCACCACCTACTGCTGTACCAACCATTTGACGAACAGAACACATAGTCATTGTGTCATCCACGTCCATAAGTACTTTTTCAGTCTTACGTGGGTAGTTTAGCTCTTGGAAGATACGGTGACCTAGGAAGTCAGGAGACCACATCGCAACGGCTAGGATTGCAAATGGAAGAGATGCAATGAAGTGCTGCAGATTTGGAAGACCAAGCATCCAACCTTCAGTTTCGCTGCCCCACCAGTAAACAGGGTTTAGATTCGGAAGACCCATTTCAGTTTCAAACGTCAGGTCGAAACCAGCACCTAGACCAAGCGCGATTAGAAGTCCGGTAACAGCACAAACAGGAATCGCTAACCAACGCATGTTGATTTTAGCAAGGTACGCGTAGACCGCAATGTTGATACCCAACACAATAAGACCGACGTAACCCATGCTACCCGCATCAACCGTAGCAGATTGAAGGCCAACCGCCCACTCTTGGATAGAACCGATTTGACTCATGGTTCCAGTAAAGCCAAGGAAAATTAGCAAGCCACCTGCGGTACCTTGAGAAGTAAGGTTAACCAGTTTCGAACCGCCCTTAAAATAACTTAAGAGTAAACCAAACACACCAAGAAGAATTGCTAATGCAAGTGGGTGAGCGCCTGCAAGTGCAATTGAACCAATCAATGGGATCATTGGGCCATGGTTACCGGCGAGGTTAGCTCTTGGGTTAAAAAAGCCTGAAGCAAGAATACAGAATAGCAAGGCAGGGATAAGCATCTCTACACGAGCGACTTCGATGGCAAATTCTTTACCAAGGTTCACGTGGTCCCATGCTGCGGTTAAACCATCAGCCCAAGACATCATTACCGCAGAATACATTGCGATAATACCAATAGTACCTGCCAAGGCAGGTACTAAATCTTCGAGCTCAAAGCGGAAATCACGGCCTGGAAGGTTTAATCCATAGCGGCGTGGTTTCATGATTTGAAGTTCGTGGTCTAGGTATTCAGAGCGGCTGGCAAACTCAGAAGCAGGACGATGAAGCTCTTGATAGCTTTTGGTCTCAATATCTGAATCAGAATGCGCTTTATTGACGGCGTCTGACATAGATTCCTCATTATAAAAAAGTTAGTCGTTTGGTGTTTTAGTCGTTTGGCTTGATAGAAGAATACATTCGCTGAATATGAAAATGGATACTTGCACGCGACTCGCGTGCTTAAGAATAGACGATATCCATTGGTAATAGGCGAATTATTCGTGCTATATCAATGGAGCTGAGTCTAGCAAGCAACGCTAACAGCTTGATTGATCTTGATCACTTTAAGAAATAATGTGAAAGAAAATTACAATCGATGTTTGAATCTGCGCACTTGGTTAACATTCACCGTAACTCACTTTCATAACTTAACAATATGAGTCAGGTTTACTAAGTAGAAGTTAAGATAAACTAAATAAAACGTCGTCATTTGGCACATTCTTTGCTTGGTACCCGGTAATAGATCGGCATGGCAGCGCTTTGCCGCACAAAAAATCAGCTAGGAAAGAATGATGAAAAAAAGAGTAATATTGCCGCTAGTTGCCGCGATTTCTACAGCAATGGTTGGGTGTGGCGGTGGAGGCGGAGGTGATAGCTCACCACCTACACCACCTGAGCCACCGCCGGTTGAACATCATTTTCAATTTAATTTTGTCAAGGCTAAGTTAGACACGGCTCTGGCCGATCCAAATTGCCGTATTTATGCTAACTCTGAGGTCGGAGGGCAGAATATGGTTTTAAACTATTATTATGTCGGAAATGCTTTGGATAATAATCTCATCGCGTACTATTCAGACAGTTCTGGGAAAAAGGTTGGTGAGCCAATTTACGCTTCCAATGGCAGGATTACATTTGTCTTAGAGAGTGTACCTTCAGACGGCTATGTTACAGTTCAAGAATTTAATGGAACGATTCTGAACGCGACAACATTTAGTAAAACAACGTTGTTAACTGACTCGAATAGCTTACGAAGTGTAGATGTTTCTGCTACTGGAAATATTCAAACGACGAGTTGTGTATCAGGCGGAAATGATGCTCACACTATCGTCAACAATCTTGAGTATGATAATGCTCCTGACTCATCAGGAAGTAAAGATTCGAACTATTACTTTGATTCTCAGCTTGAAACCGTGACGCTAGCGAACCCGAAGCTAAATGGAACACCGTTAGATAAGGTGACAACTGAAAAAACAATGATTACGCAGTATCGAACGAGTGATCGTACCCAATTGTTTCAATATGGTTTCTCTGGGTGGAACCAGAACGTAATGTCTTTTGCGGGACAGAGTCATTCTCCTGAATATACAAACTCGACATCGATTAATTTTCAAAATATAGATATTTCGTTAGTGCATGAAGGCTATCGATATCCCTTGGCTAGGGTTGATCGAGATGGTGTTTACTATCATCCTCAGGAGTCTCATTTAGAAACATGGGTTTTTTCTGTGGAAGGGGGCGTTACGACACCGTCTTGGCAGAGTGAATTTAGCAATCGAATTAGTGATTCAGACTGGACTTTAAAAGTAGATGATATTTCTCTTTTTGATGCATCCAACACCAATGATTCAAGCCCTCAAGCATCTTCAGGGATTATTGATGTAGTTGGTAGTATTGGGGTGTCAAACCAAAATGGTATTCAAAGGGTAAGTTATGAGCAGGGAACAGTAGTAGGGACAACTCCTTATGTACTGCGACATACATTGTATACAGAAATTCGCCCCAATGTTTTAGTCCCTGAACTTGAATATGGTTCGATACCATTAGAAGCTGCAAAAGATCTGGTTGTTTCGAATGCGTCACAATTTCATCAATCATACCTGTTTACGGAAGGAAAGAATGATGTTTCTATAGTTGAGTTTATGAGTCAGTTCAGCCATTCAAGTCCCGATCTTAAAACTGATGAAATAGGGGTTGTTAAGAGCCTTGTCGAAATGCGAGATCTAGAAAATAACATCCTGCAATCAAAAACTTTTAGTATGACACGAGCTCATAAATAGCATTAATAAAGTCCTATCTATAAGATAAAGGAAAGCCTCTCTTTGGAGAGGCTTTCGCGTTTTGCGCAGAATGATTTTTTACTGACGTTATCAGCATGGACAGATTCCCAACTTTCTTTAAGTCACCGACGGGTGATTTAAAGATCCCATCATTTTGAATGAAATGTAAAAAAGGTTGTTATATAGTGTTTCGATGTAGGATTGAGTGACACAGCTGTGGTGGAAGGATACACCCGCATTAGAGCGAGCTCTAGTCGGTGTGAAGCGACGGTGTTAAATCACATGAAGGTGAAGTTTTGAAGGTTAGAAAGGGAATAACAACTCCGTTTTATGCCGTAGGGAGTAAGTGGTGCTAGCAAAAAGAATAATTCCTTGTTTGGATGTCCGAGATGGTCAGGTGGTAAAGGGCGTTCAGTTCCGTAACCATGAAGTCATAGGCGATATTGTTCCTCTGGCAGCGCGGTACGCTGAAGAGGGCGCTGATGAGTTGGTCTTTTATGATATTACCGCGTCAAGTGATGGTCGCGTTGTTGATAAAAGCTGGGTAGCTCGGGTCGCTGAAGTGATCGATATTCCGTTTTGCGTCGCGGGCGGTATTAAATCAGCAGAAGATGCGGCGCGTATTTTGGAGTTTGGGGCGGATAAAGTGTCAATCAACTCTCCTGCGCTAGCAAACCCAGAGCTGATTACTGAACTCGCCGATAAGTTCGGTGTGCAGTGTATTGTTGTCGGTATTGACTCGTATTTTGATAAAGAGACCGGGAAATATCAGGTCTACCAGTTTACGGGTGACGAGTCTCGCACTAAAGCAACTCAGTGGGAAACACGTGATTGGGTGCAAGAAGTTCAGAAACGTGGTGCCGGTGAAATTGTTCTCAATATGATGAACCAAGACGGGGTTCGTAGCGGCTATGATATCACGCAACTCAATATGGTCCGTGAAGTATGTAAGGTGCCATTAATCGCTTCGGGCGGTGCGGGTGCAATGGAGCACTTTGCTGAAGTTTACAAGCAAACTAACGTGGATGGTGCGCTTGCCGCTTCCGTTTTCCACAAACAAATAATTAATATTGGTGAGCTAAAACAGTATTTAGCTGGCCAAGGTGTGGAGATCCGATTATGAGCGAAACAACAGCCACGCTAAACGAGCGTATTGACTGGGAAAAAATCGATGGAATGCTGCCTGCGATTGTACAGGACTTCCAATCGAGTCAGGTATTGATGATGGGTTACATGAACCCAGAGGCACTAGACAAAACGCTACAAACGCAACAGGTGACTTTTTTCTCGCGCACTAAGTCTCGTCTTTGGACGAAAGGTGAAACATCGGGTAACGTATTGCAGCTTAAATCGATAGCATTAGACTGTGACAATGACACCCTATTGGTGAAAGTTGACCCTGTTGGCCCCACCTGTCACACGGGAACCACAACCTGTTTCGATGCTGATCAGCAAGAAGAGTCACAAATGGTGTGGCTTCATCAGCTTGAGCAATTGCTCGCTGCTCGAAAACATGCCGATCCAGACTCATCTTATACCGCAAGCTTGTATGCTAGTGGCACCAAACGCATTTCGCAGAAAGTTGGCGAAGAAGGCGTTGAGGTCGCGCTTGCGGCAACGTCGGGTGACAAAGCGGAGTTAGTCTGTGAGTCTGCTGATCTGATCTATCACCTTATGGTTTTGCTTCAAGACCAAGGCTTATCGATGAATGATGTTATTAATAAGTTGAAAGAACGACATAAGTAGCAGGTGTGATGTTTTTCAATTAGCAGTGATAGGCGTGTGATTATTACTTATTAGCACTAGCTCACTAAAAAAGCCCTCGTAAGAGGGCTTTTTTAGTGAGCTGTTTTACGCCTTGCACTGCTCCATCCTCATGGAAGAACAACAGCAACTAAGCATCGTATATAAGGGGAGTGGTGAGTATGTGTCTTCGATAAATATTGTTGGCGCGTGCGGTGCGCTACTTTGCTATGTCACCGTCCACTGGAGTAACGGAGCTGGCGTGATAGCCCTTAGGGCCTTCTTCTACTTCGTAGGTGACTTGTTGTCCTGCTTTAAGGGTTCGGTACCCGTCCATGTGAATCGTTGAATAGTGTGCAAATATATCGTTGTCGCCGCCTTCTGGACAAATAAATCCAAATCCCTTGGCATTGTTAAACCATTTTACTGTACCTGTAGCCATGCTATACATCCCTCATGCATTTTACTGAAGTCGTTCGAAGACACGGTTCACCACTTCACCGTCGACGCTTCTTTGTATGTGACCTCAATTCTTTCTCATCCACAAATCTTGCTCTAGGCGGTTATAAAACAATGTAAGCCTTTTCCTATGAGCGAAGTCGAGGCGAGATAAACTTGTTAAATTTTAGTCACTAATTAACCACTTTAGTCAATCATTAAACTTAGTCAATAAGAATGTCGCATAAATAACCACATATTCTAAACATATGCGCTTTGGTTTTAACAATCTCGCAAACTGGCGCTTCTGTTTGGATTCTGATGCTGTATTCTTAGTAGAGGAGGAAATGTTTTTGCTACTTGGCTCATATGTGACACACACTAATAGCATTGTTTTGTTTGCAGCGATACAATTGGTGCATTAGTCTCTAATATAGAGATGCTTTTCGAGTGTAAGCATAAAACGCCTTAGCGACATTGGGTAATTTTGGGTTTATACAGTCTTTTGAATATTAACGAAAACTCTCAAACATTCTGGCCATGAGTAAAAATTTTGAATGGGTGACTCCAGACTCAGACTTACTGGAGAAAGAAAAAACTAAGGTTAAGCCACCGGGTATGTACCATGTTGTATTAAACAATGATGATTACACGCCGATGGACTTTGTTGTAGAAATCTTGGAACGCTTTTTTTCACTCAACGAAGATAAAGCGACACAGGTGATGTTACAGGTACATTATGACGGGAAAGCCGTATGTGGAACGTATACATCTGAAGTCGCCGAAACGAAAGTTGCTCAAGTGACCATGTATTCAAGGGAAAATGAACATCCACTTTTGTGTACCATGGAAAAAGCCTAATTTTCGAATGAATGGCAACTGTCATTCCTTAGGAGGTACTTATGCTTAACAAAGAATTAGAATCGAGTCTCAACGGCGCATTTGCTCGTGCCCGTGATAAAAGACATGAATTCATGACCGTAGAGCATCTCCTTTTAGCTTTGTTAGAAAATGACTCGGCTAAAGAGGCTTTAACGGCTTGCAGCGCAAATCTTGATACCTTGCGTGAAGAGCTTGACGCATTCATTGACCAAACAACGCCACTCATCCCTGACAACGACGATACTCGTGAAACCCAACCAACGTTGAGTTTCCAGAGGGTATTGCAGCGCGCAGTCTTTCACGTACAGTCTTCTGGACGTAGTGAAGTGACTGGGGCTAATGTTTTAGTCGCCATATTTAGTGAGCAAGAATCTCATGCCGCCTATCTATTGAAGAAAAATGATATCAGCCGCCTAGATATCGTTAACTTCATTTCTCATGGTATTACTAAAAATTCTGGCGCTTCAGACAGTGAACCATCAAGCGGTTCACTAGGTGGTGGAAGTGAGCCTGTTGAAGACGCAAATGGCGAAGATCGCCTAGAAAATTTTGCGACTAATTTGAATCAAGTTGCCAAAGACGGCAACATCGATCCTCTTATTGGTCGTGATAAAGAGCTAGAACGTACCGTTCAAGTACTTTGTCGTCGTCGTAAGAACAACCCATTACTTGTGGGTGAGGCCGGAGTAGGTAAAACCGCTATTGCAGAAGGCCTCGCATGGCGCATTGTTGAAGGTCTTGTGCCGGATGTCATTGAAAACTGTGTGATTTATTCGCTCGATATCGGTTCATTACTGGCGGGTACAAAATATCGTGGTGACTTTGAAAAGCGTTTTAAAGCCATTTTGAAACAGCTTGAAAAAGAAGACGACGCCATTCTATTTATCGATGAAATTCATACTATCATTGGTGCTGGCGCTGCATCGGGTGGTCAAGTTGACGCGGCTAACCTGATTAAGCCGTTGCTGAGCAGCGGTAAATTGCGCTGTATTGGGTCGACAACATACCAAGAGTACAGCAATATTTTTGATAAAGAACGTGCCTTGTCGCGTCGTTTCCAAAAAATTGATGTGGTTGAACCTTCGTTAGATGATACAACCAAAATCCTTATCGGATTGAAGCCTAAGTATGAGGCGCACCACGAAGTTCGTTATACAAACAAGGCGCTTCGTGCGGCTGTAGAGCTTTCGGCGAAATACATTAACGAACGTCACTTACCAGATAAAGCTATTGATGTTATTGATGAGGCTGGTGCCCGTAGCAGACTTGTCCCTGCGAGCCGCCGTAAGAAAACGGTTGGCGTTGCTGATATTGAGTCTATGGTTGCCAAAATGGCGCGTATTCCGGAAAAATCCGTGTCATCGTCAGACAAAGATATACTGCAAAATCTTGATGAAAAAATGAAGATGCTGGTATTTGGTCAAGATAAAGCCATCGATGTGTTGTCAGAAGCCATTAAGATGACGCGTGCTGGATTGGGGAACGATGAACGACCGGTTGGTTCTTTCTTGTTTGCTGGTCCAACAGGGGTCGGTAAAACAGAAGTCACGGTGCAATTGTCTAAACTTCTGGGCATTGAATTACTTAGATTTGACATGTCAGAATACGGCGAGCGCCATTCTGTGAGTCGTTTAATTGGTGCGCCACCGGGTTACGTCGGCTATGACCAAGGCGGACTATTGACGGATGCGGTGATTAAGCACCCACACTCAGTGGTATTACTTGATGAGATTGAAAAAGCCCACCCAGATATCTTTAATTTGCTATTGCAGGTTATGGATAACGGTACGCTGACGGATAACAACGGTCGTAAAGCCGATTTCCGTAATGTGATCTTGGTCATGACTAGTAACGCTGGTGTCTCTGAAACTGAGAAGAAATCCATTGGTTTGATACAGCAAGATCACAAACCAGATGCGATGGGCGCAATCAAGCGTGTCTTCACACCTGAATTCCGAAATCGTCTTGATGGAATCATTTGGTTCAATAGCTTAGATGATACGGTTATTCACCAAGTAGTAGACAAGTTTATTGTTGAACTTCAGGCACAGCTTGATTCCCGTGGCGTATCGTTAGAAGTCTCCGCTGAGGCTCGTGATTGGCTTGCGCTGAAAGGTTACGACAAGACAATGGGCGCACGTCCAATGGGCCGTGTTGTTCAAGACAAGCTGAAGAAACCGCTAGCAAATGAATTGCTCTTTGGTTCATTGGTTGATGGTGGCACGGTTAAGGTTGGCTTGAAAGATGACGACCTAACGTTCGAGTATATTGGCTCTAAGGAAGAAGTGCTTCATTAGCCATAAGGTACTGATTCTTCCTGATATAGGATGAAACGGTGACAATAAAGCGTGCGATTTCTCGCACGCTTTTTTATTGTCTATAGATAGCGGTTAGTGATCATTTAAAGTGGCCTAATGGCGATCAATCTACCTGTTGAGTCTAAAAATGTACAAATGCTACGGTAACCTTCATTTCCTCTCTAAGTTCGTACTCATTGCTTTATTGTGTTTTGCTAGTACGGGCTGTCAAGAATCACCAGTATTGGTTAAGTCTGGAGCTGACCACTTTCAGCCCATTATTGAGCGCGTAGAGCAAGGTAAAGCATCAAATATCCATAGTTTACTAGCTTGGCAAAACGGACAACTTTTGTTGGAACTCTATCGTCAAGGTGGCGGTCTTGACGGTAACTATCAGACTTCTCGTTTACCCATCGGGCCAGATGAGCTGCATAATATTCATTCAGTGACCAAGTCATTTGTCGCGACATTAATTTTTATCGCCATTGATGAAGGGAAAATTTCTAGTTTAGAGGCTCAGATATTTGATTTCTTCCCTGAATACGAAGGGGGTGATAGAAAGCAAAAAGAGAAAATACGCCTTCGAGACGTACTAAATATGTCGACGGGTTATGCGTTAGATGAGCTAAGCGTACCTTACAGTGATGGGGTCGCAAATGTATTTTCAAGGCATTACCACGCTAAAGACGTGTACCAGCAGTTTGTCGAGACTGAAGTAGCATTTGAACCGGGTACGCGTTTCTCATACAGCGGGCTATCGACGATAGGGCTATCTAAAGTGATTGAGCGAGCCTATGGCAAGCCGTTCACTCAGGTCATGAAAGAGAAGCTATTTGAGCCGCTATCTATTACCAATTACCAATGGTTGGCGCACTTTGGTAGCGGAGAAGCTGGAGCAGATTGGGGGCTACGACTTACTTCTAGGGATATGGGGAAGTTTGGTTTAATGTGGCTCGATGGGGGTGTTTACGGTGGGCGTCAAATAGTCGCGAAGCATTGGTTAGAACAGTTGAAAACGAGCCGTTTTAGTGGCTACAAAATGGGTTATGGATTGCACTTTTGGCAAGTGCCGTCTGCTGATGCAGTCATGGCAGTGGGTTATGGTGAGCAATATATTGCAATAATACCGAGCAAAAAAGCGGTAGTAGTGACAACAGCAGGAAATTATAAGCTAACTTCTCAGCCAGTATTAGGGCTTATTCAGCAGCTAGTGGGGGAGCTATAATGTAAGTGACTTATAATGTGGATGAAATGTTTGTATTAATGTCACTATTGGCGAGCGAATAGCCACAAAAAACGGAGCCTAAGCTCCGTTTTTTTGTGTTCTGTTAAACGTAGAGATTAACGAGCACGGAAGACGATGCGACCTTTAGATAGGTCGTATGGAGTCATCTCTACAGTTACTTTGTCACCAGTAAGGATACGGATGTAGTTTTTACGCATCTTACCAGAGATGTGGGCTGTAACTACGTGACCGTTTTCTAGTTCAACACGGAACATTGTGTTTGGTAGAGTATCAAGAACAGTGCCTTGTAGCTCAATTACGTCTTCTTTAGCCATTGAATCCTCTTTCGAAATGTGGCGCTTTTAACGGTCTGCATTGTGCCGTTAAAATCTTTATAAGTAAAGTTGTCGCGTATTCTACCCTTGCCACCGCTGATTTACTAGCCTTTGATGACGTTGGAAGCGTGTTTTATAGTTCATGGCGGAGCATTGGTCGATTTGATAGCCTAAATATAGCCACTGTTTGTTGTAAAGTTGGCAGTATTGCACTTGAAAAAGCACGGCGAGCGTTCCCAGAGATAGTGGTACGTCTGGGTCAAAAAAAGTGTAAAACGCACTGGCGCTATTTTCCAAAATGTCTGTAATTGCGATACCAACGAGCGTCTCCCCTTCATAAATATGGAGAAAGTGCATAGTCATCCAGCCACATTTAGCAAAATCAAAGAACTGCTCTTTTTTAGGAGGATACATACTGCCACTGGTATGACGTGCGTTGATATACTTAGCGTAGAGTTCAAACCACCCTTCATCGAGTTCGGTTTTTATGGTCCAGGAAAGGTGCGTAGATTTGGATAGAAGGCGCTTTTGGCTGCGACTGGCTTCAAATTCGGGAATCGCGACTCTTAATGCTTGGCATGACTGGCAATGGTCGCATTGTGGTTTATAAATAACGTCGCCGCTGCGGCGAAACCCGTTAGCAAGCAGCATCTCAAAGTGCTCTTCATCATGGCAGTACTTTTCTAAGACGATGGCCACACGCTCTTCTTGTTCTTTGATGTAGCTGCATGGTTGGTTTGTGGTTAAACCAATCCGAATTTGTTGTGAGGCCATGT
This sequence comes from Vibrio cionasavignyae, assembly GCF_050337155.1. Taxonomy (NCBI): domain Bacteria; kingdom Pseudomonadati; phylum Pseudomonadota; class Gammaproteobacteria; order Vibrionales; family Vibrionaceae; genus Vibrio; species Vibrio cionasavignyae. Next base: position 62,300 of record NZ_JAKJSR010000022.1, read on the forward strand.
TCATTCGTTGTTCACCTTGGGTAGAGTTACCGTAATATCCTGTTGTGTGTAACAATCCTTAAGCATGGACGCTTCTCTACGTTGATGCAAACTATCGATAAATACCTCGCGGGTTAATTCTATCGCGCCTAGTGACTCCAGGTGTGGGTTCATGACCTGACAATCGATAAGTGTCCCACCGTGTTTGACAAAGTGCTGGCAAAAATACCATAACGCGACTTTTGAAGCGTTGGGTTGCAGCGAAAACATGGACTCACCACAAAATACCGTTCCAACAGACAGCCCATACAGTCCCCCAACTAAGGTATCGTCTTGCCATACTTCGACAGATTGGCAGTGTCCTTGCTCGGCCAAAGCAATGTAGGCATCACACATATCTTGATTTAGCCAGGTTTCTTGAGCGGGACGAGTACTTGAGCAGTATTGGATAACTCGATCTGTTGCCATGTTTACAGTCACCCGGTATTGCGCCTTATTTTGGTACTTTTTCAAACTACGTGAAGGCTTGAAGAGATCAGGAATGAAGACGGCTCGAGGCGCGGGGCTCCACCATAGTAAGGGCTCATTAGGGCCAAACCAAGGAAATACACCATGATGATAGCCGTTCAAAATCCTTTTAGGGTTGAGATCGCCACCAAAAGCGAGCAAACCGTTGGGGTCATCCAGCGCCTCGAAAGGAGAAGGGAAATCAAAGTTAGTGTTGCTGAGTTCAGGCAAATAAATAGTCATGATAATTAGCTTAGCTGTTCTTGAGATAATTATACGCCATTTCAGTATGAATATGCTGATTGAATCAGTACTAGCTAGCTAGTACTGATTGCGTAAAAGGTAAACAAAAGTCGCGGATAAAAGCTGGTGTTTGATGCGTAATTTGGTTAGGCTGCTTTTACGAAGAATAGTAATGGTATTCGTTGTAGGACAGTGGATGCCAGTAAAGGATTAGATTCAATTAATGGAAAGCTTAACACTCCAACCCATCAAAAAAGTCTCCGGAACGGTTAACCTTCCAGGTTCTAAAAGTGTCTCAAATCGCGCGTTACTTTTAGCGGCTTTGGCGGAAGGGACGACAACACTGACCAACCTTCTTGATAGTGACGATATTAAACATATGCTTAACGCCTTAACCGCGCTAGGTGTAAGCTATGAACTGTCAGAAAACAAAAAACAGTGCGTTGTGCAAGGACTGGGTCGCCCTTTTTCGGTTGACCAAATGACAGAGCTATTCTTGGGTAATGCGGGAACAGCAATGCGCCCGTTGGCGGCAGCACTATGCCTCGGCCAAGGTGACTATGTGCTAACTGGCGAGCCAAGAATGAAAGAGCGTCCGATTGGGCATCTTGTCGATGCACTAGCACAAGCGGGTGCAAAAGTGGAATATCTTGAAAATGATAATTATCCACCGCTCAAAATTTATGGCACAGGCTTAAAAGGTGGAAAAGTTACCATCGACGGATCTATATCTAGCCAGTTTTTGACAGCGTTTTTAATGTCCGCCCCTTTTGCTGAATCTGATGTGACCATTGAGATTGTCGGTGATTTAGTGTCAAAGCCTTATATTGATATTACGCTTCACATCATGAAGCAGTTTGGTGTGGTTGTAGAAAACTCAAACTATCAGACCTTTGTCATTCGTAGCGGACAGCAATATCGCTCCCCGGGTCAGTTCTTAGTTGAAGGCGATGCCTCATCTGCTTCATATTTTCTTGCTGCTGCCGCGATTAAGGGCGGAGAAATCAAGGTGACGGGTATTGGCAAGAATAGTATTCAAGGTGACATACACTTTGCTGATGCGTTAGAGAAAATGGGCGCAGAAATTGAATGGGGCGAGGACTATATCACGTGCCGAAAAGGCCAATTGGTTGGCATTGATATGGACTATAATCATATTCCAGATGCTGCGATGACCATTGCGACAACCGCATTATTTGCGACGGGAAAAACCGTGATACGTAATGTTTATAACTGGCGCGTCAAAGAAACCGATCGTCTAGCTGCCATGGCAACAGAGCTTAAAAAAGTAGGCGCAAGAGTAGAAGAAGGTGAAGACTATATTATTGTTGAACCTGTCTCTCAATTAACCCACGCTGCGATTGATACTTATGATGATCACAGAATGGCAATGTGTTTCTCACTTGTTGCGCTGAGCGACACTCCAGTGACCATTAATGATCCCAAATGTACGTCAAAAACATTCCCTGATTATTTTGATAAACTGGCAGAACTAAGCCAGTAGTAGGTTGATGAAGTAATAAAGCGCCCAGCAAAAGGGCGCTTTATTTTTTCCGTGTTAACGACGGCCTGTGTTAATGATTACTTTAAAGTAAATTCTTTAGAAAGATGATGGGCAAGGTACTTAAACATGTTAAATACAGCCGTAGTATTGGCAGTGGGTAGGCCTTGTTCGTCGAGAAAATAATTTCCTTTAAAAACGAGCACTTCCTCTTTTTCATCTACACTGTCTGCACGCATACCCTCTAAATAGTCGTCATGCTCTTGAATTATTTGGTTTGCAATTAGCAATAAATCAAACTCGGAAATACGTTGTTTTTCTGACATATAAACGCTCTCAATCATTAGGCAATTTCCGATAGTGTATGGACGCGCTGCGGGTTTGCAAGTGCTAAGTTGTTGCCTACAATGGCGGATGTTTTGTGATAAGAAACAAATTTTGATTATCAAAGCTAGGCACAATAAGGGTTTGACGTTTACTATGGCGCCTTCGTTTCAATGGGTAGACGAAGTGAGATCGGACATTTGTCGAGCGATTAGAATGTAATTGCAAAAAACAGGTTGATCTTCTTTTGTTCTCGCTCAATAGTAAAAAGAAGCATAAATTTCGAACATCGTGCGATTAATACTCGCAATGTGATATAGGACGTTAGTGTCATTATGGGAAAGTCACTGGTTATAGTGGAGTCACCCGCTAAGGCTAAAACCATCAACAAATACCTGGGTAAAGACTTCGTCGTGAAGTCGAGTGTGGGTCACGTACGTGATTTACCAACTGCAGGTCAAAGTACTGGTAAAAAAGCAGCGGCAGTCTCGACCAAAGGTTTAAGTGTTGAAGAAAAAGCACGAATTAAAAAAGCAAAAGACCAAAAAGCACTGATTAAAAAGATGGGCATCGACCCATACAGCGACTGGGATGCTAATTATCAGATCCTACCTGGAAAAGAAAAGGTCGTTGCAGAACTACAGAAATTAGCGAAAGACGCCGATTACGTCTACCTCGCAACCGATTTGGACCGCGAGGGAGAGGCTATCGCATGGCACCTTCGTGAGATCATCGGTGGCGATGAAGAGCGATATAAACGAGTCGTCTTTAACGAGATTACTAAAAATGCTATCCAGCAGGCCTTTGAGGCACCTGGAGAGCTGAACATGGATGGTGTTAATGCACAACAGGCGCGTCGCTTCCTCGACCGTGTTGTTGGCTTTATGGTATCGCCATTACTGTGGAAGAAAGTCGCACGTGGCTTGTCTGCAGGCCGTGTACAGTCGGTTGCGGTTAAGTTATTGGTAGAAAGAGAGCGTGAAATCAACGCGTTTATCCCAGAAGAGTTCTGGGACATTCATGCCGATACTAAAACCGTCAATAAAACAGATTTCAGATTGCTTGTTGCTCAAAAGGGCGGTAAGGCATTCAAACCAACTAATGAAACAGAAGCAAGCTCAGCTACAGCGGTTTTAGCCAACGCCACGTATGAAGTGTGCAAGCGTGAAGACAGACCGACGCAGAGCAAGCCATCAGCACCTTATATCACATCAACATTGCAACAAGCTGCGAGTACTCGCCTTGGTTACGGTGTTAAAAAGACCATGATGTTAGCGCAGCGTCTTTATGAAGGCGGCTACATTACCTATATGCGTACCGACTCTACGAACTTAAGCTCGGAAGCGGTAGAGACGGTTCGAAGCTATATCGATAGTGAGTTTGGCGGCGAGTATTTGCCAGAGAACCCACTGCGTTACGGTAGCAAAGAGGGTGCACAAGAAGCGCACGAAGCAATTCGACCTTCTGACGTTACGGTTAAAGTCGACGATTTGCAGGGTATGGAAGCCGATGCTCATAAGCTATATTCATTGATTTGGAACCAATTTGTTGCGTGTCAAATGACGCCAGCCAAATACGATTCAACGACGGTGAGTGTCAAAGCTGATGACTTCACGCTAAAAGCGAAAGGGCGTATTCTTAAGTTTGATGGTTGGACTCGTGTTCAACGTCCTATGGGTAAAAACGAAGACGCGATTTTGCCTGCGGTACAAGTTGGCGACAAACTGGATTTAGTGGCACTGGATCCTAAGCAGCACTTCACTAAACCGCCAGCACGTTTTACAGAAGCGGCACTGGTTAAGGAACTTGAGAAGAAGGGTATCGGTCGACCATCGACGTATGCTTCTATTATTTCGACAATCCAAGACCGTGGCTACGTAAAAGTAGAACAGCGTCGTTTCTATGCTGAGAAAATGGGCGAGATCGTTACTGACCGTCTCAATTACAGCTTTGACGACCTAATGAACTATGACTTTACCGCTCGTATGGAGCAAAAGCTCGATCAAATCGCGGAAGGTGAAACGAACTGGAAAGGGGTGCTTAACGACTTCTTCAACGAATTTACAACGGATCTTGAAAAAGCCGAACTCGATGAAGAAACCGGAGGCATGAAGCCTAATCATATCGTTGAGACGAATATCGAATGTCCGACCTGTTCTCGAACGATGGGTATTCGTACCGCATCAACGGGTGTGTTCTTAGGCTGTTCAGGTTATGCATTACCACCGAAAGAGCGCTGTAAAACCACCATTAACCTTGGTGATGAAGAAGGCATTATCAACGTCTTAGAAGAGGATGTTGAAACGGCTGCGCTACGTGCTAAAAAACGCTGTCCTATTTGTGAAACGGCAATGGACGCGTATCTTATCGACGATAAGCGCAAGCTTCACGTTTGTGGTAATAACCCGAACTGTGAAGGCTACGTTGTTGAGCATGGCGAGTTTAAAGTTAAAGGTTATGACGGCCCAACGGTTGAATGTGATAAATGTAACGCTGAAATGGTGCTAAAAAATGGCCGTTTTGGAAAGTACATGGGTTGTACTAACGAGGAATGTAAGAATACTCGTAAGATCCTTAAGAACGGCGAAATAGCGCCGCCTAAAGAAGATCCAGTTCACTTCCCTGAATTACCGTGCGAAAACTCAGATGCCTACTTTGTGCTTCGGGACGGTGCGTCTGGTCTGTTTATGGCAGCGAGTAACTTCCCTAAATCACGTGAAACACGTGCTCCATTGGTGAGTGAACTCGCGAAATATAAAGAGCGAATTTCACCTAAGTTTCATTACTTGGCTGATGCACCAGTAGAAGACCCAGATGGTCGTCCAACAGTGGTTCGTTTTAGCCGAAAGACCAAAGAGAATTATGTTCGTTCAGAAGTAGAAGGTAAGCCTTCAGGTTGGACGGGTATGTTTGTTGATGGTAAATGGGAAATTACCGATAAGCGTAAAAAGCCAAAGAAATAGCTTCTCATCTTACGGATTGAAAACAGCACCTATTAGGTGCTGTTTTTTTTTGCTTGAAAAGAGCGGTATCACAAAACGTTTTATAACTTTTATGTATTTGTAAAGCATCTATGTAGAAAGTGTTAATACGATTTAGATCACAATCGGTTGGTGTCCGGGTGACTGAAGTGTTAGTTAAGTGTGGTTTTAATGTTGCGCCGCTATGGATAGTTGTGATGTACGCCACGAGTTGCAATGCAATACCGTACAATGACCGATATTGAGATCTTACTAGTTGTAATCTTTTTTCAACACGATAATTTAGATGAAAACCATACGAAGATTATGGTCGAACCGTGCCCCGTTCTAAGGAATATTGGTGGTGCGAATTACTTATTTATAAATGGTATTTCACTTTATATACGATATTCAACGTTTGATTGTCTGATGCCAACATCGACATCGTCATCCGTTAATAATGACGTCAGGCTGAATAACAAAGAAAAGCCTGATAATAATGACAAAGCTGTAAAAACGGAGAATATAATGGCTGGTGTATTAGGAATGATTCTTGCTGGTGGCGAAGGGTCTCGCCTTCGTCCTTTAACTGAGTCTCGCAGTAAGCCTGCAGTGCCTTTTGGAGGGAGTTATCGTCTTATCGATTTCGCCCTTAACAACTTTATCAATGCAGACTTAATGCGTGTTTATGTACTGACACAGTTTAAATCTCAATCCCTGTACCAACATATGAGAAAGGGATGGAACCTAACCGGCATTACCGACCGATTTATTGACCCTATCCCAGCGCAAATGCGTGATGGTAAGCGTTGGTATGAAGGCACAGCGGATGCTATTTATCAAAATGTTCGCTTCATTGAGTTAGCAAACCCTGAGCACGTCTGTATTTTTGGTTCTGACCATATTTACAAAATGGACATTCGCCAGATGTTGGACTTCCACAAACGCGTTGAAGCCAAATTGACGGTATCTGCTTTGCGCATGCCATTAGCTGAAGCTTCAGAGTTTGGTGTAATTGAAGTGGATGAAAACGGTAAAATGATTGGCTTTGAAGAGAAGCCACAAAATCCTAAATCGATCCCAGGTCACCCCGATATGGCACTTGTATCAATGGGTAACTACATTTTTGAAGCTGAGAGCCTATACCATGAGCTACGTATTGATGCGGAAAATGACGCATCAAGCCATGACTTTGGTAAAGATATCATCCCTAAAATGTTCCCCGAAGGGGACGTGTATGTCTACGACTTTTCAACCAACAAAATCACAGGTGAAAAAGACACCACGTATTGGCGTGATGTGGGTACGATTGATTCTTATTGGGCAGCACACATGGACTTGCTACAAGAAGACGCTCAGTTTTCGTTGTACAACCGCACATGGCCTCTACACACGTACTATCCACCTCTACCACCGGCGACGTTTGTGGATGCCGAGCATCAAAAAATTAAAATTACCGATAGCCTAGTTGCTGGTGGCAGTTACGTTCGCGGCTCATCCATTTACCGCTCGGTCCTAGGTTTTAGAAGTAATATTGCTGCTGGTTCTATTGTCAGCGAATCTGTTATCCTAGGTGACGTCAAAATTGGCGCGGGCTGTACTATCAAGCGCACAATTATTGATAAAAATGTAGAAATTGCCCCTGGAACAGTGATTGGTGAAGATTTAGAGTTGGACGCGAAGCGTTTTCATGTTTCTCCAGGTGGCGTAGTAGTCATCAAAAAAGGGACAAAAGTTGGATTCTAAAATGAGAAACATAGATGTATGGTTTCCAGTTTCAGAAGCTCAAGGACTTGTAAAAAGTGGAGGCTTGGCAGATGTTGCCAAGGCTCTGCCTAAAGCATTGCAAGAGCTCGGGAAATCGGTAGCGATTACATTACCTGGCTACCAAACCTTACCGAATAAACACGATTACGAGTGTCTTCTTGCCACAGAGCTAGAACATTGGCCGCATACGGCATATCAAGTAAAAAAAACCGAGCTTGATGGTGTGGATGTTTACGTTATCGAGTGTGATAAATACTTCGACCGACCTGAACTGTATGCTGAGCACAACCGCGCTTATGCTGACAACGGCGAGCGATTTGGTTTTTTTGCTGCTGCTAGCTTAGATGTATTACCGAAACTTGGTATCAAACCTGCGGTTGTTCATGCGAACGATTGGCATACCAGTTTAGTGCCATTTTTGCTTAAAACTCGCTACGGTGATGATGAGCGTTTTCGTGACGTAAAATCTGTCCTAACGGTACACAACGCTATCTTTAAGGGTATTTTTTCTTATAGTCAGCTTGAAATCATTCCAGAACTGAACTTGTCTGGGATGGAGTTCTTACAGTACGGCGAAGGTTGGGTGAGCATGTTGCGAGCGGGTATCGCTTTTGCTGACAAGATCAATGCGGTCAGTCCGAACTATGCCGCGGAGTTGGTAACTCCGTTAGGCTCGCATGGATTAGTAGATGACTTTGTGCACCGCGCGAAAGATCTACATGGTATCGTTAACGGTTGTGATTACTCTGAGTGGGATCCACGAAACGACGAATTCTTGCCTGAGCGTTATGAAGCTAAGCTTTCTAGTATGTTACAAGGAAAGTTAGCCTCAAAAAGGTTGCTGCAGCAAGAACTCAACTTACCTCAAGTTGACACGCCAATGGTCGGGATGGTTTGTCGTTTGACCCACCAGAAAGGCTTTCATTACATTCTGCCAATTTTAGAGAAGTTTCTTAAAAATGATGTGCAGATGGTCATTATCGGAACGGGTGAATCTCAAATTGCTGCCCATCTGCGTGATATCGCATTAGCGCATCCAGATAAACTGGCATTTGTAGAGGCCTACAGCAACCGTTTTGCTCACTTGGTAGAAGCGGGCTCAGAGTTCTTTTTGATGCCATCAGAGTTCGAAGCTTGTGGTCTTAACCAACTGTACAGCATGGCTTATGGAACGCTACCGATTATTCGTAAAGTGGGTGGACTAAAAGACACGGTTATTGATTTTGATGATAACCCGTCAGAAGCTACAGGCTTTGGTTTCGATGAGCCTTGCCACGATGCGTTGCTGATTACTCTGCAAAGGGCGCTGTTGTTCTATTTGCAGCAACCAGAAGAGATGCATAAGATGCAGCTTCGTGCAATGGGGCGTGATTTTAGTTGGCTTGAGTCTGCAAAGGATTACAGTAAAATGTATGATATTGCGTTGAATCAAGGCTAATTATTAGCATTGCTTAAATGTAAAAGGCGACGTTATGTCGCCTTTTTTAATGATAAAAATCGATGATAAGTTAACACTTAGAAATGATTTTGAATGAAAAAGTGCGGACTTTTTACCTGCATTTACAAGAATTGTGGTAACGTAACGCACACTGATATCACCCTCTTAAGAGCCTATGTCTGAGAATCTACTTTTTCATAAAACGTATCCGCATCCCACCAGTAAAGAGTGGGTCGTGTTTGTGCATGGCGCAGGGGGAAGCTCGTCCATTTGGTTTAAACAAATTCGAGCTTACAAAGAACATTTCAACTTACTATTTGTCGACTTACGTGGTCATGGTAAATCGAATCAATTGATCAAAGGGATCATGGCAAGCGGTTATACTTTTAAAAGCGTAACGGTTGATATACTAAAAGTACTCGATCATCTCAAAATCCAATCTGCGCATTTTGTCGGTATGTCCCTGGGTACAATTATTGTTCGCAATATCGCGGAGTTATCGGCCCATCGAGTTCGTTCTATGGTGTTAGGAGGCGCTGTAACGCGTTTTAACACACGTTCTCAGTTATTGGTCAATATAGGCAATTGGAGCAAGCACATCATCCCATATATGTGGTTATATCGCTTGTTTGCTTATATCGTGATGCCACAACGTGGTCAAAAAGAGTCCCGTCACTTGTTTGTCCGTGAAGCGAAAAAATTATGCCAGAAGGAATTTAAACGCTGGTATACCTTAACCACGGAAGTGAACCCACTACATCGTTACTTTAAAGACAAGGAATTGCCAATCCCTACGCTCTACCTTATGGGGGATAAAGACTATATGTTTATCCACCCTGTTAAAGAGATGGTGGCAGAACATAAATCGAGCCGCTTATTAGAAATCGCGGATTGTGGGCATGTTTGTAACGTTGAAAAGCCAGACGAGTTTAATAAGCACTCCATTGCCTTTATTCAATCGGTCAGTTAATAATCTGCCGTGCTAGGTGCTAGGTGCTAGGTGCTAGGTGCTAGGTGCTAGGTGCTAGGTGCTAGGTGCTAGGTGCTGGCAATTCCAACAAGACCCGAACTGAGCTTCGTTAAGTTCATGACAATGTTGGCAAGTCCAATCTCCCCCAGTGCTTTGATTGGCTTGCAGTTGCCATGTATCAATGATGGCTTTAGCTTTAGGCTCTTGGGATAGATCCATCAACCAAATAAAAGGCAGTGAACTTTCGTCAAGCGGAACTTCCCCCCTTAATCCAAAGACCCCTTCACCTCTTACTTCACATTGAATTCCTTCAGCATTAAGCTGTTGTTGGATAATATGCGTTTCTGTCGGGTTGTTACCTACGTAAATTTTCATTTAGTCTCTACCTGAGGCGTTTTGTTCAATTTTGCCATGACCCATTTAGCAAGAAGTGGAAACAGTCCTAGTAGAGCAAACGAAGCAAGAACAGTAGGCGAGACTATGCCAGACAAACTATCAATATTCGCAAGTTGTGTACCTGCGTTCAAATACACTGCGGTGCCTGGTAGCATGCCAAGTTGGCTGACGAAGTAGTATTTTGAGGCACGAATAGGCGTTAAACCCATGAGTAGGTTGATTAAGAAGAACGGAAAGACAGGAATGAGTCGCAAAGAGAAAAGGTAGAAAGCCCCATCTTTTTCGACACCATCATTAATGGTAGTGAGTTTTGCACCAAACTGACGCTGAACCCAGTCTCGCAGTAGAAACCGGCTACTAAGGAAGGCTAGGGTAGCACCAATGGTACTCGCAAAGGAGACCAGTAAAAGGCTGGTCCAAAATCCAAATAATGCAGCGCCTAATAGCGTCACAACTGCAGCGCCAGGAACTGAAAATGCTGTAATTGCTATGTAGAGAAAGAAATAGGTGAGTGCAGCCGTGACAAAATTGGCGTCAATGTAACTGGCGAGCTCAGCTTGTTGTACTTTGGCGTTTTCTAATGTTAAATACTGACCGAATTGCGACCCCAAGAATAGGATAAGAGCAACGAAGCCCAACCCTAACAGTAACTTTTTACTCATGACTTACTCCATGTAGACAATGCATCTTTAAGTATAAGACAGGAGCAGGGTAAATTTACTTTCAAAGACTTATAAAAAAAATCAGCCTTAAGCTGATTTTTTTATAAGTATATCAACACTAGTTGATGTGGTTAGCGAGTTCATCTCGTTTCGCTTGTGGGATAACGGACCAATGTGTACCGTTAATCGCCCCTTCTAATGCCCATAGTAACTCTAGGCCGACACTGGATGAATGTGTTTTCTGAATCGCTTTGAATGCTTCTACAGAGCCATGCTCTTGTAATGAGTTAACTGACTCGATGCCCGCTTTTTTAAGCATACGCTCTGTGGCAAGGCGAAGATTCGGCAGATCTTTTAATCGGTTAGGTTTAGTATCGGATTGTTTTACTTTTTCGTCTTTGGCAAAATCCAAGGCTGCGCGAGCGTATGACAATATAACGTTAGTGTCGTCCCAACAATCTTCTGGAAGTGCAAAGTACTTAGTAACAACAGGGAATCCACGTTTTTTATACACGTAAGGCGTATAGCCTAATTGCTTAAAAGACGCGACTGTTTTGGGGTTAGTTCGGATATGTAATTTGTTGTTCACTGCTAATGCAAACATTGTTTCGTCAACAAAGATCCCAAATCCACCGAACATGGAGCGAGATTTTACTTTTCCTAGTTGAGCGAACAATTGCATTGAATTTTTTAATACTGGATTGTCCATGCTTATCTTTTCTCGGTGTTATTGATTGTGTCACCAAAATCAGGTCCGAGAGTATAGCAAACAGGTGTCAGTTTCTTGTTAGGTCAATAACAGGATTTGACACCTTTGCCATCGGTAACCCCGCTACCTACCAAATGTGGTTTAGGCCGGAGGCTTTGCGTCCCACCTTTTCAGATGGTTTGCCCTGTGCGTGACTCAAATAGCATAAAGAAAAAAACCATTAATATGCATGGGTTATTAGTTGAAGTGTGATATTGCTTCAAAAATTAGAGGGGTATTTGTGCTTGTGAAGTAGCACAAAGTAACAATACAGATTGAAATTTATTGGAAGAAGATCAAAAAAAAGCGCCCAATAGAGCGCTTTTGTCATTATTTTGTCATGTCTTTGACAGAGCTTCGTTCAATTATCTCTGGGTGCATCTCGAATATGCGTTTGTCATGACCTTTATCTTTGATTCGTTCGAGTAGAATCTCAAATGCATTTTTACCAACACGACGTTTTGGTTGGTGAACGGTGGTCAATGGTGGTGAAAAGTACTCAGCCAGCTCGATATTGTCGTAGCCGATTACAGAGATATCACCAGGGACGTTTAATCCAAGCTGTTGTAAGCGACTCATTAGGCCTAATGCCATGGTATCGTTAAAACAAAAAACGGCGCTTGGTCGGTCTTCCATAGCGGCAATGCGATTGGCGGCGATGACGGCAGTATCGCATTCGAAGTTACCTTCAAAAATACGGTCTTCTTTCATCGTTAAGCCTGCTTCTGTTAAAGCGCGTTGATAACCGACAATGCGTTCTTGGCAAACAGCTTTTTCTAAATGACCACTTAAGCAGGCGATGTCTGTATGCCCTTTCTCAATAAGGTATTTTGTCGCTAAGTAGCCACCTTCTTCCGAGTTATCGATGATCTTATCTGCTTGCGAACTTTCTGGGCCCCAGTCCATAATGACTTTAGGGATATCAGAGTGACGGTCAAGCATAGTGAGAAGCTCTTCAGTTAGGTCTGAGCACATGACTAAAATGCCATCAACACGCTTCTCTGCCAACATGCGAATGTAGTCGCGTTGCTTTTCATACACGCCACCTGTATTACACAGTATCAAGGTATAACCTTGTCGATAGCAATAACTCTCAACACCGTCAATCACCTCAGAGAAAAACAGGTTAGTGGATTGAGTCACCAGCATACCAATGGTCTTCGTAGAGTTGCACTTTAAGCTTCTTGCGACAGCACTTGGCGCGTAATTGAGCTCTTCGACTGCAGCATTAACTTTTTCTTGTGTGGCCTCGGCAACAAAACGCGTTTTGTTGATGACGTGAGATACGGTGGTAGTAGAAACGCCAGCTAGGCGGGCGACGTCTTTAATTGTTGCCATAGCTTTATCCTGTTAGTAACGGCTTTTGTGTTTTTAATTGCATAAAAGTCGTTGCGATCATGAAGCATTATTTACGAAAAATAAGCGCTTTGTTGTAACGAATGCGTACCGGACACAAATACACTTTGTGAAATGGCGGTTTCCAATCAGTACATTTAAGTGGAAACCACATCGTACTAAAGCCTGGCTTTCGCATTTTAAACGGCGAATTGTAGTCTTAGTGGCAGACCCTAGCAATGTCTGAACCGACAATTTTGTCTATAAAAGCCAAATTTATATTTGGCTTACTGATTATTGTCGCGTTAGGGACTGGGCGCTTAACTACTTTACCTACTCTACGCGTAAGTATGTAAGGTCAAGCTGACAGAATGCAACGAGTAGTTGTGCAACAGCTGCATAAAAACCGAATTCATCAAATTCTTTACATCGACGATCAAATTGAGGTAACCACGTCATGAGGTGTTGTTCAATAAAGTCAGCTTGTTCAAGTAAAGCGTTATTGATGTGCGCATCAGATTCCAGTTCATTAGAACGAATGATGAGGTTGCCAAGAAAGTCTAACTCAATCGCTAAGTGATCTGCTGGCTCATTTAGGTTATCGGACACGCCAATATTGTGCTGTTTGAGGAGCGCTGCCATATCGTGTGCTGGGGTGTCATTTAGTAAGCCTGACTTGCCTATATACATTGATGCGTATGGGAGTGCGCCATGCTTATCGGTTTTCAAGAACAAATCGCAAAAGTCAGCAGAGAGCTCAAGTTGAGCATCTTCGCGTGTTTGTAAACGATTGAGTGCGTCGATAAAATTGGCGATAGAAGCGCTTAATGACGCATTCTCCCCCAACCCAGCGAGGAAAGCGCGTATTTCAACACTGTGATACTTCTCTAGCTCTTCTTTTGTTAGTTCTTTGGCAAATAAGCTGGATAGCCACCAATAAATTTCTGCACGTTGTTCGTTAAATGCTTTGATTTCTTGCATTTTATCTTCTCCAAAAGTCTTACTATCATTTTAGCCAATAAAAATGAACAGCAGTAAGGCAATTGGTGAAAAAATATAGGAATTTGTGAAGATAAATGAATGTGATGATGGAGAGTTCGAATGAACGAGGTGCCATTTAGTTATTAAGCTATTTATTATGGTTGCATATGTTGAGGAGGAATAGTTCTTGTCTTGAATCAAAAAAAACACGACTTTCGACAAATTGCCTTAATGTCGGCTAGAATTGTGACTAATTATGAATAGAATGGCCTTGGTCATAACAAATTTAAGAAACGGTGCATATGAGTTATCACGTATTAGTAGTTGAAGATGATGTCGTTACACGTAGCAAATTGTCTGGTTACTTTGAGAGTGAAGGCTATTTGGTGAGCGAAGCAGAAAGTGGTGAAGAGATGCGCCAAGTACTGCAATCATCCAGTGTCGATCTTGTTATGCTCGATATTAATTTGCCAGGTGAAGATGGGCTCATGCTAACTCGAGAGCTACGCAGCCAATCTGACATAGGCATTATATTGGTGACCGGACGTACCGATAGTATTGACAAGATTGTTGGTTTGGAGATGGGGGCAGATGACTATGTCACTAAACCGTTCGAGTTAAGAGAGTTATTGGTACGCGTTAAAAACTTACTGTGGCGAATTTCTCAAGCAAGAAAGCCACCTCAAGAGCCGCAAAGTGCAGAGAGTGAACATGTTGTCCATTTTGGTGAGTGGTTGTTTGATAAGCAGCGACGCTCTTTAACCTGTAATGGCGAGCCAGTAAAACTGACAAAAGCAGAATATGAACTCTTGGTTGCCTTGTCTACGTACCCCAATCAGGTGTTAAGCCGAGAACGCATCCTTAATATGATCAGTCATCGTGTTGATGCCCCTAATGATCGCACCATTGATGTGTTGATTCGCCGTATGCGTACGAAAATGGAAATGGATCCAAAGAATCCGCAGATTTTCATTACCGTTCACGGTGAAGGTTATATGTTCGCTGGTGATTAGACGCTGCAGCTGATTAAGCGCTACAGATGCGCTGACTTATCAAGTATTCCTTATGTAGGCCCGGACGTTGTATTTCGTCCGGGCCTTTTAATGCGAGTAATCTAGATAAATGATGAAATTGATATGCAACACAAGTATTACTTTTGTTAAGTGACTCGTAATCAGGTTCTGGAATGCCTACAGATTCATTTACTCGCTCGTGAGTGCGCTAGCTTGAATAGGCTGTTATGAAAAATTTAGTCTCTCAGGTTGGGTACTAAAAGAGAAAAACTAACGATTAACAGCGATTTATCATAGTTAAGTTCATTTAATACAAGGACAAGTAAATGGATAGGACGAACCCGATAGCCCAAAATAAATTACTGTCTCCAAAGGCAGCGTTGAATCACTACACTGCAACTTCATTATCGCTACTTGTTTTATTTTCGCCCACCGCATTCGCTTATCAGTGTGACAACTTACCGGTATGGAATGCAGAGACAGCGTATAACGGCGGTGCCGAGGTAAAATTCCAATCGAATGCTTATCAAGCGAACTGGTGGAGCCAAAATGCAAAGCCAAGCGAAAAATCGGGTAGCTTCCAAGAATGGACACTGCTCGGGGCGTGTGACGCGAGTGGAGGAAACCAATTACCGACGCTATCAATTCTTTCCCCTGTAGAAGGTGCCAATATAGCGTCTGGGAATACGATTACGTTTCAGGCCGATGCAAGCGATGTTGATGATGCGATTGTCAGTGTCGCTTTTGTTGTTAATGGCCAAGTGGTATCAACAGTGACATCTGCGCCTTATCGCGCGGACTGGCTTGCAACGGTGGGGAGCTACACCCTTGAGGTTATTGCCACGGATGAGCGCGGCGCGAAAACCACGCAGTCGAGATTGTTTTCAGTTTCGGTGACGGAAAATCAACCGCCATCCATCACCTTATCGGCAGACTCGCTATCAGTGTCGGTTGATCAGCCAGTGACACTCTCAGCGGCCGCAGATGATGTTGATGGTAGCGTAACCAGTGTTCGTTATGTCGTGGATGGCGTTACGCTCAGCACATTAACCACACCACCATGGACAACGACTTGGACGCCGGCGGCTGTGGGTCAGTTTGCGATACAAGCTATTGCTACTGATGATGGAGGGCTCAGTACTCAGTCACAACTTATTGATATTAATGTTTCGAGTGCTGCATCTGGCGGGCAATGTACGACACTGCCGAGTTATGTGGCGGGCAGTCAATACTCGAGCAATGAGAAAGTCAAAAATATTGATGAAGTTTTCCAGTGTAAAGTAGCAGGTTGGTGTTCATCTAGCTCTGCATGGGCGTATGAACCTGGAGTAGGTCAGTATTGGCAGGATGCGTGGGATAGTTTAGGCAGTTGCGGAGCATCTCCCGTCGTCAGTATCTTGTCACCGTCGGCTGGACAAACGGTATTGCTTGGTAGTGATGTCACGATTGAAGCGGATGCAACAGATAGCGACGGTACGGTGGTCTCTGTAGAGGCCAGTGTGGATGGCACGTCGTTAGGTGCGCTGACGCAAGCACCTTATACCTGGTTGTGGAATGTGAATACGTTGACGTCAGCGACAATCAGCATTGTTGCAACGGATGATCAGCAGCGTGAAACTCAGGCTTCAACAACCGTTAATGTTACCGACCAAGTGCTAACCAGCGAAATCATACAACCTACGTCTGGTAGCATTGTCCCGTTAGATAAACCTGTATATGTGGCGGTGTCGGCTCAATCCCTGCAAAGTGATATTGCTAAAGCCGAGCTCTATGTCAACGGACAGTTAGTGGCAACAGATAGCGCAGCACCTTATGAGTTTTCATGGCAGCCAGCAGCAATTGGAGGCTATCAGTTAACGGCATCGGTATCCGATACTCAAGGTAATCAGGTGGTATCGAATAGTGTCTCAGTTGAAGCAAAATCCATCGTGTTGCCTAAGCACAAGCTGATAGGCTATTGGCATAACTTTGTTAATGGCTCAGGTTGTCCAATGCCATTGAGTGAAATGTCAAAAGACTGGGACATTATCGATATTGCCTTTGCTGATAACGATCGTAACAGTAATGGCACCGTACATTTTAACCTTTATAACGGTGATATCCATTCAAGCTGTCTACCGATTGATCCGTTGCAATTTAAGCAAGATATCGCATCACTTCAATCAGAGGGCAAAGTCTTCGTATTGTCTCTTGGCGGTGCAGAAGGCACCATCACTTTGAATACTGCTGCTGACGAAGCTGCTTTTGTCAGTAGTTTAACGGCGATTATTCAAGAATGGGGTTTTGATGGTTTAGATATCGATCTAGAAAGTGGTTCTAATCTCGTGCACGGTAGTCAAATTCAAGCTCGACTACCAACGGCATTACGACAAATTCAACAAAATATGGGCCGAGACATGTATCTCACTATGGCGCCGGAGCATCCTTATGTACAAGGGGGAATGGTCGCATATTCAGGCATATGGGGCGCGTATATCCCAGTCATCGATCAGGTAAGGGATATGCTGAATTTACTCCACGTTCAACTGTATAACAACGGTGGCCTTGCCAACCCTTACACAACGGGAGCGGCGGCAGAAGGTTCGGTCGATATGATGGTCGCTGCGTCAAAAATGCTTACTGAAGGGTTTGAACTCGCGGATGGGTCGATGTTCCAGCCGTTAAGGGATGACCAAGTGGCAATAGGACTGCCATCGGGTCCTAGTTCAGCGAACTCAGGGCAAGCGCCTATCGCCAATATTGAAGCCGCGCTTGATTGTATGGTTTTACTGCAGCGATGTGGTAGCGTCCAGCCCACTCAGCTATCGCCTAACTTTGGTGGGGTAATGACGTGGTCTATCAACTGGGATCAACATGATGGCTTCAATTTCTCCGCTCCGGTGAAAGCCAAGCTTAACCAGTTAAATAATAGATAAAAGCTCTCGAAAACAAAAAGACCTCATCGTTATGATGAGGTCTTTTTTTATCTTACGCCGTCGCTTATTTACCGTTGGCTTGTTCGGTTTTAGGCGCACTATCTACTTCAGAGTGAGTCTCGTCTTCGGTAGCAAGCGCATCGTCTACAGCATCAGATTCTAAGACGGTGGGATCGCCAGATGGTGTACCTTCGTTTGCTGCCCAATCACGAAGACGCTGCCACGTTAGCCCCATCGTCTCATGCCAATAGCGTTCTGTTTGCTCAAGATATTGCGCTTTTGGCGTGTATTTTTGCCACGCTTGCTCAATATTTTTTTGCGCCAAAAAGTTAGTCGGGGCAGGATAGGGAATTAAGCCTGCAGATTCAAATTCATACATAGCACGTTGCATGTGACTGGCTGACGTAACAAGAACCATTTTTCTATTTTTAACAAATGACGTTGCCTGTCTTGCCTCTTCCCAGGTGTCTTTAGCTGTTTCTAGTAAAATAATGTCGGGTTTAGAGACGCCTAGCGCCAATGCGACCTTTGCCATCATACGAGCTTGACTCACGTCAGTGCCACCGTTGTAGCCAGACAAGATCAGTTTAGCACCCGGATACATGCGCATCACGCGAATGCCTTCACTAAGGCGTACTAAAGCGGTTCGGCTAAGCTCTGAAGTTGGCGGGAGATCGCTGTCGACCACGTGACCACTGCCCAGCACCATGACATAGTCAATAGTCTCGTTCACGGGTAAGAAAGGTTTATACTGGCGCTCTAATGGCATCAGTAAGCGACTAGACAGAGGCTGGAAGGCGATGAGAAAAATCCCACACAGTGATACAAGAATAACCATGCATCCGATTCTGCGTCTAGCAGTAAACATAATAAGTGCCAGCCCTAAAAAACCGAGTATCAGCATAGCTGGTAAAGGCATTAACAGGGATGACACGATTTTTTTCAGCTCAAACATAAACTAATAGTCCGAAAAAACACCACTTAACGCTAAAAAAGAGGCTTGCCCCTTTATTCCTGTCACTTATATGACAGAATAGCAGTCCGATTGGCTATCTTAACTCAATAAACCGTGATGCAAGACCGTAATTTCGACGATATCGCCCACAAATTTGCAAAAAATATTTACGGCTCAGAGAAGGGTGAAATCCGGCAAACTATTGTTTGGGAAGACTTAACCCAGGCACTCGCCGTACTGGATGATACTAGAAAAACATTAGAAATATTAGATGCAGGTGGCGGATTGGGGCAAGTTTCCCAAAGGATCGCAGCAAGAGGACATAACGTCACACTTTGTGACCTCTCTTCAGAGATGCTAAAGCTGGCGAAATCTGATGTTGAAAAAAAGGGACTACTTTCGCAATATCGCTGGATCCATAGCGCGATTCAACACGTCGATGACCATTTGTCACAGCCTGTTGATTTGGCGTTGTTCCATGCTGTGATGGAATGGTTAGCGGACCCTAAATCAGCATTAGAAACCGTGCTAAGGCAAATCAAGCCGGGTGGCATCGCATCGATTATGTTTTATAACCATCATGGGTTGGTGTTTAAGAATGTCATTTGTGGCAATATTCCGCATGTACTTAATGGAATGCCGCATCGTAAAAGATTCAAGCTTCAGCCCCAACAGGGACTCAAGCCAGAAGAGGTGTATCAGTGGATCGAAGAGGCCGGGTTTGAGATACAAGGCAAATCTGGCATTCGTTCATTCAGTGATTACATCGGTAATATGCAATATATGGGAGACTACACAGCTGAAGAGGTTCTAAAATTGGAACAACAGCTGTGCCGCCAAGAGCCCTATCTCTCAATGGGTCGATACATTCACGTATGGGCACAAAAAAAAGAAGAACAGGAAAGATAATGAGTGAGAACACTCTGCCTGCTGGAGAGCAACCTATCGACGAACTTGTCGGATGGGTGAAACAGCATGACTTTTCATTAAACCTGTCAACAGAACGGTTGGCATTTCTCATTTCTATTGCAGTTCTGAGTAATGAAAGATTTGATGAAGAGCTGGGCGAAGGCGAATTGCACGACGCATTCAAGATCGTAACCCAGCAATTTGATGAAACAGGAGACGCTTCCGCGTTTCGAGCCAACAATGCGATCAACGAACTGGTAAAACAGAAGCTCATGAGCCGATTTACCAGTGAAGTGACCGATGGTGCGAGTATTTATCGCTTAAGCCCATTGGCGATTGGCATTACGGATTACTACGTTAGGCACCGTGAGTTTTCAAAACTGCGCTTATCGATTCAGTTGTCTATGGTTGCTGACGAAATGGCGAAAGCGATTGTTGCGGCTAGAGACGGCGGAACAGTTGGACATTGGCGTAAGAACGTCTTTGGCGTACTCAAATATTCGGTGGGTGAGATCTTCGATCAGATCGATCTTAACCAACGTGTAATGGACGAGCAGCAACAGCTGGTGAAGCAACAGATTGCCGAGCTACTAAACAAAGATTGGCGCGAAGCCATCAACAACTGTGAGTCCTTACTATCAGAAACGTCTGCGAACTTACGCGAGCTACAAGATACCTTGCAAGCCGCCGGTGATGAATTACAGACTCAGATCCTCGATATACAAGAAATTGTTTATGGTGATGATGAGCTTGAATTTGTTGGTGAGGCGTTATTTGGACTGCAGATGAAGCTAGATCGCATCATCAGTTGGGGTCAGCAAGCCATCGATCTCTGGATTGGTTATGATCGCCATGTTCATAAATTCATACGTACCGCCATTGATATGGACCAAAACCGCGCCTTTAGCCAAAGGCTGCGCCAGTCGGTCACAGACTACTTTGATGCACCTTGGTACTTAACTCATGCCGATGCTGAGAAGTTATCCGACTTACGTGATGACGCATTAGTACTGCGTAACGAAGAAGTCACGGGTGCTGTGCCACTGGACGTAGAGTATGAAGAGTTCGAGCAAGTCAATGATGAGCTTGCCGAGCGCATTGCAGACATGCTTAAAGCGCATAAAGAGCGTGGTGCAGCGATCGATTTAGGCCAAGTCTTACGCGACTATCTAGCCTCGCATCCTCAGACACATCATTTTGATTTAGCAAGAATTGTTGTCGACCAAGCGGTGAGAATGGGCTATTCCCAATCTGACTACTCAGCCATCCAACCCGATTGGCAAGCGATTAACGATTTTGGCGCAAAGGTACAAGCAAATGTCATCGACAAATATTGACGAATACATGCCAGAAAAGCTGGCAAAAGCAATTACAAACCCGCTGTTTCCAGCGCTGGATAGTGCACTTCGTGCTGGCCGCCACATCTCTTCTGAAGATTTGGATAACCATGCGCTACTTTGTGATTATGAAGTGGAACTGGCGTCATTTTATCAACGCTATAACACTGAGTTGGTTAAGGCTGCGGAAGGTTTCTTTTACCTGCGACCACGTTCAACCACGTTAATTGGACGTAGCGTACTATCTGAGCTTGATATGTTAGTGGGTAAGGTGCTGTGTTTTCTCTACCTTAGCCCAGAGCGCTTGGCGCATGAAGGTATTTTTACTAATCAAGAACTCTACGAAGAGCTGCTGTCTTTAGCGGATGAATCTAAGCTGATGCGTTTGGTGACTAACCGAGCGACAGGCTCTGATCTGGATAAAGAAAAACTGTTTGATAAGGTAAAAACGTCACTGCGTAGACTACGTCGTTTAGGTATGACTATCTCTATTGGAGATACCGGTAAATTTCGTATCAGCGAATCGGTATTCCGCTTTGGTGCGGACGTAAGACTTGGCGATGATATGCGCGACGCACAACTGCGTTTGATACGAGATGGTGAAGCGGTGGTTGCTCATGTTAAAGAACCAGAACAACAAAGCTTAATTCCAACTGAAGAAACTTCAACAGAAGAACGGCCAACAAGCGCTGAAATAGAGCAAGGACAAGACGAGGCAGACGTATGATTGAAAGAGGTAAGTATCAATCAATGACCATGATCAACTGGAACGGCTTCTTTGCGCGTACCTTTGATATCGATGGTCTGG
Source organism: Vibrio cionasavignyae (assembly GCF_050337155.1). NCBI lineage: Bacteria > Pseudomonadati > Pseudomonadota > Gammaproteobacteria > Vibrionales > Vibrionaceae > Vibrio > Vibrio cionasavignyae. The sequence goes on from NZ_JAKJSR010000022.1 coordinate 84,048, forward strand.
TAACCACCTTGTCTGGCGGTAATGGTGCCGGTAAATCCACGGCAATGGCGTCATTCATCACAGCACTGATCCCCGATCAGAGCTTACTGCACTTTAGAAACACCACGGAAGCGGGCAGCTCACAAGCGTCACGTGATAAAGGGCTTTACGGTAAACTGCAGCCGGGTACCTGTTACTCAGCGCTTGACGTCGTTAACTCTCGCAACCAACGCATTTTGTTTGTGGTTAAATTGCAGCAAGTTGCGGGGCGTGACAAGAAAGTCGACATTAAGCCTTTCATTATTCAAGGCTTACCGAGCCATGTTAAACCGACGGATGTTTTGATCGAAAACGTATCAGACAATCACGCTCGTGTTCGTCAGATCAATGAAGTAAAAGATGTCATTGGCGACATGGAAGGGGTGCAGTTTAAAGCCTTTAGTTCGATTGTTGAATACCATTCACAGATGTTTGAGTTTGGCGTACTACCGAAGAAACTTCGTAATAACAGCGATCGTTCTAAATTCTACCGTTTGATAGAAGCATCATTATACGGTGGTATTTCAAGTGCCATTACCCGTTCGCTACGTGACTACTTACTGCCGCAAAATGGTGGGGTGAAAAAAGCCTTCCAAGATATGGAATCGGCGCTGCGTGAAAACCGCATGACGTTAGAAGCGATCAAAACCACCCAAGCGGATCGTGATCTGTTCAAGCACTTGATCACCGAGTCAACCAATTACGTTGCCGCGGATTACATGCGCCATGCCAACGAAAGACGCAATAAGCTAGAACAGACTTTGGCGTTGCGTGGAGAGCTGTTTGGTTCTCGTCAGAGCCTAATATCACAAAATGATCTGCTTAATAATGTTCAACAATCACTGGCTATGCTGGTGGAAAGTGAAGCGGGTCTAGAGCAAGATCATCAAGCGGCGCAAGATCACTTGCAGTTGGTACAAAATGCCCTTCGCCAACAAGAAAAAATCGCCCGTTATCAAGAAGACCTAGAAGAGCTAAATGAGCGTCTAGAAGAACAGGTCATGGTGGTTGAAGAAGCGCAAGAGCGTAAATTCATCGCCGAAGAGCAGGCATCTCAATCTGAAGAAGAAGTGGATAGCCTCAAAACACAACTGGCCGATTATCAACAGGCGTTGGATGTACAACAAACACGGACGCTTCAGTATCAACAAGCGGTGCAAGCATTAGAGAAAGCGCGTCAGTTGGTAGGCAGCAACGATCTGGATGAAGGTAACGCAGCAACACAACTTAACCGCCTTAAAACGGAAGAAGCGACAAGCACGACTAAGTTGCTGGAGCTTAAACACCGAGTAGACATGTCTTCGGCGGCGGCAAAACAGTTTGAACTTGCGCTATCGCTGGTGAAAAAGGTGGTCGGCGATGTGAGTCGTGACCAGGCATCTAGTGTGGCGAAAGAGCTGGTTAATAATGCCCAGGCATACCAGCAAGTACTGAAAGATGAAACTCAGTTGCGCGCTCAGTTTCGTGACGTAGAAAAGTCACTGGAGCGACAAGAGCAAGCGCAACAACTTCGCACTGACATCGATCAACAGGGTATCCAAATCAGTACTGAAATGGATATTGAACTGGAAGCGGAAAGTCAGCGTGAGCGCGTGCTTGAAACTGAGCTTAAGTTAGAAACGCTAAAAGAGCAGCAGCGTGACGTTAAACAACAGGCGCAAGGTCACAATGCTGATATCGCCCGATTGGAAGCTCATGCACCACAATGGATTCGTTCATTTAACGCCTTAGAAGCATTGCGTGAGCAATCGGCACTTGAGCTGGTGGACCGAGCGGATGTGATTGCCTCAATGCAACATATCAATGAATCTGAACGCCAAACCGCGACAACAAGAGATACGCTCGCGATTAAGCGTGATGAACTAGAGCGTGAAATTGAGCGCCTTGCATCACCTGGCGGTTCTAATGATCCTCGCTTAAAAGGGTTAGCGGATACCTTAGGCGGCGTATTGTTGTCTGAAATCTACGATGACATCACGTTGGATGATGCGCCGTATTTCAGTGCAATGTATGGTCCGGCTCGTCATGCGATCGTCGTTTCTAACCTCGATGGTATTAAAGAGAAACTGGTTGAGCTTGATGACTGCCCTGAAGATTTATACATCATTGAAGGCGATATTGATGCGTTTGATGACAGTACCTTTGATGCCGATGAGCTAGGCGGCGCAGTATGCGTTCAACTGAACGAACGTCAGTTGCGTTACTCTCGCTTCCCAACCATTCCATTGTTCGGTCGTGCCGCTCGTGAACAGCGTTTAGAGCTACTTCGAGACCAAAAAGAAGATACCGTTGAACAGCACGCGAAAGCGGCGTTTGATGCACAAAAACTGCAACGTTTGTATCAAGCATTTAATGCCTTTGTTGCAGAACACATGCAGTTGGCATTTGACGCGGATCCTGAGCAAGCTATCGCGCAATCTCGAGAGCAGTTAAGTGTATGTAATCGCCAGCTGAATGATTTTAAACAACAAGAGCAGCAGGTTGCCTCACGGTTTAAGCAAGCAAAACAGACGGTGGTTTTATTAGATCGCCTGATGATGTCGGCGAGCATTTTGTTTGATGAGACTCTGACAGAACGATTCGACGCATTACGTACGCGCATCGAAGAGTTAAATACCGCTAAGCTGTTTATTTCAGCGCACGGTCAAACTGTGACGCAATTAAGCAATGTTGCTAACGCGCTAGAGAGCGATCCAGAGCAATTTGAAGCGCTGGAAAGTGAATATCAATCGCTGGATAGCGCTTTACAGTCGCTAAAAGGACAAATCTTTGCTGTGGCTGATTTAGCCGAGCGTCGTCCGCACTTTGCTTATGCCGACTCTGTTGAGATGCTGAGTAAAAGCAGTGAGCTGAGTGAGCAATTAAAGACGAAGTTGGTTCAAGCTGAAGACGCTCGTCGTCGTTTACGTGATGGCTTGAAACAAGCTCAAGAGCAATCAAACCAGTACAACCAAGTTATGGCATCGCTTAAGAGTTCATATCAAGCGAAATTAGAGACGGTTCAAGAGTTTAAGATTGAATTGCAAGACTACGGTGTTGTTGCCGATGAAACCGCCTTTGAACGTGCTGAAAAGCGCCGTGATGAGCTGCATTTAGCATTGCAAACGTCTCGTACTCGTAAGAGCGAATACGAGAAAACTATCACCGCCACAGAATTGGAGATGAAGGGGCTAGCTAAGCGCCTGAAAAAATCCCAAAAAGAATACGTTGAATTGCGTACTTATGTGGTGGCTGCAAAAGCTGGTTGGTGTAGTGTTCTTCGTTTAGCGAAAGAAAATGACGTAGAGCGTCGATTGCATCGTCGTGAGCTGGCGTATTTAAGCGCCAATGAGCTGCGTTCAATGTCGGATAAATCATTAGGGGCGCTGCGTTTAGCTGTCGCGGATAATGAGAACCTTCGTGATGCACTACGCTTATCGGAAGACAATGCTAAGCCTGAACGTAAAGTACTGTTCTATATTGCTGTATACCAACACCTTCGAGAGCGCATTCGCCAAGATATTATTCGTACCGATGATCCGGTTGAAGCTATCGAAGAAATGGAAGTGGAGCTGGCTCGTTTAACCGAAGAACTGACGCAGCGTGAAAACCGCCTCGCATTAAGCTCGGAATCGGTTTCAAGCATTATCAAGAAGACCATTCAGCGTGAGCAGAACCGAATTCGTATGCTTAACCAAGGTCTATCTAATATCCACTTTGGACAAGTGAAAGGCGTACGTCTTAACGTTAAGGTTCGTGAAAGCCATGAGCAGCTTCTTGAAGCGCTGACTAGAGAGCATTCCGATCTCTTTGAAACCATGCGCTATACCTTCTCTGAAGCAATGGCGAAGTTGTTCCAGCGTGTTAACCCACATATTGATATGGGGCAACGCTCGCCACAGGTTCTTGGTGAAGAGCTACTCGACTACCGTAACTACTTAGAGTTAAGTGTTGAAGTAAACCGTGGCTCCGATGGTTGGCTACAAGCCGAATCTGGTGCGCTATCCACAGGTGAAGCGATCGGTACTGGTCAATCCATCTTATTGATGGTGGTTCAGAGCTGGGAAGAGGAATCAAGACGACTACGTAGCAAAGATATTGTTCCATGTCGTCTCCTGTTCTTGGATGAAGCGGCGCGATTGGATGCGAAGTCCATTGCGACCTTATTCGAGCTATGTGATCGTCAAGGAATGCAGTTATTAATTGCCGCGCCAGAAAACATCAGCCCAGAAAAAGGCACCACGTATAAGCTTGTACGTAAAGTGTTTAAAGACCACGAGCATGTACACGTCGTTGGTCTACGAGGTTTTGGTGAGACGAAGCAAGCAGAACAGATAAAAGAGCTTGAAGAACAGATCTTAGACTAAGATCTAATCGGATAGAAATAGAAAGAGGCGTGACACGGTAAGTGTCACGCCTCTTTTGTTTGCTATGAGTCAAATTTTCGCTATAGCCAAACGGATGACTATAATTATATGAAAGCTATAATTCTATGAAAACTCGGGCGAAATGCTACTCGTAGTCAGACGCGTACGTCTCTTCGTAGGTATGTGAATAGAGCTCAAACAAGTTACCAAACGGGTCTTCTAGGTAGACCATTTTAGCTTGTTTGCTGTCGTCTTCTGGGTGGTAGCGCATAATGTCCATACGTACTTTCCCGCCAAATTGTTCAGTACGTTCAATTACGCCTTGGAAGTCGTCGGTTTGAAGACAAAAATGGAAAATGCCGATGCGAGTAAAGTCGACTTCGTGACGCGCTTGACGCTCTTTCATCTCAAACAGTTCCACACCAATCCCATCGGATGTGACGAGGTGGGCTATGTTGAAGCCTTTGAAACCCTCACCAAATACGGCAATACACATTCTACCAATCGCCGTTTCGCGCTCTTCTTCAACCTTAGTATTGCCCATAACAATGTTTAGACCTAGCGCTTTAGTATAAAACTCAACCGCTGTATCCATATCGCCTACCATAATTCCGACGTGATTCATTTTCATAGTTTGCTCCAAATTTGTATTCGTTGCTTGTTTCGATGAGGGGGAGTATAGGTGGAACCAGTAATTACCTGAAATTATCATTAATTATTTATATGATAATATTTTGTTATCATATGGTTTGACTTCGAGTGGTGTGCTGGTGGTTATGGTTATGAAAATAGAGGGTTATGAGAGGGAGTGAAAGGCAAAAATAGAGAGTGAGTGGTGACTCACTCTCTATTTTGAAATGGCTAGTATAGCGACGTTTTAGGACTCGTGGGCGGAGTGGCCAGCAATAGGGCGTGCCAGTTTACCATGGCGCTCCCTTAGGCGTTGTAGCATCACCCAGATAACCGGCACGATTAAACAACCCAGTACGGTTGCGGCGAGCATGCCACCAAAGGTACTGTAACCTACTGCGCGTCGGGCACCGTCGCCAGCACCTGCGGCAATGACTAACGGAATGACACCTAGGATAAAGGAGAAGGCGGTCATTAAGACGGCTCTAAAGCGCAATTTTGTTGCCGCAATAGCAGCATCGACAATTGGCAGCCCTTTAGTTTCACGTAACTCTTTGGCAAATTCGACAATGAGTATGGCATTACGACTTGCCATTCCGACCATCAATACCAAGCCCACTTGCGTGTAGATATTAATATCGCCATCCATTAGCCAAGTGTGGAGCAGGGCACCGAAAATAGCGGTTGGGACACACATAATAATTGCCAGTGGTGTAACCCAAGATTCGTACTGCGCCACAAGGAACAAAAAGGTAAACAACATAGCCATGGCGAACATAATCGGTGCCGCATTGCCGGCTTTTTGCTCTTGGTAGGTTAACCCTGACCAATCGTATTTGTAGCCTGCAGGTAAGCTTTCATCGGCGATTTTTGCCATGGCTGCGACCGCTTCTCCTGAGCTGTATCCCGGAGCTGCGACACCATTGATCATCAGTGAACTATATAGGTTAAAGCGCTCAACGGCTTCTGGACCTAATGTGTTATTCACGGTGATCAGTGAGCTAAGAGGCACCATCTTTCCATCGAGTGAGCGAACGTAAAAACTTGAAATGTCGCTGCTGTTGGCGCGGCTTTTTGCTTCTGACTGCAAAAATACTTTATAGTTTCGACCAAACTCTGTGAAGTCGTTGACGTAAAGCCCGCCAAGGTAGGTTTGCAGCGTCATGTAGACTGACTCGAGGCTTACATTGGTGGCTTTGATTTTGTCTCTATTGAGCTTCACTTCTATCTGTGGTGTGTTGGCGCGAAACATGGTGTAAGCCAAGTCAATCGCTGGGTGCGCCATCGCTTGTTGCATCAAATTGTCGCCAACTTGCGCGAGAGATTGCGACGAGCGTCCCATGGTATCTTCAAGACGCATCTCAAACCCAGAGTTCATTCCTAAGGCGGGAATGGCGGGAGAGAAAAAGCTTATGATTTCAGCATGTTTAATTGAATCAAGTTTGGTCTGAACGCGATCCATGATCGCTTTCATGTGAAGGGTCGCGTCTTTACGCTGTTGCCAATGGTCGAGATTAACAATCATCATCGCAGAGTTAGAGGCTGCGGCGTTACCGAGCAAACTAAATCCAGGTGCAGAGACGACGCTAGATACCCCGTCTTCTGATAACACGATGTCAATCGCATCGCGGGTGATCTGCTCCGTGCGAGCAAGTGAAGCCGCTTGCGGCAATTCAACGTTAATGAAAAAGCTGCCGGAATCTTCATCTGGCAAGAAGCCACTTGGCATTTGATAACCCATCATTACGATCGCTGCAATCATCACACCAAAACACACCATGCTTAGCGTTAAGCGCCTGATCATCAGTGAAACCGTTACACCAAGTCCTGTTGTCGCCTTTTCTAGTCCACGGTTGAACGCTTGCAACCATTTACCGGGCTTAGGGCCGCCGGGACGCATTAATATCGCGGCAAGGGCTGGCGTAAGGGTTAACGCATTGATGGTTGAAATTGCGATGGATACTGACAGCGTAATACCAAATTGCTGATATAGCTGACCTGTCAGTCCAGGCATCATGGTGACGGGACCAAAAACCGCAAACAGCACTAAGGCAGAGGCAAGAATAGGAGCGGTTACTTCTCGCATGGCTTTTAGTGTGGCGTCCATTGGTGAAAGATGCTCTTCTGCCATTAAACGCTCAACGTTCTCAACCACAATAATTGCCGCATCGACAACCGCGCCGATCGACAATACGAGACCAAGCAATGTCAGCATGTTCATCGACATTCCCATCACTTGCATAGCGGCAAAAGTGGCGATGACAGAGACAGGAATCGCAATCACCGGAATGATGGTGGTGCGCCAATCTTGAAGGAAAACGTACGTTACTGCTGTTACGAGCAAAACGGCAATAACGAGGGTTTCGAACACCTCAGCGATCGAGACTTTAACGAACTCGGTCTGGTTGTATGGAATTGAGTAGTCAATACCTTGCGGAAAGCGCGACTTGAGCTCTTCCATTTTGTCATAAATACCAGAGGATATATCCAACGCGTTGGCGCCAGGGGCCTGGTAAATAGCAAGTAACGCAGCATCTGATTGGTCATACATCGCTTTGACGATGTACTGTTGAGAACCTAGCTCCACCTTGCCCACGTCCGAAATGCGAACTAATTTGCCTTGCTTGTCAGATTTAATCACGATGTCGTCAAACTGCTCGGCGTTACTTAACCGTCCTTCAGTGCGCACCACCATTTGAAACGGTGAAGACTGCTCGGCATAGGGCGCAGCACCCACCATACCAGCAGGGCGGATGACATTCTGCTCGCCAATGGCGGCAGCCACATCTTCAGGCACAATGCCAAGGCTTGCCATTTTGAGCGGGTCAAGCCAAATACGCATCGCGTATTCCATGTCGCCGATATTACGTACCTTTGAAACCCCAGCCACCCGTGCGAGCTCGTCTTTAATGTTCATGTTGGCGTAGTTGTTGAGAAACAGCCCGTCTTGGCTTTGATCTGGCGAGTGCACCAAAACGGCCATCATGATGTTAGACGCGGTCTTTTCAACTTTGACACCTGAACGTTTCACTTCTTCAGGTAATTTCGCCATTGCGCGGTTGACTCGGTTTTGTACTAATATTTGCGCCTTGTCAGCATCAAAGCCGACTTCAAAGGCCACTGTTAGCAAGTAGTTGCCGTCGCCAGCTGATTTAGATTTCATGTAAATCATGCCTTCGACACCGTTGACCTCTTTCTCTATTTCGGTTGCAACGGTATCACGTAACACTTCGGCATTTGCACCGGTAAATTCAGTGGTTACTTCAATCTCAGGTGGCGCCACGTTGGGGTATTGTTCGACAGGAGCATTAAGTAGTGCAACCAGACCGATGATGGTCATCAAGATACTCAGTACGATGGAAAACTTGGGACGACGGATAAAAAATTCAACCATTTGAGTTATCCTTCTTCCGTCATAGCTGTATCCACGATGGTTCCCGGTTTGACCTTTTGTAGCCCATCAACAACGATATGCTCACCCTGCGTTAGACCTGACTCAACCAAAAAGACATCGCTTAATTGCTGATACCACTTAAAGTATTTTTTTTGCACGGTGGCGTTGGCATCGACAGCATAGACAAAGTGGCCGCCTTGATCATATTGAACGGCTTTCGTTGGTACCGATAATGAAGCGATGGAGTCATCCACCACTTCAACGGTGACATATTGTCCCGGTAGTAAAAGGAGCTGGGGGTTAGGGAAGTTTAGACGAACGGTGATGGTACCAGTCTCTACGTCGACGCGATTATCAACAAAACCCACTTGGCCAGCGTGAGGGTAGCGAATACCGTTAGCTAATTTTAGATTGACATCAAAGTCGCTGGCATGGCTTTGATTCAAGATCATGGCTTTTTGAAACTCGGCTAAACCAGAGGTTTCATTGACCGAAATATTGACCCAAGTGGTGTCGAGTTTGACCACGGTAGTTAGCGGCTGTCCTTCAGGTGTGACGATGTCACCTAAGCTGTATTCAGAGTTACTCACGCGGCCCTTAATTGGGCTAGTGATTTTTGTCCAGTCGAGCTCGAGCTGGGCTTTATCAAATTCAGAATTCGCGATTTCATAACTTGCCACTGCGGTGGTGTGCTCAAGTTGAATTTCTTCGAACTCTAGTGGGCTTAATGAGCCTTCACTGTGCAGTTTGCTTGCTCTTGTCAGAGTGCGCTTAGCTTGGGCGAGTTGTGCCTGAGTTTTTGCTCGCTCGGCTTTAGCGGCGTTTAATCTAACCTGAAATGGCTGTGGATCGAGTTCATACAATAGTTCGCCTTTTTCTACATCTGCGCCTTCAGACACGGCTTTGTGAATAAGACGTCCGGAGACCAGTGGCCGAATCTGCACATCTTCAGGGGCGCGAGTTCGACCTACGTATTCAGTAACAGGAAAAATATCACTTTGTGATACGGCGATCGTATTAACGCTGACAGGGGAAATGGAAGCGGTAGTTGTGTTGTCAGTATCACAGCCAAAGAGAAGAGCTAACGAAAGTGTTAAGGCTGTATATAGAACGGATTTGGTCATTTAAGTCTCCAAGCCACAAAATCCAAAGAGTAGTTAAAGCAATCGCGATCACTTCATATATGTAGGCCTAATAATGTTGGGGTCGTGATTAACGACGAGTTGCGAGCGCGTTAATACTCAAGTGCTAGCACTCAGGTACTAACAATCAGGGTCAGTAAAGGTTGGGTACTCATTATTAGGCGCGGCAAATATAAAGGGCGGGGAGTCTAAGGCGCAGTGAAATAATACAAATATAAATTTACCTATAGATCAGGCTTTTAGTGTGGTGTTAAGGGTTTGCTTGCATGGTATGAGGGTTGTTAACACGCTAAATGGTTGTTTTTATAGGTGGTTGCTGGGTGGTTGGACTGGCTATGGATGGCTTGTTATTGGTGGGGTGAATGCTAAATGGTTTGGTATTTTTGATGTGTTCGTGGTAAGTGATTGATATTAGTTGGTTTATTTGTTGTGTGACTTTTTAATAAATCTAGAGGGAACAAAATAGAAAAGTGAGAACTAGCGCAAATATGATGTGATGTAATCAGCTTGCCAGTACTTTTATCAAAAAAACGGTGGGCATAAACCCACCGTTTTTATTCTGTTTTACAGGCTACTCGTTATGGTGGCCAAACATTTTTGCCGCATACTCAACACGTTCTTCCGGTGTTGGGTAGTCAAACGGGTTTGGTGTCCCAAGTGATTCAATATGCTGTAGGCGAGGGAGTAAACCACATCCGTTAGCAATCTGAATGGCTAAGCCAGGACGTGCGTTAAGCTCGAGTACCATCGGACCTTCTTCACGGTCAAGAACCATGTCGGTACCCATGTAACCAAGCGTTGTCATTTCATACGCGCTAGAGGCAAGTGTCAGCAAACGCTTCCAGTGAGGCACCACCAATGTTGCCAGTTCTTTTCCGGTATCAGGATGTAATGTCACGGGTTGGTCATATTGCACCGCACGAACCGCTTTACCGGTTGCGATGTCAATGCCTACACCTACCGCGCCTTGGTGCAGGTTGGCTTTACCGTCAGACATTGAAGTAGAAAGTCGCATCATGGCCATAACGGGGTAGCCTTGGAATACAATGATTCGTACATCAGGCACACCCTCATAACTAAAGCCGTCAAAACAGTCATCAAATTTGATAAGGTTTTCAACCACGGCTACGTCGTTCTTGCCACCAAGAGAGAACAAACCAGCAAGAGCGTTACTGATGTGGCGCTCTACATCGACTTCGTTAATCGTTGCACCAGAGGGTTTAGTATAAACACCATCTTTGTGCTCAGTGACGACCAATATGCCTTTACCACCACTACCTTGAGCGGGCTTAATCACAAAGCCAGGCCAGTCTTTCACCATCTTGTGAACTTTTTTAACTTCAGCTTGGCTACGAATAACGCCGATAAGGGCAGGCGTTGTTGCACCTGCTTTTTCAGCAATAATCTTCGTTTGCAGCTTGTCATCAACCAGCGGATACTTAGAGCGATCATTGTACTTACTAATGTAGCTATGATTGCGCTTGTTCATTCCCATAATGCCACGTTCGCGTAGCTTGAACGGACTGGTAATCTTATTCAACATAGATTAGTCCTCCGTCAGAGGTTTGAATCGACGTAGCTCTGTTAGACGGTAACCAGTGTAAGTACCGACTAAAAGAATGGTGCCAAGGATAACCAGTTGCAGCCCGATAAAGTTGAACGTGAGATGCTGAACGTATGGATTGGTCATCGCAACATAAACCATCACTGCAGTTAGCAGAGAGCCGCCACCTTGTAGCACAACCTCTTTAACACCTTCTTCTTCCCACAAAATAGACATACGTTCGATGGTCCAAGAAAGGATAATCATAGGGAAGAAGGTAATGGAAAGCCCTTCGGTAAGCCCGATCTTGAAGGCGACCACAGTAAAGACGGAGATAATCAATATAACGGTGATGATTACCGCTGATATTCGGGCAACGAGCAGCAAGTTAAGTTTGGACAGGTAGCTTCGAATCACCAAGCCAGTACCAACAATAAGCAAGAAACCGACAATACCCGTAACCAGTTGTGTTTGTACAAACGCCACCGCAATCAATACCGGCATAAAGGTGCCTGATGTTTTCAAGCCAACCAAGACTCGCAACAAAACCACGATAAGCGCACCAATCGGGATAAGCATGATGGTCTTAAACATCGCTTGCTCTTCCAGCGGTAGGCTGTGAATCGAGAAGTTAAGTAGGTTGTCAGAATCGACCTTACTATCGGTGGCTTCTTGAGCACTGACTTCTTGAGCAATCATCGTAAAGTGTACTTTACTGTCTTTGCCGCCAACGACATCAAGTAATGAAACGTTAGATTCATCCCAGACTAGAAGGTTTTTCTTCTTCTCGCCTTCATTGGCTTCTGGTGCGAAAATTTGCCACTTAGCGCCATCCCAGACTTGAATCATTTGTTGGATAGATTGTCTACGGCGACCATCTTCCAGTTCAATGACACCAACGACTTTGCTTGGAATCTCAGCATACGCTAACAGTTTTGCCGCTGCTTGAGTTTTGTTCATCGTATTAAGGATGAGCGCAGAGTTTTGACTATCAACGTCGTTGAGGGTTTTGATGAGCTCACGGGTAAACGTGATATTGTCTGATGAACGGCTGGTCGCTCTTTCAATAAGAGCGGTTGCGGCCGCTTCTTCAGGTCCATCAAACGTTGGGACAACAATGTCACCTGATGGAGGTTCTGAGTTCGCGACGGCTTGGTCATCGACAAGGAATTGAGTTTTGTAGTAGATAGTTTGCGGTCCATGAGCTTCACGAATAGACCACTCTGCTCGACGACCTGCGTCTGTATCTACGTAGGAGATGCCGTAACCCGGAGAAGAGGCTGACTCACTAATGAGTGTAAAGCCTTCTTGCGTGTATGGCGCGGCTAAAGAAACTTTAGCGGGTTGGCCGGTCGCGTTAAATTCGACTCGGGATTCAATGTCCCAAACTTGACGAGCTTCGCCTGGGGTCCAAGGTACACCGTATGTATCATGTCTAAGGACACTAAGCGCGATACCTATTGCAATCAGTACACCAACTGATAGAAAAAATGGAATACGTGAAGTCATAAACAACCTTATTATTGTAATTTACTTTCCCTGAGAGTGTTATTCAAAAGAGATTCATTCGTTAGAAGAAAGTATATATTGCTGACTAACGTCAACTAAAGCAATATCTTTGATGAATTCTCTTCCTAGTAATATAGGGTGGGTCATTTGTGAGCGATCTGCCAGTGTAAATTGCGCTTTTTCATGGATATTTCCAACACGGATCCACAATTCGATAACCGCGCGACGCTCCGCCTTTTCATTTGTTGATTGGCGAATTTTCACATAGCGAATAACGGGTGCTTCAATCCAACGTTTATCTTGTTTCTTCGCTTTGTCATCGAGTAGATGGAATTTTACCCACTGTTTGCCATCACGCTCAAATACTTGAATGTCGATAGCATTAAGAGACGAGGTGACTGCGCCTGTATCAACGCGAGCATCGAATCGGCGATTTAAAATATCAAGATCGACTTTTTCAACCGAACCTAATACGACAGGCTTTGATGGGCTAAGGTTGCGAGTTGGGGCGGTTTGTTTTTTCGGCTCTGCCAATTTTTCTACGGCTGAGTCTTGGTTGTTTTGCAGCGTATCAATGCGTTTAGTTAGTGCAATAATTTCAGACTCAAGGCTATCAATATAGTCGCTTTGATTACTTAGTTGCAGATCCAAATTCGTAAGGCGATTATCAAGGTGTTGTTCGGAGTTCTTGATCGCATTTAAGGTACTTTGGTGAAGTTCTTGGTGGTTTACAGAAGCGCAGCCAGCGAGAAGAGTGATGGCGACAAGCGGTACCAAGCGTTTGTACATCTTAAATCCTAAACAGTTGTGGTAAATTGGAATGAATTGAGGCGGATTTTAACGCATCGAATAGGGAGTGCGATACTCCCTATTGTCAGAGCTGCGTCAGACTTATAAGCCTTTGGTAAATATCATAAGAAATGAGAAGCCAAGTGAATTTAGTTGCTTGGATTGTCAGCGACGAGGATCGCTCTTCTTGGTGCTGGGTAGCCTTCAATCGTCTTTGTTGGATCGTTGGGATCCAGATAATCAGGTAAAGAGTTATGCGTCATCCACTCGGTAGTACGTTGTTCGCCGACTGACGTCACGTTCTCATCCACAATGCGTACATTCTCAAAGCCTACTTTTTCTAACCAAACTTTTAGCGCAGGCGCAGATGGGAAGAAGTAAACGTTGCGCATTTGTGCATAGCGGTCAAACGGTACAAGTACAGCGTTTTCATCGCCATCAATCACCAGAGTCTCAAGAATTAACTCGCCGCCGGGAACCAACTGGTTTTTGAGTTGGATCAGGTGGTCAAGTGGAGAGCGACGGTGGTAGAGCACACCCATGCTAAATACGGTATCAAAGGCTTCAAGCTCTGGTAGCTGCTCAATTCCTAGCGGCAATAAGTGCGCTCGCTGGTCATCGCCCATAAGCTTACGAATGGCTTCAAATTGGACTAGAAACAGGTGCGATGGATCGATACCCACACAAAGGCGTGCACCTTCTCCCAGCATGCGCCACATATGGTAGCCATTACCACAGCCAACATCCAAAACGGAGCGGTCTTTGAGCGGTGTGATATGCGGTAACACACGATCCCATTTCCAATCTGAACGCCATTCAGTGTCAATGTGGATATCATGGACAGTATAAGGACCTTTGCGCCAAGGGTGGAATGTACGAAGTAGGCTTTCTAGCTTCTTCATTTCACCGACGGGCAGTGCGTCTGAATTGGAAAGCGTGACGCTGGTTTTTAGGTCAATGTTATCCGGAGTACCGGTTTGGATTTTCGCCAAAGCTCGTAGCCAGCGGTCGAAATCGCCATGTTGGGCATTTTGCCAGTCTGTCAATTGTTGAGGAAGAACCGTTAGCCATGGTTGTAAACGCGTGTCTTGGGCAATGAGTTGATAAAAATTTGCAAAGTTAAACATGGGACTCTCGATATATTGACTTATTTAATGGCGAACATAGAACCAAAATTGAAACACTGGAACCAGACTTCAGAGCTACTAAAACCAATGTCATTAAAGCGTTGCTTATGCGTGGCGATAGAATCAGGGCGCATCACGTTTTCAATAGCGCTGCGCTTTTGACTGATTTCGAGCTCGCTATAACCGTTGGCTCGTTTGAAGTCATGGTGAAGGTCGATTAATAACTCATGCGCGGTGTCATCTTCAAAGATGTACTTTTCTGACAAAATTAGAATGCCACCCGGGCGCAGACCTTCATAAATCTTTTCTAGTAGGGTCTGCCTGTCTTCAGGCGATAAGAATTGCAAAGTAAAATTGAGTACAACCACCGATGCATTCTTAATCTCGATGTTGCGGATATCCGCCTCAATCACATCGACAGGCGTATCGGAACGATAGGCGTTAATGTGCAACTTACAGCGCTCGACCATTGCTGAAGAGTTGTCGACGGCAATAATTTTGCAGCCTTCTTGCTGGATATGGCGACGCATAGACAGGGTAGCGGCGCCAAGAGAACAGCCAAGGTCGTAGACAACAGAATGAGGTTTGGCAAAACGCTCCGCCAGCATGCCTATAGCGGAAATGATATTGCTGTAGCCCGGTACGGAACGTTGAATCATGTCTGGGAAGACTTCAGCCACCCTTTCATCAAACGTAAAGTCGCCAATTTTCGCGATAGGGGCAGAGAATATCGTATCTTTGTTTTCCATGTCGTCTCTCTCATTCTGTAGACGTAATAAAAAGGCGCGCATCTTACGCTATTCAAGTGTACTTGTCATTATATGAAGCCATTCTTTCCTCACCGTAGCTACAGGCGATGTCAGCCGGTAGATCTTATCGATAAAAGGTCATTGCTAGTACTTAAACATCGTAATTAGTGCTTAAAACGTCTAGGGCTTAAAACATCAAGGGCTTAAAACATCAAGGGCTTAAAACATCGTAATCTGATGTTCATCGGCGCTAGGGGGAAAGGATGCTAAAGAGGGCAAAGATATCGGTTGATTGATGCCAGATACTTGATTGATACCAGATACTTGCCCTGCATGCCGTTGTAACTGCGTATACAATTGCAGCGCCAATTCTGGAGCGTACTGATTATCCGGAGTGTGAATCATGAGATAGGGCTGTTTGCCTTGGGCAATCCATTCTGGCAGCTTGTTCAGCCAGGGTTTGAAAAATGGATTGTTTGCTTCAAGCTCTGGATGACCAATAAACCGGATCATGGGGTGTTGCCCCGTAGAAATAGCATGAACCGGTACTTTGGGCTTGTTACTGTGAGCGTCTATCACCGCTGGTGAGTCGGGTTTAGCGGCAAATACCGGGCGGCTATCCATGATGATTCGATCAATGCCATGCTCAAGTAACCATTGGTTAAGCGCTTTCTCATGCGGGCCTTTTTGAAAAAAGGCAGGGTGGCGAACCTCCACGCCTAACGGCATATCGTTAGGGAAATGCTGGCAAAATGATTGCAGGGCAGGGAGATCGTTAGGGCCAAAGCGGCGTGGTAGCTGAATGGTTAGCATGCCCAGCTTTTCTCTTAGTGGTGACATCGTGGTTAAAAAATCATGGAGTGGCGCTTGGCAATGTCTTAGTTGTTGCTCGTGGGTAATGGATTTTGGCAGTTTAAACGTAAAACGAAAGTGATCTGGTGTCGCTTTATCCCAATTATTCACCGTGTTGTCGCTTGGGGTCGCATAGAATGTCGTGTTGCCTTCTACAGTATGGAATACCGACGCGTAACGCTCGAGCCTTTGGCTCGATTTCGTGCCAGAGCCATAAAACGAATGAAGCCAATCATTATGTGACCACATCGTCAGGCCCAACCGTAAACTTAGCTCACTCATATTACCTTCTACTGCGCTTTTGTTGATATTTTGTTCGTTTAACTAATCAGACTAAGTCTGACGGCAATTAAACACAATAAAACTGTCAAATTAGGTCGATTTTAGACGATTTTCCGAGTATAAATGAACCTTTAATTTTGTATGTGGGTATTGTGGTTGTTTCCATCGCCGCTTCTCGTACAATTTGATTTTAATTAATAATTGGAAATTGGGAAATTCATTATGCGTAGCCATTACTGTGGTCACCTGAACAAGTCCCTTGCAGGACAAACTGTAGATTTGTGCGGCTGGGTTAATCGTCGCCGTGATTTAGGCGGTCTTATCTTTATTGATATGCGAGATCGTGAAGGTATCGTTCAGGTAGTTGTCGATCCAGATATGGCGGATGTGTTCGAATTGGCAAGCCAACTTCGTAACGAATTCTGCATCAAGCTAACGGGCGAAGTTCGCGTTCGTCCAGACAGCCAAGTGAATAAAGACATGGCAACGGGTGAAGTTGAAATTTTGGCGTCTGGCCTAGAAATCATCAACCGTTCTGACGTGCTACCTCTTGATTTCAACCAAACGAATACAGAAGAACAGCGTCTTAAGTACCGTTATATCGATCTTCGTCGCCCAGAGATGAGTGACCGTATTAAGTTACGAGCTAAGGCATCAAGCTTTGTTCGTCGTTTCCTAGATGAAAATGGCTTCCTTGATATTGAAACACCAGTACTGACCAAAGCGACGCCAGAAGGTGCACGTGATTACCTAGTACCAAGCCGTGTTCATAAAGGGTCATTCTACGCATTACCGCAATCACCACAGTTGTTCAAACAGCTGCTGATGATGTCTGGTTTTGACCGTTACTACCAAATCGTTAAGTGTTTCCGTGATGAAGACTTGCGTGCTGACCGTCAACCTGAATTTACTCAAATCGATATCGAAACCTCATTCATGTCGGCTGAGCAAGTTCGTGAGACAACAGAAAAAATGGTTCGCGATATGTGGCAAGAGCTGCTTAACGTTGACCTAGGTGACTTCCCTATCATGCCGTTCTCCGAAGCGATTCGTCGTTTTGGTTCAGATAAGCCTGATTTGCGTAACCCGCTTGAACTTGTTGATATTGCAGACCTAGTAAAAGATGTTGAATTTAAAGTCTTCTCTGGTCCAGCAAATGACGAAAAAGGCCGTGTTGCGGTTATCCGTGTACCAGGTGGCGCATCACTGACTCGTAAGCTAATTGATGGTTACGGTGAGTTTGTTGGCATCTACGGCGCGAAAGGTCTAGCTTGGATGAAAGTGAACGATCGTGCTGCAGGCGCAGAAGGTGTTCAATCACCAGTGGCTAAATTCCTAAGCGAAGATGTAATCAACGGTATTCTAGAGCGCACAGGCGCAGAATCTGGTGACATCATCTTGTTTGGCGCAGACAAAGCAAACATTGTGGCAGAAGCAATGGGTGCACTACGTCTTAAGCTTGGTAAAGATCTAGAGCTCACCGACAACGCAGCGTGGAAACCACTTTGGGTTATCGATTTCCCGATGTTTGAAGAAGATGATGAAGGTAACCTGCACGCGATGCACCACCCATTCACATCGCCTCTAGGCATGACAGCGGAAGAGCTAAAAGCAAATCCAGCAGCGGCAAATTCTAATGCTTACGACATGGTTATCAATGGCTACGAAGTGGGTGGCGGTTCTGTGCGTATTCACAACGCAGATATGCAGTCAGCGGTATTTGGTATTCTAGGTATTGACGAAGTTGAGCAACGTGAGAAATTTGGTTTCTTACTTGACGCTCTGAAGTACGGTACACCACCGCATGCCGGTCTTGCATTCGGTCTAGACCGTCTAGTGATGCTGCTATGTGGCACAGAAAACATCCGTGATGTGATTGCTTTCCCTAAAACAACCGCGGCGGCGTGTCTATTGACGGACGCACCTAGCCTTGCTAACCCTGCATCGTTAGACGAACTTGCGATTGCAGTGAAAGCAGCAAAGAAAGACGCAGAATAGAAAAGTTCTAGCGACGCTGGCGAATACATATAGCCAGCGTGACAGACTTTTGATGACAGTGAATAAAAAATCCCGCTAAGGCGGGATTTTTTTTATTTAATTTAGGTATAGTGAAATAAAGTAAAGGTGTGTACGACGCGTTTCGCGTTTATCCTATTGAATAGAAACCAAATAAATAGAACTCAAAGGATTCCTCATGGCAGGTCATAGTAAATGGGCAAACATACGTCATCGTAAAGCCGCGCAAGATTCTAAGCGTGGCAAAATTTTCACCAAATTGATCCGAGAAATCGTAGTCGCAGCGAAAGAAGGCGGAGCCGAACCTGAGAATAACCCTCGCTTGAGAGCAGCAATCGATAAAGCGCTGTCTAACAACATGACGCGAGATACGGTAAATCGAGCCGTCAGCCGAGGAGCGGGTGGTGAAGGTGATGAAAACATGGAAACCGTCATCTACGAAGGTTATGGTCCTGCGGGAACCGCGGTGATGGTGGAGTGTATGACTGATAATCGCAACCGAACGGTTTCTGGTGTCCGACATGCGTTTTCAAAATCAGGTGGCAATTTAGGCACAGATGGCAGCGTGAGTTATTTGTTTGAGAAGAAGGGCGTAATTTCATACTCACCAGGGCTGGATGAAGATGAAGTGATGGAGGTCGCGCTTGAAAGTGGTGCTGACGACATTGAAACTCATGACGATGGTGCGATTGATGTCTATACCACGCCAGCGGAGTTTGGTCAGGTTAAAGACGCACTAGACTCAGCAGGCTTAACTTCTGTGAATGCTGAAGTGACGCTGGTTCCGTCAACAAAAGCGGAACTGGATATTGATTCTGCGCCCAAATTGTTGCGTTTAATCGACGTATTAGAAGATCTTGACGATGTGCAAGAAGTGTATCACAACGGTGATATTTCAGATGAAGTAGCGGCAGCATTGTAGTTTATGTCAATTATTCTTGGTATCGACCCCGGCTCACGCATTACGGGTTATGGGGTTATTCGGCAACAGGGCCGACACTTGTATTATCTTGGTAGTGGCTGCATTCGAATGTCCGAAAAAGAGCTGCCCGGACGCTTAAAACAAATTTACGCAGGGGTGAGTGAAATTATCACTCAGTTCCAACCGGATGTTTTTGCCATTGAGCAGGTGTTCATGTCGAAGAACGCCGACTCAGCACTTAAGCTTGGGCAGGCCAGAGGTAGCGCGATTGTTGCCGCGGTTAATCACGATTTGCCCGTGCATGAATATGCGGCGCGACTTATTAAGCAAGCGGTAACCGGTTCGGGTGGTGCGGATAAGGTGCAAGTCCAGCATATGGTGATGAGTATGTTAAAACTGGCAGCGAAACCTCAAGCGGATGCGGCAGATGCGTTGGGTGTGGCGATTTGTCATGCCAACACCAACAAAACACTGATTGCATTAGCGGGTAAAGCCACAGGAGCGAAACGAGGACGTTATCGCTAGACGTTGGGGATATTAATAAACTTAACGATAGCTAGCCCACAGTTTCGCTTCAAATCAGAAAAAGCCATTGTTAAATTATTGTTAACTCCTATAATTGGTCCGATGAGTTAAGTCAAAGGACCAAATAACAATGAAAAACAACGTCATATGGCACTACTTTATTTTAGATTCTGATCGCCTACCTCATATTCAACTCAGAAAAGCAGAGATAACCGCTGTATTTGCCATCGTTGCGCTGGTTGTTGGCTTATACAGTGCGATTAAATGGCACGGCAATGGTCACGCGGCGTTGTTTGCCACCTCTGTGGTATTAATTTTCCTTGAATGTCTGTCGTTAGCACTGCTGCGCTGGACTCACGGCATTACCATAGCGCTGAATGTCGGTTTTCTCGGCATGACCAGCCATGCGCTCAACATCATTTATCAAAGTGGTGGCATCGTTGATTCCACTCAAGCATTTTGGGCACCGTTACTCATTGTCGCATTTTATCTATCAGCATCGCGCATCATGGCATTGACGTGGAGTGTGGGGATTGTACTCATCGCTTGTACGTTAACGTATCTGCATACCAGTGGTTATGTCTTCCCACAAATAGCGCTCTCTACCAGTAAGCAAAACATTGAAATCTGGTCTGGAATGATTTTGCCACTACTGGTGATTTGCTTTGCACAAAGTTTTACCTCTAAACAGAAAGAAAGTGCCATTGCTCGTGCAGAAAAAGCCTTACAAGAGAGCGAGGCACAAGGAGAGATAGCCACTCAAGGTCAAGCGAAATTAGATGCCACCTTCGTTGTTGTTAATGAAAGTGTCGAGGAACTCGATGGCGTGATACACCACGTCAACACGCAATCGTCTCAGCTTAAAGATAACGTACAGTCACTCGGACTAAACAGTGCCTCGCAAGCAAGCGCAGCAGAAGAAATGAGCCAACAGTTAGAGCAACTCTCAGCCTTTACTCAAGATTCGGTGGTGTTCATGTCGCAAGTCATGCAACAAACCGAAGCGATAAAATCGCAAGCAGAAAGCAGCAGCGAAATGCTAAACGCATCAACGCAAGCGATCACGAATATAGACAACAGCAACCAAAAAGTGGTGTCGGTGATGGAGCTTATTACTACCGTGGCGGACCAAACCAATCTACTGGCATTAAATGCCGCCATTGAAGCGGCGCGAGCTGGGGAGCATGGGCGTGGGTTTGCCGTGGTTGCCGAACAAGTTAGGGAACTGTCTTCGAAAACCAGTAACTCGGTAGAAGAAATCCGTGCGTTAATTGGTGATAGTCAGCGTGAGATTAATTCTGGTCAGCAGACTATCCAAACGACAGTGACGGAACTCAGTCAAATGATCCAGCAGGTGCAAGTGATCTCAACGGAAATTAGCGATCTAAGTCAATTAGTCAGTCAGCAGAATCAGGCCATTGGCGAACTGGATCAGGCCAGTAGTGAAGTCGCTCATTCGGTGGCGGACAGCAAGTCGGTTGCCGATGATATTCAAATTATTACCGAACAGCTTAATCAGCAGATTAATGAAGGAACCGAGTTGTCAGAGCGGTTACGTACAGTACTCGCTTAAACAGCAAAAACGTCACGATTGGTTCATCTGTTCCCTTCCAAAATAACTGGATACCCATCCAGTTATTCTATATCCTAAGTCCTATTACAAATAGCATGAGAAATTAAACTGTGATAGGACGATTACGCGGAATTCTAGTAGAAAAGCAGCCACCTGAGCTATTGATAGAAGTCGGGGGCGTGGGCTATGAAATTCAAATGCCAATGAGCTGTTTTTACGAATTACCAGAAGTCGGCGAAGAAGCCATCATTTATACTCACTTTGTTGTTCGTGAAGATGCGCAGTTGTTATACGGTTTTAATTCTGTCAGCGAAAGAGCCCTGTTTAGAGAAGTGATTAAAGCCAATGGCGTGGGTCCTAAGCTTGGTTTAGGTATTCTGTCTGGCATGTCTGCGAGCCAGTTTGTTTCTTGTGTTGAACGTGAAGACATTTCTACGTTAGTGAAGCTTCCTGGTGTCGGTAAAAAAACCGCAGAACGCTTGGTGGTTGAAATGAAGGACCGCCTGAAAGGGTGGGGCGCAGGGGATCTGTTTACGCCTGCAACCGATGCCGCGCCAATGGATGGTATGGAGTCGTTGCGCTCAGCAAACAGTGCAGAAGATGAAGCGGTTGGCGCTTTGCTTGCTCTGGGCTACAAGTCAGCGCAAGCGACAAAAGTTGTCTCGCAAGTGGCGAAACCAGGAATGAGCAGTGAAGCGCTTATTCGTGATGCATTGCGCTCAATGGTGTAAGCTTAGTAGCGATTCAATAGAGATAAAAATATGATTGAAGCCGATCGCCTTATAGCCCCAGAAAACCCCGTTTTTAAAGACGAGGATGTCATTGATAGGGCAATTAGACCAAAAAAGTTAGCCGACTACGAAGGTCAGCAGCATGTTAGTGATCAAATGGAGATCTTCATTAAAGCAGCGCAGCTGCGAAATGAACCGTTGGATCACTTATTGATCTTTGGTCCGCCGGGATTGGGTAAAACCACGCTTGCTAATATCGTCGCCAATGAGATGGACGTTAATATTCGCACCACGTCTGGTCCTGTGTTAGAAAAAGCCGGTGACTTGGCGGCGTTGTTGACCAACCTTGAAGAAAATGATGTGTTGTTTATTGATGAAATACATCGATTAAGTCCAATGGTTGAAGAAATCTTGTATCCAGCGATGGAAGACTACCAGTTGGACATTATGATTGGTGAAGGTCCTGCGGCGCGCTCGATTAAGATTGATCTCCCACCTTTTACCCTCATTGGCGCGACGACCCGCGCAGGCTCATTAACGTCACCGTTACGTGACCGTTTTGGCATTGTGCAGCGTCTCGAGTACTACAAAATTGCCGATTTACAGCGCATCGTACAACGAAGTGCCGCGTGCCTTAACTTATCAATGGAACCTGAAGGGGCGCTAGAAATCGCGCGTCGTGCACGTGGTACGCCTCGTATTGCTAACAGGTTGCTTCGCCGAGTACGAGACTACGCCGAAGTAAAAGGTGATGGGCACATTTGTTCGGATATTGCTGATAAAGCCCTTAACATGCTGGATGTCGATCACCAAGGCTTCGACTATATGGACCGTAAGTTGCTGCTGGCCATTATGGAGAAGTTCTCTGGGGGCCCGGTTGGCTTAGACAACCTTGCCGCGGCGATTGGTGAAGAAAAAGACACCATCGAAGATGTCATTGAACCCTATCTAATACAGCAAGGTTACTTGCAGCGAACTCCTCGCGGAAGAATTGCTTCTGATCGAGCCTATTTGCACTTCGGTGTCGATAAATCCTGATTCGTGATTAGTGAAATAACCGACAATTTTAAAAAGTTATTTTTTAAAATTGTCGGTATGCATTAGCATGCGGTTGGTATAGGGAGCATGCTAATTCTTGCGTTGTCACTGATGAATATGTATTTACCTCGTCAATGTGTTTCACTATAATCCCTTACCGCTAAAGGGTTATTTCTTTCTCTCCACCCATTCTCTTCATTTTTTCTCTGTCCCCCAAAATTGTTACAAAAATTAGCTAAAATTGATCTGAATCATTGTGATTAAAGTTCGTACAACTCTCTTGTTGCCTTTATTGATGTAAATCAAAGCATGTTAGTAAATAAATCTTTTGAAACTGAATTAATTTAGCAGTAATATTAGCGCCAGCTATATTAGCGCAAGCTTAACAATTAAATAACCAATCGGTACATATTCGCAACAAGGATGAAGCCAAGTCTCAACAAGTTTAATGTAAATTAAACAGTCGTCCTTGTCGCTTAATATAGAACGTGTCTTTCAGCCGACACAAAAGGAGTTACCATGATAGATGTAGTGGAGCTGTCGCGATTGCAATTTGCACTCACGGCGATGTATCACTTCTTATTCGTTCCATTGACACTCGGTATGGCGTTTCTTCTCGCTATAATGGAGTCTCTTTATGTAATGACCGACAAGCAAATCTACAAGGACATGACAAAGTTCTGGGGTAAGCTATTCGGTATTAACTTTGCACTTGGTGTTGCCACTGGCTTAACCATGGAGTTCCAATTTGGAACAAACTGGTCGTACTATTCTCACTATGTGGGGGATATCTTTGGTGCGCCACTTGCCATAGAAGCACTGGTTGCCTTTTTCCTAGAGTCCACTTTTGTCGGTCTTTTCTTCTTTGGCTGGGATAGGCTATCTAAACGTCAGCACTTAGCGGTAACATGGCTAGTTGCGCTAGGTTCAAACTT
The DNA here is from genome assembly GCF_050337155.1 of Vibrio cionasavignyae. Lineage (NCBI taxonomy): Bacteria > Pseudomonadati > Pseudomonadota > Gammaproteobacteria > Vibrionales > Vibrionaceae > Vibrio > Vibrio cionasavignyae. The sequence continues at coordinate 108,169 of NZ_JAKJSR010000022.1, forward strand.
TTCTGCATTGTGGATTCTGGTCGCTAACGGCTGGATGCAACACCCTGTTGGCGCAGAATTTAACTTCGAAACCATGCGTATGGAAATGGTCAGCTTCGCGGAAGTGGTCCTTAACCCAGTTGCGCAAGTGAAGTTTGTTCATACTGTTGCATCGGGTTATACCGCAGGCGCAATGTTCGTTCTTGGTATCAGTTCATACTACATGCTAAAAGGCCGCGACATGGCGTTCGCTCGTCGTTCTTTTGCTATTGCTGCCTCTTTTGGTATGGCGTCAATCTTGTCTGTAATCGTACTGGGTGATGAATCTGGCTACGAGCTTGGCGATGTTCAAAAAGTGAAGTTGGCTGCAATTGAAGCTGAATGGCACACGGAACCAGCTCCAGCGGCATTCACTCTCTTTGGTTTTCCTAACCAAGAAGAAATGCACACTGACTTTGCCATCAAAATTCCTTACGTGATGGGCATTATTGCTACTCGTTCTATTGATACGGAAGTAACAGGCCTGCGTGATCTACGTGAAGAGCACGTTGACCGTATCCGTACGGGTATGTACGCCTACGACCTACTTGAAAAACTTCGTGCTGGTGATCGCTCTGACGAAAACCTCGCAGCATTTGATGAAGTGAAGCAAGATCTAGGTTATGGCTTATTGCTTAAGCGCTACACCGACAATGTTGTTGATGCAACTGAAGATCAAATTCAAGCGGCTGCGGATGACTCAATCCCGACGGTTTGGCCACTATTCTGGTCGTTCCGTATCATGGTAGCGTGTGGCTTTATCATGCTATTCATCTTCGGTGCGGCGTTTGTTCAAACTTGCCGTCAAAAAATCAACCAAAAACCATGGTTACTTAAAGCGGCGCTATTTGGTATGCCACTGCCTTGGATTGCAATTGAAGCCGGTTGGTTTGTTGCAGAATACGGTCGTCAACCATGGGCGGTGGGTGAAATACTGCCAACTCATGTTGCCGCTTCCGCGTTAACCATGAGCCAACTATGGACATCATTGTTTGCCATTATCGCGCTCTACACAGTGTTCCTAATTGCTGAAGTTTATCTGATGGTGAAATTCGCTCGTAAAGGACCAAGTAGCTTAAAGACGGGTCGTTACCACTTCGAACAGAATGAAAATTCGGTTGAAGATAAAGTTAGCCGTCAAGTAGAAGCGTAAGCAGGGAGAAAAAGAATGTTTGATTACGAAATCTTACGATTTATCTGGTGGGTATTAATTGGCGTGTTATTTGCTGGTTTTGCTATCACCGATGGTTTCGACATGGGTGTGGGCGCCCTAGTACCTGTGATCGGTAAAACGGATACACAGCGTCGTGTCATGATTAACTCTATTGCACCACACTGGGACGGCAACCAAGTTTGGTTAATTACCGCTGGTGGTGCTCTGTTTGCCGCTTGGCCTCTTGTTTACGCAACGTCATTTTCAGGTTTTTACTTGGCAATGATCCTAACGCTAGCGGCGTTATGGTTGCGTCCACTGGGCCTTGATTACCGCTCAAAAATTGAAGATCCACGCTGGCGTAACACTTGGGACATCGCGATCTCAATTAGTGGCTTCGTTCCACCGCTTATCTTCGGTGTGGCATTTGGTAACTTGCTGCAAGGGGTGCCGTTCCAACTTAACGACTTCATGATGTCGACTTACCATGGTTCGTTTTTTGGATTACTCAACCCATTTGCGCTGCTTTGTGGCTTAGTCAGTGTGTTTATGATCATTTTGCAAGGCTCAACATGGTTGCAAATGAAAACCACAGGCGATGTGCACATGCGAGCACGCAATGTGGCTCAAATGATGGGCCTACTGGTTGTGGCAGCGTTTGTTGCAGCAGGTTTCTGGATTCAAACTCTGGAAGGTTACGTTATTGTTAGCGCGATCGATACCGCTGCCGCGTCTAACCCTCTTAATAAAGAAGTGATCCGTGAAGCGGGCGCTTGGATGAACAACTTCGAAACTTACCCTCTGCTTTGGATTGCTCCAGCGTTGGGTGTTGTGATGCCACTGCTTGCAGTACTCGCATCACGTTTTGAAAAATGTGCATTGGCGTTTGTTTCATCGAGCCTAGCGAACGGCGGTATCATCTTTACCGCAGGTTTTGCCATGTTCCCGTTTGTTATGCCAAGCAGCCTAAACCCAAACCATAGCCTGACTATGTGGGATTCAACATCAAGTGAATTGACGTTGAACCTAATGACTGGCGTTGCGTTTGTTATGGTGCCAGTAATTCTGAGCTACACCGCTTGGACTTACTACAAAATGTTTGGTCGTCTTGATGACAAGTTCATCGAAGATAACAAAAACTCACTTTACTAAGGAGCACATAGAATGTGGTATTTTGCTTGGATTTTAGGTGTTCTTTTAGCGTGTGCTTTTGGCATCATCAACGCATTGTGGTTAGAACACCGCGAAATGATGGATGAAGATGAAGCTGTTGACCAAAGTGGTAAACAGATAAAGAAAGATACGGACAAAGACAGTGAGTAATCTCAACGAGCAGTTTACGAATGCACATAAGTGGCTAGATAAAACCTGGTTAAAGGCCATTGCATTGCTAATGGGGTTTGCACATGTTGGGCTATTTATGTGGCGGCCGGATGCCTATGCAGAACAAATTGGTGGCTTCACGCCACTCCTTGGGCTGGCTTTTGTCCTGTCCTTATGTTCGAGCATGGTCTACGGAGTAGGGTTTAAGCCAAGGCTTTGGGTCTGGCAAATTCTATTTAGCCCTTACATCTCGTTAACTGTGCTGGGTTACTTAACGGTAATGTACGTCATATAAAGATAAAGCCCGAGCTAATGCTCGGGCTTTTGCGTAAATGGAAGCTCGCTTAAGTAGGTAATGGATGTTTTCCCCTTGTGGTACTTTCGAATAGGGCAGTTTTATTTTATAAACGCAAGTGAAACGACAAATCTACTCACAACTTCTTCAGTTAAGTGTAAATTTTCGCACTTTATTCAAAAATTATTGTCAGCAGTAATAACAAACCTATCTTCTTACGTTATATTAAGGCACTTGCGCTATAGTAGGGCGTTGTTGTTTCTAGGAAATTATTAGTTTGATTGACTTACCCTCATATTTTGAGTTCCCGGTCACCGTGTATTACGAAGATACTGATGCCGGGGGCGTAGTTTACCATTCCAATTACCTTAAGTTTTTTGAGCGCGCTCGGACGGAGCTGCTCCGCAGCGTTGGAGTAAGCCAACATGTGTTGTTAGCTGAGCATACCGGCTTTGTCGTACGACATATGGATATCGACTTTGTCCAGGGGGCTCGATTGGATGCCCACCTAACGGTAAAAACCGCCGTTTCAGAATTTAAGCGTGCTTCATTAACCTTTCAACAAGAAATAGTCGACGCGGAAGGTGTGACATTCGCGAAAGCACTGGTTAAAGTAGCATGTATTGATAATGTAAAAATGAAGCCGAAGGCCATACCTTCGTCAATCTTATTGGAGTTAAAACGTGAACGCTGAAATTTCGTTTTTGGACCTTTTTCTACAAGCAAGTTTGCTTGTTAAACTCGTCATGCTGATTTTGCTTGGTATGTCAGTCGTATCATGGGCAATGATCATTAAGCGTAGTAAAGTGTTGACTCAAGCCACCAAAGATTCAGATACCTTTGAAGACCGCTTTTGGTCTGGCGCCGATCTGTCAGTTATCTACCAAGATGTAAAGAAGCGCAAAGATGAACTCTCCGGTACGGAAGAGATTTTTTATAGCGGTTTTACTGAATTCTTACGTCTACGAAAATCCAATGCCGATTCTCCAGCATTTATCATGGAAGGAACAGGGCGTTCTATGCGCGTTGCCGTTGCTCGTGAAGTGGATGATCTTGAAGTAAACCTGCCATTCTTAGCGACGGTGGGCTCAATCAGCCCATATATTGGCTTGTTCGGTACGGTATGGGGCATTATGCATGCCTTTATCGCGTTAGGTGAAGTGAAGCAAGCGACGCTAGCCATGGTCGCTCCGGGTATTGCCGAAGCCTTGATTGCAACGGCGATGGGCCTATTTGCCGCGATTCCAGCAGTAATGGCGTATAACCGACTAAGCACGAAAGTGGGCAAATTAGAGCATAACTACGCCACATTCTCTGAAGAGTTTCATTCTATCCTGCACCGCCAAGCAATGGCCGGTAAGGAACAGTAATGGCAGGCTATCAACCTAAAAAAAGAAAACTGACCGCAGAGATAAACGTAGTGCCATACATCGATGTGATGTTGGTGTTACTGATCATCTTTATGGTGACGTCACCTTTTGTTACGCAAGGGGTTGATGTCGAGCTACCTAAAACGTCAACCGCGAAGCCTGCTTCGGATTTAGCTGGAGATACAGAATCCAGCTTTATCATTGTTGAAGTCGATCGCGATGGGAATTTTGGACTAAGTGTGAACAACGAAGATGTTCAACGCGGGTTAAGCCTTCAAGACATTATAGTCAGAGTACGCGCCGAGCTTTCCATTAACCCTAACTCACCTGTAGCTGTGGGCGGTGATGCCGCAACACCCTATGCAGAAGTGGTTTTATTATTAGATGAATTGAGTCAGGCAGGGATACCAAAAGTTGGCCTACTGACCGATATCAGGGAATAGTCATCGCAGCAGTATGAAGAAGAATAATAAAAAGCAAGCCGCGCGCTACGGAAAGCCAATTACCATTTCTTTATTGGCGCACGTGGTATTGATTGTGGCTTTGCTCTGGGGCACGGATTTCACTATGAAAGAGGCTGAACCAACGGGTATGGTTCAGGCTGTTGTCATCGATCCTGCTCGCGTTCGCCAACAAGCGCAGGAAATTAGAAAACAGCGCGAAACTGCGGCGAAAAAAGAGCAAGATCGATTGGATAAACTGCGCCGTGAGAGTGAGCAATTAGAACGAAACCGCAAAGCGGAAGAAGAACGAATTCGTAAGCTTAAAGTGCAGCAAGCCAAAGAGGCTCAGGCAACACGAGAAGCAGAAAAACGTGCGAAACGCGAAAAAGAACGCGCGGCAAAAGCGGAAGCGGAAAGAAAAACTCAGGAAGCCGCAGTACGTAAAGCTGAACAAGAACGCTTAGCGAAAGAGGCGGCGATTGTAAAGGCTGAGCAAGAGCGCCTTGAACGTGAGAAAGCTGCTAAAGCAGCGCAAGAAAAAGCGCGTCTTGAAAAAGAAGCGGCTGAAAAGGCCGAGCGCCAGCGCATAGAGAAAGAACAAGCCGCGAAAGCAGCAGCAGAGAAAGCGCGTAAAGAGCAAGAACGTTTAAAGCAGCTTGAGCGTGAAAGACAAGAGCAAGAAGCGGCGATGAACGATATCTTTGCCGGGTTGGAAAGTGAGTCGGAGCAAAACACTTCGGCTCGTTCCAAGCATGTCGCGTCTGAATTGCAGAGAATGGGTGCTATTTATACCCAGTTGATTCAACAAAAACTGTTGCTAGAGGACAGTTTTCGGGGAAAGCAATGTCGAGTTAACTTACGGCTAATTCCAGCCGGCAATGGCGCGATTGCTGGTGAGGTAAAAGTGCTCGATGGAGATAGTCGTTTGTGCGCAGCAACGAGACGAGCCATTACACAAGTGGGGACTTTCCCGCTAGCGAAAGAAGCCGACGTAAACGCGAAATTAAAAAACATCAATTTGACTGTAGTTCCAGAGTAAAAGGAAGAGCTTGTGATTAAGCGAATATTAATAGGAATGGCATTTTTGTTTAGCGTTACGACGCAAACCGCGAATGCTGCTTTAGAACTGGTCATTACTGACGGTATTGATTCAGCACGCCCAATCGCCATTGTGCCATTTAAATGGACGGGGGAAGGTAAGTTGCCACAAGATGTCTCTGCTGTCATATCTTCAGACTTGCAGCGCAGTGGTAAATTTAGCCCAGTAGCCACCAGCAAAATGCCACAAACGCCGTATGATGCCGCAGAGATCGATTTTGAATCGTGGACACCAATTGGTGTGGATTCATTGCTGACAGGCACCATTGTGAAGAAAGCTGATGGCAACTACGAAATTAGCTACCAGCTGGTGGATGTGGTACGCGGTCAGTTAACCGGTGGTCAATCAAAAGCACTTAGCGATGATGGTCAATTGGTATTGTCTAATGACCATGTGCTTTTTAAGAAGAAAGCGACCGTTCCAGCGAATCGTCTTCGTGAGTACGCGCACCGAATTTCTGATTTGGTGTATGAAGAGCTGACGGGTGAACGCGGTGCATTCTTAACTCGTATCGCCTATGTGGTCGTGAACGATAAAGATCAGTATCCGTACCAAATGCGTATCGCCGACTACGATGGCTACAACGAAAAGCTTGTACTTCGATCAAAGCAACCGCTTATGTCTCCAGCGTGGTCACCGGATGGAAAGCGTCTTGCTTACGTGAGCTTCCAAAACGGTCAAGCTGAAATCTTCATCATGAATATCTACACCGGTAAACGTGAAAAGATTACGTCATTCCCTCGTCACAATGGTGCGCCAAGATTCTCCCCTGATGGTAAATCACTAGCGCTTACCTTGTCGAAAACAGGGCAACTGCATGTATATACGCTGAATCTTGAAACAAGGAAATTACGCCAAATAACTAGTGGTCGGTCAAATAATACAGAGCCGTACTGGAAACCAGGTGGAAATTCCCTTATTTTTACGTCGGATAGGGGTGGTAACCCTCAGATTTATGAAGTAAATTTGTCTGACGGCAAAACAAAACGAATCACATGGCAGGGTAGTCAGAACCTTGGTGGGCAGATCACCCCCGATGGTCGTTACCTAGTGATGGTTAATCGTTCTAACTCTGGATTTAATCTTGCAAAACAAGATTTAGAAACAGGATCGGTACAAATCCTCACGAAAACACTGCTGGATGAGTCACCAAGCATCGCACCCAATGGTGGCATGGTGATATATAGCTCTATCTATAACAAGACTAACGTTCTTTCAATGGTTTCTATTGATGGACGATTTAAAGCTAGACTACCGGCAACAAACGGGCGTGTTCGAGCGCCTGCATGGTCCCCGTTTTTGTAGCAACTAAAATTTTAGGTTAAGGAAAAAACAATGCAATTAAACAAAGTTTTTAAGGGTTTGCTAATCGCACTACCAGTACTTGCTATGACAGCATGTAGTTCAAGTGACGACGCAGCATCTTCAACTGGCGCGGAAACAACGAATCAACAACAAGAAACAACCGTTGTGACTCCTATTGATCAAAACGCACAACTTTCTGAGCAAGAAATGAAAGAAAAAGCGTTACGTGAAAACCAAACTATCTACTTTGCGTTTGATAACTCAACAATCGCAGGTGATTACGAAGATATGCTTGCAGCACACGCCGCATACCTAAGCAAAGACGCAGCACTTAAAGTGACTATTGAAGGTCACGCTGATGAGCGCGGTACTCCAGAGTACAACATCGCACTGGGCGAGCGTCGTGCACAAGCTGTTGCTAAATACATCCAAGCACTGGGTGTTCAAGCGGATCAAATCTCTATCGTTAGCTACGGCGAAGAGAAACCATTAGTTCTAGGTCAGTCTGACGACGCTTACGCGAAAAACCGTCGCGCTGTTCTAGTTTACTAATTTAAACGGCCACAGAGGTATTCACCTTTATGACAAGTAACATTAAGCGAGCAGTTACGCTTACGTTACTAGCCGGCGCAGCGAGCTCAGTGCTCGCTGCGAAAGCACCGGTTACCGACTTGAGCACTGCAACATCATCATCAGCGACGGTTGCGTCTGTTGCATCAGCACACGCGGCAACCAACGAAACTGATATTCAACGTTTGGAGCGTTTGCTTCAAAACCGAAATCGAGTGCAAGCGCAAATGCAGCAGCAGCTCGATGATATGACACACGAAATTTCCACGCTGCGTGGTGAACTGGAACGAAATAGCTACAACATGGACCAAATGGTTCAGCGTCAGCGAGAGTTGTTTATCGAAATTGATAAACTTCGTTCCCAAGCCAGCACCGCCGCGGCTGTGCCTGCCGCTAAGGCCGCAGAATCAACGGGTAAATTTAGTACTAATGTTGATGAGCAAACCGCTTACCAAAATGCGGTTGATCTGATTTTGAAAAAACGCGACTACGCGGGCGCTATTGCCGCTTTCAAACAGTTCCAAAAAGACTTTCCCGAGTCTACGTTTGCACCTAATACCCATTACTGGCTAGGTCAGTTGTATTTTGCAAAGCGTCAAGACAGCGAAGCCGAAGCAAGCTTTAAAGCGGTACTGGCGTTTAAAGACTCCAACAAGCGTGCAGACGCCTTAGTGAAGTTGGGCGATCTAGCCAAGCGCGGCAACAATGCCACACAAGCGAAGCAATACTACCAACAAGTCGTGGATGAATATCCCGCTAGCTCTTCAGCTAAAGTCGCCAAGTCTAACTTAAAATAGGCGTCGCCTACGTAAGTGCCTAAAAAAAGAGAGTTCAACGGAGCTCTCTTTTTGCATCTATCTTAGAATTGCGTTGAACGCTTTGTGAACTATCGAAGCCATCACTGATATTCCCGCCATAACTTTGTTCTCTGGCGCATATCCGTGTACAATATCCGGATTATTTGCAAGTAGCATAGAGCACCCGCTATGAGCCACATCTTAGACTCAATTGATACAATCTACCCATTCCCTCCAAAGCCTGTTGTATTGACGGACGAGGAGAAAGCACAGCATATTGCAACAATTAAAGCTTTGTTGCAGGAAAAGGATGCTGTCCTTATTGCCCACTACTATACCGATCCTGAAATCCAAGCATTAGCGGAAGAAACCGGCGGATTTGTCGGTGACTCTCTAGAAATGGCCAAGTTTGGCAACCGCCACTCAGCCTCTACGCTGATTATTGCTGGCGTTCGTTTTATGGGCGAATCTGCAAAGATTCTCACCCCAGAAAAACGCATATTAATGCCAACCTTAGAAGCGGAATGTTCATTAGATTTAGGTTGTCCTGAAGACAAGTTTTCTGCGTTTTGTGACGCGCACCCTGACCATACGGTTGTGGTTTATGCCAATACCTCCGCTGCGGTAAAAGCACGCGCAGATTGGGTAGTGACATCCAGTATTGCTCTGGAAATTGTTGAGCACCTAGACGCGGAAGACAAGCCAATCATTTGGGGACCAGACCGTCACCTAGGCTCTTACATCGCCAACCAAACCGGTGCCGATATGCTGTTGTGGCAGGGCGAGTGTATTGTTCACGATGAATTCTCGGCAAAAGCACTAAAAGACATGAAGTCGGTTTACCCAGAAGCGGCAATTTTGGTGCACCCAGAATCACCAGCAAGCGTGGTTGAACTTGCGGATTGTGTAGGTTCTACCAGTCAGTTAATTAAAGCAGCGAAAGCGCTACCAAATAAGCAACTGATCGTCGCGACCGATAAAGGCATTTTCTTTAAGATGCAACAATTGGTGCCAGAGAAAGAGCTGATTGAAGCACCAACGGCGGGCGCTGGCGCCACGTGTCGTAGCTGTGCGCATTGCCCTTGGATGGCAATGAATGGCTTAAAAGCGATTGAAAGTGCATTAACCGAAGGCGGCGAAGAGCACGAAATCTTTGTTGATGAAGCCGTTCGCGTGAAATCACTGATCCCGCTTAACCGCATGCTTGATTTTGCTGAGCAGTTGCAATTGCAGGTGAAAGGCAACGCGTAGCTGTCTTGTGATGGGTAACGTGCATTTTATAGAAAAAAACCAGCCTATTGGCTGGTTTTTTCATATATGCTTATAACCATGTTGTGATGCAAATAAGGAATGTTGTGGTTATCTGGTTACAGCTTAGAAAGTGGCTACACTCCCACCTGTTTGAACTCAAATTAAGAAGCCTTGCCACCATACTTTGCGTGTATGTTGGGTTATCTTGGCTAGGGCTTTGGCTCAGTGGCGAAACGGATCTGACGTTACCCATTTCTCAGTTTGTTTATTTTATGATTGTCACGGCTTCAACAGTGGGATACGGCGATCTTTCTCCCAGTACGGAAGCAGGGCGATGGGTGACGGTACTGTTTATTATCCCTGGGGGACTGAGTTTATTTGCGGCCTTGCTCGGTAGACTTGCCACACTCGGGCTAGATTATTGGCGTTCAGGACAACTTGGCAAAAGGACAGTAAAAGTGGACCAACACATATTAATTTTGGGCTGGAACGGCCAACGCACCATGCATTTGATTCGAATGCTTCAACACGAAGAAACCGGACGCAGGCCCATTGTGTTGTGCAGCCGTTCTGACATAGAAAACCCATTGCCGGGAGAAATTGACTTTGTAAAAGTGAATAGCTATACGGATGGGCGTGAAATGGAGCGAACCAATATAGAGCAGGCAAGCTGCATTTTGATTGATAACCCAGAAGATGACATCACGCTGTCTGCGGCGTTGTATTGCGCCAACCGAAATCCGACGGCGCACCTTTTAGTGTATTTTAAAGATGAAGCGTTAAGCGAGCTCTTAAGGCAGCATTGCCCTAACTCCGAGTGTATCCCAGCCGTTGGAGCCGAAATGTTGGCAAAAGCCGCGGTTGACCCGGGCTCGAGTGCATTGCATCAAGAGCTGCTCAGTTCGACCCGTGGCATGACACAATATTCCACCCGCTATCCACAAACCGCCTCTGAAACGACGGTTGAAATGGTCTTTCATTGGATGAAGCGAGACTATCAAGCCACATTAATCGCCATAGATGATGGCGATGGTATTGCGTTAAACCCTGATTTAACCTCGCCAATTCATGCTGGTTGCAAACTTTTCTATATTGCCGACGAACGTATTGATGACTTTTCGTGGCAAGCGCTTCAGTCGTTCAAGCCTTAACCACCACAGATTTCAATTAAGAAGTTTGCTAGCGGTCTTGGCTTGGCCACACCATAGCCTTGAGCATACGTGATATTGAGCGTTTCCAAAATATCGATATGCTGGGGGCTTTCGACGAACTCGGCAACGGTTTCAAGCCCTAGCTCTTTTGCAACCACGCTGATTGAGCTAACAATTAGCCGATCACTTTCACTGTTTGGTAAATCTACGACAAACTCGCCATCTATTTTAAGAATATCCAAAGGTAGTCTGCGTAAGTAAGAAAAGCTAGCGTAACCAGTACCAAAATCGTCTAAGGCAATCTTCGCGCCGGCTTTTCTTAGTGTGCTAATGGTCTCAATCGCTTGCTGCTCATTTTGCAGTGCCGCCGACTCAGTGATTTCGAAGCAGATTTTGTCCAATGGAATGTAAAACTTGTCTGCCATTGCGATAAGGTCTTTCGCCAACGAAGCGTTATTTAAGGATTTAGCCGTTAGGTTAATGGCGCACTTTTCAATTTCTTCCCAGTTGTCGACGCTGTCATTGAGCATTTTAAAAGTGTTGCATACTACCCATTTATCAAGGCGTGTTTCCAAACCAAATTGGCCGATAAGTGGGAAGAATTCGGCTGGAGTTAGTACATTACCATCGCTATGCTTAACTCGGACAAGGACTTCAAAGCAGTGTTGTTGTGAACTTTTCTCAGCAAGGTTGAGGTAGGGCTGACAATAGAGCTCAAACTGGTTTTCTTTGAATACCTTTTGAATATAACTTAGCTTATCCACGCGTCCTTCTAGTAAAGGGATATCTAACCAATTCAGACGAATATCCACCAAAGATGGCTGATCACATAGGTGAGAGACCAGATCTTTGATGTTCATATCTTTAGTGACTCTAATACAATGCAGCGTTGGATCGACAAGGCTAATCGATGTGCCATTCCAATAAAACTGAAAGTTATCTAAATGATCAGATAGATTGTGAAGGTTACGATCGGTTCCGTCGCTGTATGTACTAAAGCCTAAAATGCCTAAAGAAAACGGTGGTCTATAGCAGTGACCTACGTCATGAGCATTCTTTAAGTGCTTATGTAACTGTTGAATGAGTTTCGCTTTACCTTCATGACCAATGTCACCAATTTTAGAAAGGGTAGGTGTGATGTCAAGGTAGATGAGCAACGCCCCTTCTTTGTCTGCAATATCCTCTTGTAATTGAGTAATATTTAGTAACCCAGTGTACGGGTCGAGACGCTCCGAGCGGATTTGCTTTTGCATTATCTCGTGATTGCGTAACACAGAGGTGGCCAGTAGATAACTCAACATAATGATAATAAGCATGATGAGCAAGAAACCATAAAAGTTACTATCAAGCACTAATAGCGTGTTCACCCTGTCTATGTTGATGAAAAGAACCACTAATGAAGTAAACGTGCCGATAGCAAGGGGGACCAATAGTCCGTGTTTGCCAATGCCGGATGCAACAATGATAAAAGCAGCGAGGCAAATAAATGTCAGCTCAATATTATTGGTAAAAGCAATGCCAAGTAGCACTGGGATCAGGCTGAACGCTAACCACAACTTAAAACTCACATCACTTCGTGTAGATAGGCGGATTTCTCTGTCGAGTCGTAGGTAATTGTTATTTGACTTCATGCTAATAAGTGCAGCCAATAGCATGAGTGCTGGTGCTAAAGTGAGCAATGTAATTGAATTGCCCAGCATGGAATACGCCATGAAGCCGGCTGAAATATGCTCTTTTTCGGTAAAGTAGCTGATTGCCAGTGATTTCGTCGCATTGAGTACAGGAAATAGCATCCCAAACAGAGAGAAATAAGTGAACAGCAAAGATGATTTCAAGCCATGGCGGTTTCTTTTTCTGTACTGGTTATAAATACTAGATACCAGATAGGGAACTGAAGGGATGGAGATAGCAAAAATTAATGCGGTTGATAGATCTCGTCCGCTGTACAGATAGTAGCTAACCAATGCAGCAAATATGGCGGGAGCGGCCTTCCAACCATATCTCAAAAAACACACTACCATCGTGGCAGTGACAAATGAGATGACGTGATAGCTTTCAAACTCAATGGCGAAAAATGATGAACAAAAATAGCTGACTAAAATCGCGGAGAAAATCTTCAACGAAGGCGATAAAGACTTTGTTAGTAACTTGCGATTTGAATGCCCCATGATACGCTCCAGAAGATACAGTTATGCTTGTATGGAAGATTGGCATTCTATAATAAATACCAATCATTTAGTTAGCCATTGAGGTGATTTAATCCTTCAACACCCTATATTTTAATCAACTGACAATAGGGTGTTTGCAATAGGAGATAGGACAACTTTCATTCGTCCGGTTTTTATTGTCACTCTATTCATCATTAGCTAGATTTCCGGTTTCTCAGCTATCCAGACAGAGCCTGAGTAGTAACGTGTAATGATAGCCACTACCAATATAAAAACCCAAAATATAACTTGATACAAATACCCATTCTGTTTATTATGCGCCCGTTTTTAATAATGAATGAACGTTCATTCATTCGCTTCTGGAATCATTAAATCTATGCGCGTACTTTCTTCGATTGTTTCTGTTACTTTGCTTGCTGGCGCAGTTTCTGCTCAGGCAGATGAGACAATTGCCATTCCTTCTTATGCACAACTGGCTATCGATAAAGCGTCGATGGAGTTTGAACCGGATCTCGCAGTCGCTGAGAAAACCGTTGAATCTTATGATCAAGCCGTGGATCGCCTAAAGGACGAGCCAGACAGTGACCGCTACGACGACACCATCACCGATTTAAAATACGGCAAAAAACATTATCAAGAAATTAATGGCATGCCGATGTTTAGCTTTTTAGGTGGCCCGGCTTATACACCGGAGCAAGGTCTGCTGGTGGCTGCAGGGGGCTTGTACTCCTTCAAAACTACTCGCGAGCAAGAGCAGCTACAGCGTTCGAGTGTGTCGATGTTTGTGATTGGCAACTATGTTGACTCAGAAGTGGGCTACGGACTGCGCGCCAGACACTCTTTATTTTGGAACAATAACGATATCCAATTTCAAGGTGCATGGAATGCGGGCACACAAAGTAAACACTATTGGGGTGTTGGCTACGATGCTGCGCAAGATTTTGAATTTGGTGACGTCACTCAGTACAAAGCAACCGTGACCAATTATGAAGGTACATTAACGTTTCGCGTGCATGATAACTGGTTCGCAGGCCCTGCACTGCGGGTCAACTACTTTAAGCCAACAACAGAACCTGGTTCGGCGCTGTTAGATGAAAACTTCGCGCAATTTAAAGACAAGCCATTCACTTGGGGGCTTGGTGCCACCTTACAATATGACAGCCGCGATGTGGCGGTGAACGCATGGAATGGTTCGTTCTTCCGTACCGAAGCTCTCACCTATACGCAAGCGTTGGGTAGCCAGGCTGACTATCAGAAGTTAGATGTTGAATTCCGTCACTTCTATAGTGTTGAAGAGGGCCGCGTAATCGCATTGCTAAGCCAATACAAACAAGCGTTTGGTGATGTCCCTTATTATGATATGCCGGAACTTGGCGGTGCTAGCTCTATGCGAGGCTACTATCAAGGCCAGTATCGTGACCGTGTGACGGCTGAAGTTACCGCTGAGTATCGCCATACCTTCCGTCGCAGTGGTGGCGGCTTATCTGCTCATGGTATGACGCTGTGGAGTGGTGTAGGCGCGGTGGGTAATTCTGCGGAAGACTTAGCCGGGCACGCCATTCTATCTTACGGCGCAGGTTATCGTTACGAGCTGCAACCTAGAATGAACATCCGACTCGACTTAGGCATGGGTAAGCATGGCGCAGCGTTTTACTTTAATTTTACCGAAGCGTTTTAATTTCACAGAAGCGTTTTAACTATACGGATGCGTTCTAACGATGCGGATGCGTTTAAACTTAACAGATGCGCTTAAAGCGCTCACAAGTCATGCCTAATGAGTTGTTAGGCATGACATAGGCACTTGCTCGCTTTTTCGATTAAGTGCCTCAGTTATTTACCTGCCTCACTTATATATAACGTTGCTGATCAAGCACTTTGTTAAGTGAGGAGCTTATGGCTTCTTGCTACCAATATTTAACCCCTAACACTGGAACACCTATTTTGATTAGATTACTAACCATTATGATAGTGCTTTGCACTCATACCGTATTAAATACCGTTAAGGCTGCAGGCAGTGAGTTAATAGAACAAGTCGAAAGAGAAAAAAGCCAAGCGCACTGGAGCGGCTTACCGATTTGGGGGGAACAAGTTCGTGAAATGGGATATGAGTTACCTATTCCTGTTGGTTTTGGCGTTTACATGAACTCGCAGGATGTGGAATACATCGCGACCGATGACTTTAAAATTGACGCGACAGGTGGCGTGCTGGGCGGCTTTGGTAAGCCTGCTCACTACGTGGTGCCGGCTGATGATGTTGCTATCAAAGGAACCGATAAGAGCGTTCAATTGCGAGCCGATGCTTGGGTATTTCCATTTCTCAACATATATGGCTTGGCGGGTTATACAGAAGGCAATAAAGAGATCAGTGCTGACCTATCGAATGCGACTCGCAATGGCAAACCATTTGGCGTGCCCGCGACCATTCCAATCAATATTGAGTATCAAGCCTACAACCTTGGAATTGGTGCCGTCATCGCCACACAAATCGACGTAATTGAAGGCATCAATCCTATTATTATCACTGCAGCGGGTGCCGTGACAAACGCTTGGACCACCACTACCGACAGTACTATTTTGACTAAAATTGGGTCGTTGCGAGTAGGGCAGCGTTACGATGTGCCTTATGGCAAGTTGGCATTGCTATTGGGTTATCAGTATCAAAGTATTGAACAAAACGTCACGGGCAGCTTAACCAATTTACAAGTGGGAGGGATTAACCTCGCGGATGAACTACAGTTCGACGTAGATTTAAAAAGCAAAGAAACCTCCAACATGTCACTGGCGGCGGTGTATGATTTTGGCTATGAAAAAGAATGGAATTTAATGGCGGAATATAGCTTTCTCAATTGGAATCAGCTGATTTTGGCAGTAGGCTATCGATTTTAGATTCTAGAGTGTGGCTTCTAGGGCGTAGATTGTCGTAAATAGAATAAGCGCGTTGTATTACGCGCTTATTTTTGATTAAAGCCATGGTAGTTTGATTATTGCTGCTCAGCTAACACCGCGCCTTTTTGCGTAATACCACACAGCATGACAGGCATTGCATTAAAGATCTCTTCGAACTGCTCTAGCCCTTCAATACCTTGCGCTTGCAGCGTAGTAATGGAGGTTTCAGGATCAAACAGCATGCTCAGTGACAATAAAACACCACCTAATAACGCATTGTCTTCACTGTTTTCCGGCATTAAGGTTTCCCAGTCATCACGCGCTAACTGCCAACCTTGTAATACCCCTTCACAGAAATCTTTTGTCTGCTGAGTAACAATTTCTTCGTCGTCTAACTGGCAGCCTTCTGGCCAAACCCACTCGCCATCAAGTAGCGCTGGACGGTAAGTATTCCACAACTCAATCACCGCATGCGCGTAGCTTTCTAGCTGCTCGCCAGAGGTGAACGGTGCTACTTCTTCACCGCCCCATAAGAACGGCAACCACTCTTCTGGAGGTAAGGTGTGAGGAGCAGAGGCCATGGATGCAACGAAACCTTGAGTTTGCGCTTCGTTCAAAAGTTTTCCATCGAGCTCAGGAAGGGAAAGTATGTCTTTTAATGCCAAAATGATTTACCGTTAAGATGTAAATGATAGCTAATAGTAACAAGCTATCGGCTGATAAAGCTATAGATCAGTATCGTGATTGTCATTTTATTCGGCCATAAAAAATGACGGCATACATTGGTTGCCCCTCAAGACAAAGGACTGTTTCGCTCATTATGTTGATCCGAAAATCTTTGAAGAAGAAAAGCATCGTCGCATTAACGATCTACCTTGCGATTTTTATTGCGGTTTTTGGCAGTATTACTTACTGGGTGGTGGAGTCGCCAGTGCGGCAAAAGCTGCAAGAAAACCTCGATATTAAAAATGAATTTCTGGCCTCCGAGATGTCAGCGCCTTTGCATAGCTCGGTTGGGGTACTCAAAAGTGTGGTAGGGTTAGGGCAAGCGATTCAGGACAGGCAAGCACTTGACGCTGCGCTTCGACAGATTTTCAAACTTAACGACGGCATTGTGGTGAGTGGCGGCCTGTGGCCTGAACCTTTTTCTATTCGCGCTGATGAGCGCTTCTCCAGTTTGTTTTATAATCGCACTGCCAACGGTGATGTAGATAAAATTGATCTTTGGAACAACCCACAAGCAGAGGGTTATCACACAGAGCCATGGTACACATCGGTATTCGATAAGCCAGTGAATACCGTCGCGTGGTCTGAAGTGTACATCGACCCTTATACCCATGTTCAAATGATTACCGCCTCTTCTCCTTATTATATTGATGGCGTGTTTGCTGGTGTGGCGACGGTGGATTTGTCACTCAATAATCTCATTCGTTTTGTAAAACGCAAAGCTAAAGACCAAGATCTCGGTATTGTCGTGCGTGATGCGAACCACCAAGTCATTACCGAATATAATTTTCGGGTGAGCCAAGATATCTACACCAGTAAGCGCAGCTTTGGCGATTTCAATTGGCATTTGGAAGTGGTGAATTCGCGACATCTGGTTGCGGACCAAGTGTTTGACATCGTAATGGGCGTTGAACGAGGCATCATTCCTTTGCTGCTAATCTGTGTGATGCTGGGCTACTACTTAATTAACCAGTATTTGATCAAACCCATCGCCATTATTGCCAAAAAAGCCGATGCGTCGCGTCAGGGAGGCAGCATTGACATGCGATATGACAGCCCAGATGAAATTCGCTACCTGATCGACTCCTTTAACCAAAAAACCGTTTATCTAGAACAAGAACGCATTAAGGCGCAAGCCTCAACCAAAGCCAAAACCGCATTTCTTGCCACGCTATCCCATGAGATTCGCACGCCAATGAATGGCGTACTCGGCACGGCTCAGTTGTTACTCAAGTCAGACTTAACCATTGAGCAGCGCAAGCACTTAAAAACGCTCTACGGTTCCGGTGAGCATATGATGGCGCTGTTGAATGAAATTCTCGATTACTCAAAAATAGAGCAGGGACATTTAGAACTTGAAAAAAGCCCGTTTCCGCTTAGCTCCATCATTGGCAGTATTCACAGTGTCTACCACACCTTGTGTAACGAAAAGGGACTGACCTTTAACGTCTACTCTGATGTGGATGAAGCTCGTTGGTACGAAGGCGACAAAGCCCGTTTAAGGCAGGTGCTGTTTAATCTGCTTAACAACGCCGTTAAATTTACCTCGGAAGGGCAGGTAGACGTACACTTTAGTGAATTGACTAAAGACGATAAAAATCAACTCAACATTCGGGTAAAAGATAGTGGTATTGGCATTTCATCTCACGCTCAATCGCGCATATTCAAGCCTTTTGAACAAGCGGAATCCAGTACTACACGCCGATTTGGCGGCACGGGCTTAGGGCTGGCGATTGTAAAAGAAATAGTGGACGGTATGGATGGTGATATCGTCCTCACCAGCCAAGAGGGGCAGGGAACACAATTTGATATTACCTTGCAGCTGGATTGCTGCGAGCCACAAGCTTCAGCCATTCATGTTGAAAGAAAGCTCGATTACCGCGGGTTGAATGTGTTGATAGTGGAAGACAACCGCACCAATACCATCATTATCGAGACTTTCATGCGCAGAAAAGGCTTTACCACCCATAGCGTAGAGAACGGAGAGCTGGCACTGTCGGCCATTACCGAACGCCAGTATGATTTAGTGTTAATGGATAACCACATGCCAGTAATGGATGGTGTGGCCTCTATTTCTGAGATCCGCCATATGGATGGCCCAGAAAAAGACATACTTATCTTTGGCTGTACCGCAGACGTCTTTAAAGAAACCCGAGAGCGCATGTTAGCGGCAGGCGCAGACTTTATCGTGGCAAAACCTATCGACGAGCGCGTATTAGATGATGCGCTGTATCAGTACGCTGGTAAGCTATTTCAATACCAGAGCACGACGCACTCACCAGCCTCCTGAACTCAAACCTCCCAGCCGCCAACTTCAAACTAACCATTATCCGCTAGAGGGCGAACCTCTAGCGGTGCTCCCATGCTTATATGTGCGCTTGCTATTCCTTTCTCTTTTTATAGATAACGCGTCATAAACATAAATGACGTGCTGCTAGCCGCTGATGACGAGATAACACACAAATATCATACGGGATGCAACGCCCTTTCTGGTATTTAAGTTACCAAACCATCGCGCCAACTGCCTGATTGTAGGTTGGAAATCACCATTGTGTAGTAAAATTACGTAATCTAGTACTTTAATCTGACTAACCCTTAGTTATTGGTGATTAATTTACCATTTAACTTTAAATACGGAATGTAAAACTAATAATTTGGTGGTTTAATAGCGTGAATTGCTAGTATACTGCTTGTGTCTAGCTTATTGGTTTGGTTGTGCCTAAATTTATTAGGTAATTATTCTGTAGGAAAGAAGCGGTGAAACCTAAAGCTCCATTTTGTCTTCGCAACGCAGCAGCAGATACGTTTGCTATGGTTGTATTTTGTATTGTGTCGGGCATGCTTATTGAAGTGCTTGTGTCGGGTATGACGTTTGAACAATCGCTAGCATCGCGTTTACTGTCTATCCCCGTTAATATTGCCATCGCCATGCCATACGGCTTGTTTCGCGATTGGGCATTAAAGCAAGGTGCGAAAGTATCGAATTCAGGCTTTATGAAAGCCACCGCTGACCTTATCGCTTACGTGGCATTCCAATCGCCAGTGTACGCCGCGATTTTGTTAACAGTTGGCGCATCCACCGAGCAAATCATTACCGCGGTATCGAGTAATGCTTTGGTGTCTTGTGGAATGGGCGTACTGTACGGTTACTTCTTAGATTACTGCCGACGTTGGTTCCGCGTACCGGGTTACTACCACGGCGCGTAATCGCCGAACATTTGATCGAATTAAACAGAAAGTAGGCAAACAATTAAAAAAGAGCGCTTTTTTCCAAGTTTAGGGTTGACCAAGGCACGGATAATCATTAAATTAGCGCTCGTTGGCCAGCAAGGCTGACAAACAAAACGGTGAGTTGTCCGAGTGGCTGAAGGAGCACGCCTGGAAAGTGTGTGTACGGCAACGTACCGAGAGTTCGAATCTCTCACTCACCGCCACATTCTTAAAAAGAGACGCCTTTGGGCGTCTTTTTTTATGCCTGTAAGAAAATTCTGTTTATTTACATCCAGTAACCATCTGTAGCATCTCATCATTTGCGCTGTCGCGGCCAGTATAGTTAAATCCGTCCGCAGTGAGTTTTAATGAACGAGTAAGGGGTAGCCTGTGAACCATTTTAAGTGGAATGCATTTGGTGTGTTAACTCGAGTAGAGAAAACAGACGCTATGGTATTTATTGAAAATAGTGCAGGGAACGTGCGTAAAATGAGCGTGAAACGCTATAAAGACAGCGCCGATGTTGTGTATGAAAAAGCACAAAACCTAGTAGGGCAGAGCGTAATCATACGAACCAGCCAAAACACCAATAATTGGAGTGTCGATGAGTGGTTTAGTGAGATTGCGCCACTATGAGTGAACTAGAAACATTACTCTTAGGCACCATCGCGATCCTATGTATGCTATTTGGCTACCTCGCACACCAGCAAAATAAGCGCATCGCAATGCTGGAAAGCGCCCTAAACGAGTCATTAAAGCAAACCTCTTCTGCGGCCATCCAAACCCAGTATCCGACGCCTCCGGTTGCTTGCCCTCGGCAAACCCTGTTTGAGGCATGCATCGATGTAGTGACCCAACATGAACCCGATGATTTTGCGTACTCAGTAAAGAAAGTGTTTCCAGAGCATTTTCAATTTCGCTTCGCGGTATACGGCACTATGGTTGATGACTTGAGTTACTTTCTAGAGGTCAACACCGCCAATAGGTTGGTACTGCTTAGCATGAATGGGCAGAGTGTGAGTAGTTTTGCGAGTGTTGAGGAGTTTAGGGAATGGCTTCGGTAGTGGGGGCGTTTCCGGATAATTCTAATTTTGGATGTGTGTCCCTTTAAATTTCTGCCAATTTAAAGCGTAAGTAACCTGAGGTTGCCGTGAGACTTGAAAAAGCATCATCACGAACATAACGGTCTTTGATTATTTCAGCAGCTTCTTCGAGCACTCGGTACTCATATTCTTTTTGAGGTAACAGACTACCGTAACGGAGAAATTGGGACATATTCAGGCTTCCTGTATTAGTCATGGAATAGATTCGCAGAGATGACATATACCTGAAGAATTTTTGATTATGCGCACTCTGCGCCGATGCCACTTTTTTTACCGAACCTGCTTATCCCATGAGATTTCTAAAACTAAAAGAAGTAATGGAAAAAACAGCACTAAGCCGTTCAGCGATTTACCGCAAAATGAATGAAGATCAGTTCCCTCAGTCCATTGGCCTTGGGGATAGGGCTGTAGCTTGAGTTGAGAGTGAAGTTGATGAGTGGATGGAGCAGTGTCTAGCTTTAAGGTAATTCAATGTCGCTTTGTTTTTAGGGGAGCCGTCACACTCTATCATTCTTCTGTCATTCTTCATCGCCTTATGCAATCAGGCTGTATATTATCGTAACTTAATGATATTTGATGGTATTGATAGGCGTTAATTCGTGGATAGTAGAAAAGATGACTCGATAAATATATTGAAATCCTGGCATTT
The DNA here is from genome assembly GCF_050337155.1 of Vibrio cionasavignyae. Lineage (NCBI taxonomy): Bacteria > Pseudomonadati > Pseudomonadota > Gammaproteobacteria > Vibrionales > Vibrionaceae > Vibrio > Vibrio cionasavignyae. Next base: position 129,686 of record NZ_JAKJSR010000022.1, read on the forward strand.
AGTGGAGTTTTTTCAAGCCTACTCAGTACCAGCTAAAGACGACAGTAAAATTGCACCAGTAAATGTGTCGTGTTACGAGTTGAAGTCTCGTGGTAACCATCTACTTCCGTGGCTAGATCCCGCGGCTCGTGATTTACTTGGTCTTACCCCGGGCAAAAAGTGTACTTATACCCTATATCTGGGGTTGTTCGATAAATCGGCGATAGATAACGAAGTGCGCAGTACTTTTCTATAGACCGCCAGGAGGAATGCTTCTCTGAAGAGATAGAGCAAAGAAGAGATAATGAAGGGGCGTCTTGTTTTGCTAAATTAATGTTGGATGAGTTTGGTACTCCCCGGCTTGATACCTTTTCGGTAAGCACGCTACCTTGGGCTTTAGCTGAGCTACTCGGGGGCAGGGCTGTGACGATATCTCAGGAACGATTTGATAGTCGGTGTGACGATCTTAACGAGTTTGTGGATCGCTGGGAAGCCACCTTGCCTAACCACCCTAGCTCAGAGGGAAGGCATACTCTTTGTGTGAAAAGTCTAATGAGTTTGGTTGAGGGGCTTTACCAATGGGCTGGTATTTCTAATCAAGATTTGTTGCTTTCAGAGAACTCAAAGGTTTACCCATTTCAGATGGCTTTTTATGAGTATGAGGCGAAGTCCGACAATCTTTTGGAGAACAAAAAGGCTCCAGGAAAAATGGAAGACGATAATGAATCTAAAGAAGACGAATCTCAGTTACCTATTCTAAACAGCTTTTATATTCGAGATATAGAGCGGGCCATTAATGCGATTTCCACTGGCAGGGCCAGCCAGCCCCTTAAAAGCTACTTGGGACAATCCAGTCATAAGCATGTTGATCTGTATACCAACGATTCTATACCGTTGATTCATAATCACTTGAACCCCAAAGAAACACCAGAAGGAAGATGGCTAACAGAGCCGGCACACAGCATGTCTTTAATGCAGCAGTTTGCTATCAATACTGTGTTCAAGGAGCTAGATACTGGCGGTCTTATCTCAGTTAACGGTCCTCCTGGAACAGGAAAAACGACGTTATTGCGAGATATAATTGCACAAAATATCGTTGAGAGAGCGAAAGTATTAGCGTCCTTTTCAAAAGCTCGCGACGGGGTAAGCCCTGAAGGGTTTCTTATTGAAGACCTTACTGATTTTGAAATGGTCGTTGCGTCCTCGAACAATGCTGCGGTTGAAAATATTTCAAAAGAGCTTCCTCAAGCAAAATCGGTAGCTGGCAGATATGCTGAAACTGGTTTTTTTCGCTCAGTTGCCAATCAAGTAAGTGCTGATGAGAAGAAAGGTCGTTTGCAACCTTTGGACGATAAAAAGCAGACCTGGGGGAATATTTCTGCTGCTATGGGAGCTTACAAAAAGAGGCGAAAGTTTCTCGACCGCTTTTTCTTTAATTACTACTATGAAAAAGGCAAGGAGCCAGCAGTTAGAGAGCCTTCTTTAGACTTCTTGAATTTTTGGCAGTACCGCTCAACTTATACAGGTCCTTCTTTTAACGCGGCCAAAAAAACTTTTAACGAGAAATTATCTCGTTTCCATGAACTTAATAACAAGCTAGCCGATTTTGACTGCTTGCAGAGTACTTTCGATGATCATCAATTCGATGTTGATTTACAACGAATGAATGATGCTCTAGATGAACTAGAAAACTATGCTAGTTCGCTCTCTGTGGAGTTAGATGCCCTTAATTTAACAAGAAACGCTAAAGTCAAAAGGGAAGAAGAAATCGCAGTTTCCATAGAGCTATTGAAGGTGAACAAGCCTGGTTGGTTCAGTCGGTTTTTTAACACCAAGAAAAATAGACAATACAAGGTCTCATTATCTCAAAAGCTAGGTGACTACGAGAATGTGAAAAAATCTATTCGGCTGATAACTGGGGATGTTGAAGCCAAAGAGATCGAAATAAAAGGATGTGCGAAGAAAATTTCACAGCAGCAGGTTGATATCGCATCTAAAGAGCTAGAGAAGAGAACGCTTCTAGATGAGTTAGATGTCTATAGAGAGGAGTTTAAGGGGTATCACTTACCAGAAACTACTGATGATATTGAGGGGCATGGCAGACAGAGACACGCGTGCTGGCAGCAGGAAAAGATCAATGCGCTGAGGTCTGATGTATACGCTGCAGCGTTACTGCTTCATGAGGCTTGGTTGATCGAGGCTAGCAATCTGAATAGTTTTCGATCCCAGATACATAAAGTTAGTGATGTTGTTTTAGGGAAGAGTAGCGAGAATGCACTAGCGATTTGGCAGATACTATTTATGTTTGTCCCTGTGGTTTCGACGACTTTTGCTTCATTGGGAAACATGTTTTCTAAGTTGCCCTCAGAGTCTCTAGGTTGGCTAATGATTGATGAGGCTGGGCAAGCAATACCACAAGCAGCTGTTGGAGGCTTGCTTCGCGCTAAGCGAGCAGTGGTTGTTGGTGATCCTCTGCAAATCGAACCAGTGTTTACTTCCCCACCAGAACTTATTGACTACTTAATGCAATCTAAGTTGCAAGAGGAATCTGAGAAGTGGGACCCTTGTATGTGGTCAGTTCAGACGTTGGCAGATCGCGTTAATCCATACGGATGTATGATAGACATGGATGGTGAGGACCAATGGATAGGCATTCCATTATGGGTCCATCGTCGATGTATAGAGCCTATGTTTAGCATTTCGAATGAAATAGCTTACAACAACCGAATGATACATGGTTCTGATAACGGTAAAGACGTTGAGCCAAGAGTTCATAAGGCTTTAGGACATAATCGATGGAATGATTCACAAGGAGACTGTGTACTCAAACAGTACAAACGTGAGTTGAGTGAAGATGTTAAAGCTCTTTTACTCGAATTAGCAGCACACCAGGGTGACTTAAGCAGCATCTATCTAATAACACCGTTTAAAGCGGTAAAAAAAGAGTTGAAAGAAGATCTGAGACACTGCAAGTCAGAGCTGCTCAGTAACTCGAGTTGGAATGGTAAAGAGTTTAACAACTTCTTGAATCATAACGTGGGGACTGTGCATACCTTTCAAGGTAAGGAAAATGATACAGTCATTTTGGTACTCGGTTGCGATGAAAAAAATAGCGGCGGGGCGTCTTGGGCTTCTTCGAAACCAAATTTGCTAAACGTTGCTGTTACCCGAGCCAAAAAACATTTGTTTGTCATCGGAGACATACAGGTTTGGTCTGACAAGCGCTATTTTGATAAAACATACATGAAGCTGAATCATGTTAGTAAGAGTGACTATTCACAGGACAAGAGCACCACTAAATGCAAAGAGACATCGCCCAGTTTCTAGGTGCTTGCCCTATGCGCTGTGAGGTATTGGGTTATGAACATTGCGACGAACCTATCGTTCAAGTCATCATCACATTGATCGCTATTGAATGCTAGCAGTGGAATAAATCCCCACCAGCTTTTTCTGGTGGGGATTTGTATTTTTTCTATGCACTCAGTCTTGTATTGAGTTATCTCACATTGCCCATTCCCCAATTTTCCCATATTCTCTCACTATCAATTCTGATGAACTAAACCAACATGAGATAACACTCTGAATGGTAGACCAAATATTAACCTTGAAAGAGGTGGCTGCTTACCTAAAGTTAGCCGAAAAAACAGCATATAGATTAGCAAGCGAAGGCAAACTACCAGGCTTTAAAGTTGGTGGTTCATGGCGCTTTAAGCGTGAAGATCTCGAAGCTTGGATAGAAGAGAGTAAAAAATGACAGAAAAACTAACGCTCTCCCAATTAGAGCAGTACCTATCAAAAGCAGCATGGATCTTAAAAGGCCCTGTTGACGCTTCGGATTTTAAAGTATACATCTTCCCATTGTTGTTTTTTAAACGTATCTCAGACGTTTACGATGAAGAGTACCGCCTTGCACTAGAAGAGTCGGGTGGCGATGAAGAGTACGCATCAATGCCGGAAATGCACCGTTTTGAGATTCCAACAGGTTGCCACTGGCGCGATGTGCGTGAAACAACAACCAATGTAGGTATCACGATTGAAGATGCACTGCGCGGTATCGAGCAAGCGAACCAGGAGTATCTATATGGTATTTTTGGCGATGCTCAGTGGAGTAACAAAAACAAGCTTTCTGATGAACTGCTTATTAACTTAGTAGAGCACTTCTCTCAACATACTTTGGGCAATCAAAATGTTGCACCAGATATGCTGGGTAATGCCTACGAGTATCTAATTAAGCACTTTGCTGATTTAACCAATAAGAAAGCAGGGGAGTTCTATACCCCTCGTTCGGTCGTTCATCTGTTGGGTATGATCTTAGCCCCTCATGAAGGCGAGACTATCTATGATCCGGCTTGTGGTACGGGTGGTATGTTGCTTGAGTGTGTTGATCACTTAAAAGACAACAAAGAAGACTACCGTACACTTAAACTGTTTGGACAAGAGAAGAACCTAACGTCTAGCTCTATCGCTCGAATGAACATGTTCCTTCATGGAATTGAAGACTTTGAAATCCTACGGGGTGATACTTTGCGTCACCCGGCTTTCTTTGAAGCTGACGGTCTTAAAACCTTTGATTGTGTGATTGCTAATCCACCGTTCTCTTTGAAGGACTGGGGCTCAGAAAACTGGGCTAACGATCCTTACGGTCGAAATATTGCTGGCGTACCACCAAAAGGCAATGGTGATATGGCTTGGGTGCAGCACATGGTTAAGTCTATGAACAGCACTGGCCGAATGACGGTTGTACTTCCTCATGGCGCACTCTTTAGAAAAGCAGCCGAGGGTAAAATTCGCAAGCAACTATTAGAACAAGACATGTTAGAAGCCGTTATAGGCTTAGGCCCTAACGTGTTCTACGGTACTCAGCTTGCTGCCTGTGTCATGGTGTTTAAACAAAACAAACCTGCTGATAAGAAAGGTAAGGTGATGTTTATTGATGCATCAGATCAGATTCGAGTTGGTCGTGCTCAAAACTTCCTAGAGCCTAATCATGTTCAGCTGATTTACGATTGGTACCATAATTATCAAGACGTAGAGAACTACGTCAAAGTCGCTTCAATGGATGAGCTGGCTGAAAATGACTACAACCTCAACATTCCGTTGTATGTCGAGAAGATCATTGAAGACAACTTACCATCTGTTGAAGAAGCGATGGCAGATTTGAAGCAAGCTTGGCAAGAAAGCCTTGATGCAGAAGAGAAATTTAAGAAAGTACTAAAAGGTTTCCTGTAATGGCTTACTCAAGTTTATCGATTAAGCAATTAATCACTGACATCAGCGATAACAAATACTATCTACCTGCCATTCAGCGTAAGTTCGTTTGGGGTGAAGAAAAAATATGTAACCTGTTTGACTCGATCATGCGCGATTATCCAATCGGCACTTTCCTTTTTTGGGATCTGTCAGCAGAAAAAGCAGACGAATACACCTTTTACGAGTTTCTTAAGAATTACCACCAGCGTGATTCAAAAAACGAGTTGGTAAGACGTAACTTCACTCAAGAAGTACGTGGTGTTTTGGATGGCCAGCAGCGTATCAGCTCGCTATATATTGCACTACAGGGAGTTTATTGCTCAAAAAGAAAATATGCTAAGAAAACCACTAATACGGCTTACCCAGAAAGACAGCTATACCTTAACTTATTTGGTGATGTGTCTGATTATCAATTTAAATTTTTAGAAGAAAAAGATGCTGCGGTAAAAGGTGAAGGGCAATTTTATTATCTGGTTAGAGATATTCTAACCAGGGCAAACGATGTTGATCCTTACGATATTTTGGACGAGCTAGCAGAAGCAAATCCAAATGATGAAAACTTGCTGGCTGCTAATCGTAAAGTTGCTCGCAGCAAGCTGCACTTACTGGTTAAAAAGTTGAACCAAGATGAAGTGATTAACTACTTCAGAATTATTGATAAAGACTTAGACGATATTCTTGATATTTTTGTTCGTGTGAATAGTGGCGGTACTATTTTATCTAAGTCAGACCTACTATTCTCGACCTTAGTTGCACACTGGGAAGATGGCCGTGAACGTATTGAACAGCTAATCGAATCTATGAATGGCGAAGATGGTCTGTTCAATTTCAATACTGATTTCTTAATGCGTACCTGCTTGTTTTTGGTAGACGCACCAATGGCATTCAAAGTTCAAACCTTTGACAAAAACAACATCGCAAAAATCAAAGACAACTGGGATGGTATAGTCAAAGCCTTAACCGAAACGTCTAAATTACTGCGTGAATTTGGTTTTAACAAAGCAAGGTTGTCATCAAATTATGCAGCAACACCTATTGCCTATTACCTATATAAAGGTGGCAAGCTAGATAAAGAAACCAAGCTAGAACTGAGAAAACTAGTCATTCACAGCTTGCTTAAACAAGTATTCAGTGGCCAAGCCGATACAGCCTTAAGCGGCCTAAGAGAAGGCCTGCGTGACCGTACTCAACAAGGCAACCCACTGAAACAAAGCCGTTTTGACTTTGGTAGTTATCAACACACCAAACTTAGCGGTGGTAAGCGTCTTACTATTGATACTGACGATGTTGAAGATTTTCTAGACTACAAAAAAGGTGGCTTCTGCTTTTTATTGTTAACCGTGCTTTATCCAGATTTAAAAGTTGACCAAATCAGCTTCCATCAAGATCACATGCATCCTCATAGTGGCTTTAAAACCCACGCCTTAAAATCTATGGGCTTAAACGATCAAACTATTGAGCAATGGCAGCATTTAAGAGATCAACTGCCAAATCTACAGTTACTAGAAGGCCAAGAAAATACAGAAAAGCAAGCCTCTCCATTGGACAAGTGGTTAGTGAATAATGCGGCAAACCCACAGTATTATCGCGAGCGCAACTACATCGTTGAAAACCAGTCTTTAAAGCTAGAAGACTTTGAACAATTTTTTGAAGCCAGAAAGCAGCTATTACGAAAGCAGTTACACCAAATATTTGATGTTGCTTTACACAATGAAGCAGCGGAGTTAACCGAATAATGATGACCCAACAAGATTTAGAAAAATACCTCTGGGGCGCAGCGACTACGTTACGTGGCACCATTGATGCGGGTGATTACAAACAGTACATTTTCCCATTGATGTTCTTTAAGCGTATCTCAGATGTATACGATGAAGAATTTGAAAATGCACTTGCTGAAAGTGATGGCGATTTAGAGTATGCAGCTTTTGCCGAAAACCATCACTTCCAAGTGCCAGAGGGTGCTCATTGGAACGATGTACGTGAAACTACGGTTAACATTGGTCTAGCGCTACAAAACGCAATGCGCGCTATTGAGAAGGCTAACCCCGATACCTTAGAAGGTATCTTTGGTGACGCAAGTTGGACCAACAAAGAGCGTCTTACAGATGCCATGCTCACAAACTTAATTGAGCACTACTCTGAGCTAACTCTGAACCTTAAAAATGTACCAGACGACAAGCTAGGTAACGCTTACGAGTACTTAATCAAGGAGTTTGCTGACGATAGCGGCCATACCGCAGCAGAGTTTTACACCAACCGTACCGTGGTCAAACTAATGACCATGATCATGGACCCACAACCGGGTGAGTCGGTGTACGACCCTACCTGTGGTTCGGGTGGTCTATTACTTAACTGTGCCTTGCACCTTAAAGGTGAAGGCAAAGAATACCGTACCCTTAAATTATACGGCCAAGAGATTAACCTATTAACCTCAGCTATTGCTCGTATGAACATGTTTATGCATGGTATTGAAGAATTCGATATTGTCCGTGGTGATACTTTAAGTAATCCAGGCTTGCTTGAAAATGACGAGCTGAAAAAATTCAACGTAATTCTCGCTAACCCGCCATATTCTATAAAGTCATGGGATCGGAAAGGCTTTGAAAGTGATCCTTTTGGCCGGAATATATGGGGCACACCGCCACAAGGCTGTGCAGATTATGCCTTTCAGCAACATATACAGAAAAGTCTGGAGTTGGATAATGGTCGCTCTATTGTCTTGTGGCCATATGGTGTGCTCTTTCGCGATTCTGAAAGAGAAATGCGGAAAGAGATGGTTAACTCTGACGTAGTAGAGTGTGTTATCGCACTAGGAAAAAACTTGTTTTATAACTCAGTAATGGAATCTTGCCTTCTCATAACAAACAACAGCAAGGTTCGTGAAAGAAAAAACAAAGTTTTATTCATTGATGCCCGCGATGAGGTCAAGACTGAGAAGACAATTAGTTCCCTTTCTCCCGAGAACATCAAAAAAATATATGATTCTTATGAAGCATTTAATAACGTGGAAGGCTTTAGTTATGTTGCTGAGCTTGAAGAAATTATCAAAAAAGATGCATCGCTAAATGTACCACTATATGTAAAGTTACTTGTTTCTTCTGGAACTAACCCGACCCAAAAATACAATAAGTGGTGCATGGCTTCAGAAAAGCTGCAGCAGGAGATGTCTAGCCTTTTGGGAGTAACGAAATGAGTATCGAATTATCTGGCCTTTTGCAAGATGTCGTCGCTGGTGGTAAATGGGAGAAGTATAGTTTTAGCGAAATATTTGAAAATGTCGTTGAAAAGGTAGCTCCTGTAAGTTCAAGCCTTGAACAATATATTGGCCTAGAACATTTAGATAGTGGGTCACTACACATCAAAAGATTTGGAGACCCTAAATCCCTTACTGGCGATAAACTAAAAATATATAAGGGTGATTATATTTTTGCTAAAAGAAATGCATATTTAAAAAGGGTTTCGCTAGCTAAAAAGGATGCAATTGCATCCGCACACTCATTGGTATTGAGAACCAAAATAGAAAAGTTTAACCCTGAGTTTATTGGATATTTTCTCCTGTCAGAGTTGTTTTGGAGTCGAGCCATTGAGATCTCAGTTGGTTCATTATCACCAACGATTAACTGGAAGTCTTTAGCAAAACAGGAATTCTTGCTGCCTGATAAGAGTACTCAAGGCGCGCTTCTTCCGATCTTGAAGTCTGCAGACACACAAGTTGAAAAGTATATATCATTGACTGATAGTCTATCGGTTCTTTTGCATGCAAAGTTTAAAGAGCACTCCAGGACCTCATCAACAATTCGAGTACTACCTGTTTGCGAACTGCTATTGGATAGCCCCAAAAATGGTTTCTCACCAAAAGCTAATAGCCATGGTGAGGGGGCTGTGACAGTAAGCATTGGTGCTGTTAATAATGGTGTTTTTGATCCTAGAGGCAAAGAAAAATATGCAGATGTCAGTAATGAAATTTTAGATAAGTTCAATGTGCGCCGCGGGGATGTCTTCATTGTTCGAGGAAATGGTAATAAGAACTTGTGTGGGCGAGCAGGTCTGTCGCTAAAAGACTATGCAGGGATGTTCTATCCAGATTTACTGATTCGCTTGCGATTTGATTCAGAACAGGTTCTTCCCGAATATGCAGCTTTTCTGTGGAACACAATGCAGTCTCATACTCAACTATTGCGATCGGCCAAATCGACGAATGGTATTTGGAAGGTTAATGGGGATGATATTAAGAGACATAATTTAGCTGTGCCGACCATTCAGGAGCAAAAAGTAGTTTTAGCAGAGTTAAGAGAGGTTAGAGAAAAGCTATCAGCATCAACTGATACTACAGAAAGTATGCGAGAGCTTTTCAACTCAATTATCAATAAAATATTTGAGGCATAGAATGGGATTTACCGAATTAAATAGTGTGGAACACTACATCATCCATCAAATTAGTGGTGTTAATTTAAATGACGCTCAAGACAAGAACCAAGTGGCTGAGCCTCAAACCACGTATGCATTGCAATGGGAATTTCAATCGCCAGAGCAGTTAGGCCGTGGTGTTAATGAGGTATTAGTAGAATCTGAATTGGTTAAAGCACTAATCCGCCTTAACCCAGAGATTGAAGCTAACCCGCATTTGGCTGATGAAGTAATACATAAGCTTCGCGCTATTTTAATTTCGGTAAATCAAGTTGGCTTAGTAAAAGCCAATGAAGAATTTTTCGCCTGGATGACAGGCGAAAAAACCATGCCGTTTGGCGAAAATAACCGCCATGTGCCTGTAAAGTTAATCGATTTTGAAGACTTAACTCGTAACGACTATGTTGTAACTAATCAGTTTCGTATTCACCACAGAGAAACCAAAATACCTGATGTGGTATTACTGATTAACGGTATTCCGGTAGTGGTGGGAGAAGCAAAAACACCAATTCGACCATCAGTAAGTTGGTTAGATGGTGCCCATGAAGTACATAGCATTTATGAAAATGCCGTGCCTCAGCTATTTGTGCCTAATATCTTAGCTTTTGCCACCGAAGGCAAAGAGTTGTTTTATGGTGCAATACGTTGCCCATTAGAGTTCTGGGCCCCTTGGCGCACTGAAGAAGACGATGATTTAAAAGGCATTGGCCAAGTATCAAAAGCGCTAGGGTTAACCGAGATTGGTAAAGAACTAACTGACTTATTAAGCCCGATACGTTTGCTCGATATCATGCGTAATTTTTCGTTGTTTACCACAAACAAAAAGAAACAACGTATTAAGGTAATACCTCGCTTCCAGCAATATGAAGGGGCGAATAAAATTGTTGAGCGAGTCATTGAAGGCAAAATCAAAAAAGGATTAATCTGGCACTTTCAAGGCTCGGGTAAATCGCTGTTAATGGTGTTTGCTGCACAAAAACTTCGCCGTGCCGCAAAGCTTAAAAGCCCAACTGTTATTGTACTGGTAGATAGAACCGATTTAGATACCCAAATTAGCGGGACATTTAATGCCGCTGATGTCGCTAATGTGGAATCAACTGATAGCATTAAAGAACTACAGCGAATGCTTGAGCGTGATACTCGTAAGATCATCATCTCGATGATCCACAAGTTCCGCGATGCTAAGCCCAACATGAATACCCGTGAAAACATCATCGTGCTGGTGGATGAGGCACACCGTACTCAAGAGGGTGACTTAGGCCGTCAAATGCGTGCAGCTTTACCTAATGCCTTCCTATTTGGTTTAACCGGTACGCCAGTAAACAAAGCCGATAAAAACACGTTCTGGGCATTTGGTGCAGAGGAAGACCAAGGTGGCTATATGTCACGTTATACCTTCCATGACTCTATTCGTGATGAAGCAACGCTGCCTCTACATTTTGAGCCACGCCTAGTTGATGTTCACGTAGATAAGGAAGCGTTAGACAAGGCATTTAAAGACTTTAAAGAAAGTGCAGCGCTGAGTGATGAAGAAGCTGATGCGCTTAATCAAAAGTCAGCCAAGATGTCAGCATTCTTGAAATCACCAGAGCGGGTTGAAAAGATTGTCGAAGACATTGCTATTCACTTTATGGATAAAGTCGATCCACATGGTTTTAAAGCCATGATAGTCACACCAGACCGTTATGCTTGCGTGCAATATAAAGAAGAGCTTGACAAACACTTCGATGAGGCTGCAAGTAAGGTCGTCATATCCACCAGCGCCAACGATGATTTAGAGTTCAAGCAAAAATGGGCTGTCGATAAGAGTCAGCAAGAAAAACTGGTAGACGAATTTAATGACGCAAAATCAGAACTAAAATTCCTGATTGTGACTGCAAAGCTGCTTACTGGTTTCGATGCACCTATCTGCCAAACAATGTACTTAGATAAATCCATCAAGGACCATACGCTACTGCAAGCTATCTGTCGTACTAACCGTTTGTACCCAAATAAAACCTTTGGCTGTATTGTCGATTACTTTGGTGTGTTTGATGATGCAGCGAAAGCACTAGAATTTGATGAAGAAAGCGTACAACAAGTAATTTCAAATCTCGCTGAGCTTCGTAGTAAATTGCCAAAAGCGATGCAAGATGCCTTGGCTCACTTTGTTGGCGTAGATAGAACCTTAGACGGTTTTGAAGGGCTAGAGGCTGCGCAAAACGCGATAGGGGACAACGATAAGAAAGACGCCTTCGCACTCGATTTTAAATACCTAGCCAAGCTTTGGGAATCGCTCTCACCAGACAGTGTTCTTGATGAATATAATGAAGACTATAAATGGTTAGCTCAAGTCTATGAGTCCGTGAAACCTGCATCTGACAATATCGGTAAACTTCTGTGGTTAACCCTTGGAGCCCAGACAACGCAGCTGATACACGACAACGTACATGTCGGTGATGTACACAACCTAGAAGAGTTTGTACTCGATGCTGATGTGATTGAAAACATCTTCAACAACCCAGACCCACGTAAAACTAAGCAGTTAGAAAAAGCCCTAGCTAAGCGCTTTAAAGACCGTGGTGATCTACCAGCATTCAAATCGCTTAGTGAGCGTTTAGAAGAGTTGCGTGACAAAGCAGAGAAGGGGCTAATTGCCTCAATCGATTTCGTAAAAGAGCTTTGTAAGATTGCCAAAGAAACTGTGCAAGCAGAGAAAGATTTAGACGATGAACTTCAAGAGAAAACACCTAAAGCAGCCCTAACGGATCTTTTCTTAGAGCTTAAAGACGACCAAACACCTGCGGTAGTTGAGCGCATCGTTACCGACATCGATGCCATTGTACGTATCGTCCGTTTCCCAGGTTGGCAAAACACCACAGGCGGCGAACGTGAGGTACAAAAATCTCTACGCAAGGCATTACTCAAATACAAGCTACACACAGACCAGATCCTGTTCGACAGGGCGTATGGGTACATTAAGGAATATTACTAATGGCAACTGTTTCACTCCCTCTACCCCCCAATGTTCTCCATGACCAACCACAGGAGTTAACGTTTGACAAAATCGCTACGTTCATCGGTGGGAATGGTTCTGGTAAATCAACGATATTAAAGTCTATTTTTGATGAAAAACTTAAGGGCTCGTTATACGAAGGCTTTAAGGTTGTGTGTTTTTCGTCAGGCCAAAATGAAAGTTATTCTGAACGCTTTGCCCATTATTTAAATACGGAACGTAAAGATAAAAGAGCACTAAACTTAGATTGTTTCTACTATGACAAGTCGCTGGCAAAGCTACTGATATTTTTATCAACCACCGGTAACCCAAACGGTTTGGTCCGCAAGTTTTTACGCCATAACGGTTATGTTATTGAAAGTGAATTTGAAGAAGATGATTCAACAAAAATTTCTTTTGATATTAAAGTTGATAAAGCATATGTAAGCTTAGTAGAGCAAGCTCAAAAAGAAGAAGATAAAGGCAACAGTGATGTTATGACCAACAAGGCTTATCATCTAACTCTAAGCAACTTTATTCACACACTAGTGAACGATAGCTATGATTTTAGTCAATCTCTAGAGCTGAAAACGATTCAGTTGTCTCAAAGTAAGTTATCCAATGTGTCTTTCGAGACCGATGAGCATACCTCTTTTGATTCAAAAATCATGTTCTTTACACAAGCCGCAGACAACGATTACTTTGTTGTTAAAAAAAGTTTTAGTCTTGAATTTGTGAAAGTAGATGGCTCCTCAGACGAAGAAAGTAAGCCATTACGCTTGGAGGACCTGAGCGATGGTGAGTATCAACTACTTTTTCTGTATGCTTTAGTTGATCTTTTTGATACAGAAAATACTTTGTTTTTGTTTGATGAAGCAGATTCTCATCTCCATTATAAAAATATCGACCATTTATGGGCCACATTCAATAAAATAAGCGGTAGAGCTCTGACCACCACTCACTTAATAGATTCAATATCTAAATCTGGCATAGATAAGCTTAAGGTCGTTGATAAAGGTGAAATAAAATCTGGAGAAAAAATAAGCTACCTTGCATCTCGACTTAAAGAATTATCAGAAATCAATAATACACAACTTAAAGCAATGTCGATCGCAGAAAATATTGTTTTTATGGATGATGAAGATGATTGGATTATTTTCAAGCAATTGGCTATAAGAAAACTAGCTGACACAGAAGAAAAAACAACCCAAATGAGTTCTTTTCTTAATAGGTTCATAGTTATAAAGCAAGAATCGGGTTTTGAAAAAGATACTCAAGTATTTGGTCATGCAAAGATAAAAAGACTTGAAAATTTTGTAGGCTATTTGGAAGGGCATTTACACAATACAAAGAACGTGTATCTAATATGTGATAGAGATGAGTATCTTTTGAATAATATTGGTACTGAAAAATGTAACTTGTTAGTTCAAAACAATGGTACTCAAAAATTCAATAAGAACAAACTGACGTCTCATTTACTTTCTTGGAAAAGAAGAGAAATCAAGCATTACTTGGTTAGCCCAACAGCTCTTGCGAACACTGTTGAAGATCTTAATGATAGCTTTGATTTAGGTACTAGAACGAGGCTAACTGAAGGCAAAACAGGTGATTACGATACTAGTGGAAAATACAACGATAAGTTAGCATCAATTGAATCTAGCTTGATTAAAGATATAATCGACCCCTATGTCAAAGTTGAGGTTGGTTTTTGTTCCAATAAGACACAAGATTTTGTAAATAGAATACCCAAAGAAGAAATTAGTGAAGATATTGTAGATATGTATAACTATTTGGTGAAAACTAATGAATAATAATAGATTGATAAATATCATTGAGCTCTTAAAAAAGGATACAGGTATTAACAATGCTATTGATGCCGTTGAGCAATTGTCACTGTTACTATTAATTAAGTATCTCCATGAGGCTGTCTCGAAAGAGGTGTCAAACGAAAATCATATTGGCTCGTTTAGAAAATCACTTTTCGATCTGGATTATTTGTCAAAAGATTTTTTTGAAATTGACTTTTATGTTTTAAGAGATAGATTAATCGATATTTCAGATAATATTCGTTTTAGTGAAAATGAATTATCACATAGCGTTTTCTCTTGCCATAACTGGAGAAAAATTGAAAATATTCTAGAACAGATACCTTTTCGAATAAGATCAAAGAAAATTTTAGATGTGATAATACATAGGTTGGAAGAGTTAGATTTATTAGAAGGTATTGAAATTGACTTTGACTATCTGTTGCTGAATATGGTGAAGGACTCTAGTTCATCAGGTGCATATCACTCTCCAAAACCATTAATTAAGGTAATGGTCAATGTTCTAAGCCCTGAACCACGAGCTACTGTTTATGATCCTGCCATGGGAACAGGTGGAGCTTTTGTTGAGGTAAATAAACACACGAAAGATAAGAGCAACTTTAATGGTTTAAAATTTGTTGGCAATGATCTCAGTCCATTCGCGCATTTGATAGGAACTTTGAACTTACTTCTCAACGATATCGACATTAGTGGAGTGTCGATAGCTGATTCATTGCTAGATAGACATGATCAAAAATATGAATTTGTTATCTCGGGAGTACCTTTCGGTAAGGTTAGTGAGTTAAGTAAGTACGAATACGATTACCATGGTTATAGCGGCAGTCTCGAAGCAATGTTTCTTAAGCACACGATGGATAAGCTGGCAAAGGGTGGGCGAGCTGCGATAATGATTCCAGATGGCATTTTATTCGGTAGTGCAACACATTTAGATGAACTAAAGCGACAGCTGCTAACGCAATTTAATCTGCACACCGTTCTGAGCCTTCCCAAAGGTACGTTAGCACCATATTCAGGCGTGAAAGTTAGTGTCTTATTTTTTGATAACATCGAGTCAAAAAAAGACATTTGGTACTATGAGCTAAGCTCGGACAAACCTTTGAATAAGTTAAACTCAATTATTGACTCTGATTTTGAGGACTTTACGTCATTGTATGAACGTAGAGAAGTTAGTGAACATTCTTGTCTAATAAACAAGGAGTCTTTACTAGAAAATAAATTACTTAACCTTTCATTTTCTTTACCTAAAAAAGAAGCGGGATTGAAGTTCGATAAACAGAAAATGATTGCTTCGTTGAAAAGCGAACAGTCAGCCTTGATGACATCAATTGAAAAGCACTTTGAGCATATGTCTCAAAACCTCGAGGTTAAGTATATACATCAGATCAAGTTAAAAGATGTTTGTAAACTCAGGTCTGGAGACAGACTCAATAAATCAGAAGTAAAGGGTAGTGGAGAATTTCCTGTATACGGCGGCAACGGAGTAATAGGGTTTAATGTAGAGTCAAACAGGCCCGGAGATTCAATCGTAATTGGTAAGGTAGGCGCACACTGCGGAAACATACACTTTCCTAGTCAACCTTATTGGTTAACCAGTAATGCTATGAGTTTGGAGCTACTAGATACCACGAGGGTGTATCTACCCTACCTAGCTCATGTTTTAAAAAGCCTAGACCTCAACAATCTGGCAACAGGTACTGCTCAAAAGTTTATTTCTATCAATAAGTTATATGAAGCAGAGGTTTCTTTACCTAGTCTCGAAAAACAGAGGGAACTGAGTGGTTGGTTTACTTCTATTGAAGAAAGTAAAAGTAAGATACAAAGCCTGTTAGAAGGTTTTAGCAAAGACATTGGAACCATCTCAACGGAATCAATTAATGAAAAGGCGCTTAAAGAATGAGACTGTTACTTCTTAAGCTGACTAGGTGTTTTTGTGAGGTTTATCGCAAATATGACATGTGTGACAGAGTGTATATCCCCGAAAGTCGACTTGCTATAAGTCACTTAATTTCAATGAGATAACGTCGAAGTTCGACTTCCTCACTCCCAAGCTCAAAACCTCAGCAGAAATGCAGGGGTTTTCTCGTTCCAGTTTCCATCTTCCTCCACACACATTCGCATTCAGTCTAATTTCAAGTTACTCTGTCAAAAGTTAACCTAATGGCATTCATATGACAGCAACCTCTTCTTTCTACAGTAAAAACGCGCAGCTTTTGTCTGAGCAATACAACGCATTGAACTTCGATAAAGTACATGGTGCTTGGAAGTCGCATTGGCCTTTAGCTGGTGATGTTGTGCTGGATGTAGGAGCGGGATCTGGGCGAGATGCAAAGTGGATGTTAGCGCAGGGAGCAGAGGTGTTTGCGCTTGAACCCTGCAAAGAGCTACTTGAGTTAGGCAAAGCGTTTACTGGCCCTGAGGTTACTTGGATAGAGGATGAATTACCAAGTTTAAATCAAATACAGAACCTTGGAATTCGCTTTGATGTCATTTTGGTAAGCGCTGTATGGATGCATATCGCGCCAAGTGCACGGAGTCGCGCGTTCCGAAAGTTGTCGAATTTACTCGCGTCCAATGGAAAGCTTGTTATTAGCTTACGTCATGGTGATTTTGAAGATGGACGAGTGGGCTATCCTGTATCGGTAAATGAGCTAGAACAGTTTGCGCAAGACACCGCGTTGTTAGCCCGACAGGTTCAAGACTCAGAAGACTCAATGCAGCGCGATAATGTAAGCTGGCAGACAGTGGTGTTCTCTTTGCCTGATGATGGCTCGGGTGATCTAAATAAAGTGCGCCACATTATCGTTAATGACAACAAGAGTGCCACCTACAAACTTGGCCTATTGAGAGTGTTATTGAGGATCGCTGATGCCCATCCGGGCTGTGTAACCGATAAAACAGAAGGTGACATTGAGATTCCGCTTGGATTGGTGGCACTGTACTGGATTAAAGCGTACAAGCGGTTGTTAGACCACGGAAACCTACAGCAAAACAATAATAGTAGTAAGGGACTCGGATTTGTAACGGACGACGGTTGGCAGCTTATCAAGCATATTTCAGCGGATGATTTGGCGGTAGGAAGTTGGTTCACAGGGGCGGAAGCAATCGCTATCCAGAAAACCATTCAAGCGACAATCAAAACAATGAAAGAAGGGCCCATAAAGCATATTTATACAGGCGCGGGAACAAATCGAGTCTATGAGTTCTCTACTTTACCCGCTCGCAAGCGACGAAAAAACAGCGACAGTGTTTATCTAGATACGGATTTCTTCAGCAGTTTTGGTACCTTTGTATTGAACCAAAGTTTGTGGGAGTGTTTTCGTCTCTATAACTCTTGGATAGAGCCATTAGTGGTCAACCAGTGGGTGAGGCTGATGCAACGCTTTGAGCTTAACCAAGCCAATAATGTTTCGCTACAAACATATCATGATTGTTTGGTTTGGCTTGAGAAAGACCATGATACTTCCGAAGTACGCAAGCGCGTGAAACAACTGCAAAGTGATGGGCAATACAATACGAGTGTTTGGAGTACGCGAAAATTGAACCAAACGTTTCATGTGGACCATTGCTTACCATTCACCTATTGGCCGAACAATGATATGTGGAACCTCCTACCTACCACAAAAAGTGAAAACTTGGAGAAAAGCGATAGGTTGCCGAGTAAAACGCGCTTAGGAGAGTCTAAGTCTCGCATTGTGTCTTGGTGGGGCCTTGCGTGGGGTTCTCAAGAGCGTCATAAGCAGCGTTTTTTTACTGAGGCATCGCTGTCCTTACCCAATATTCCACCTCAATGCAGTGACTTTGAAGAAGTGTTTGAAGCGATGGGGCTGCAGATTCGTGGTGTCAAAAGTCGATTATTAATTAACGAGTGGTAGACACGGTTCACGTGAATTAATTCTAATTAACGATAATACGCCTCAACCCTGCGTGCTATTGTCGGAGTATGTATTAGTGTCAACGCCAGTTTAAAATTGACCCACTTATCGACGTTATCGCCGAAGTAAAACTGACCCACCCACGTAATTAACTTCTACTTTCAGATAGATTTTCTAGTACAGTTGGTATGGTTCCAGCCGCCTTTTTTCCTCGTAATCGATAGCTTTCTCCGCTGATTTGTACGATGTGTGAGTGATGAAGAAGCC